>JBBQHM010000115.1:0-7166 GCA_038323965.1 Chthoniobacterales bacterium | reverse complement strand
GAGCTGGTCGAACTTGAATCGGTAAACTGACTCGACCATCGCCCTGGACGCCGTCCGCTCGAACCATCTCGCGGAGCACCACGGGTACAGATTCGCCACTGTCACCAAACCGTGTGTCACCGGGTTCTGATGCACGTAGTTCAAGCGTGCGAAGTAAGATTTTTGATAGGTCAGCTTCGTCTCCCAAAAGTTATGCCACACCTGACGGCGTGGCGTTTTATCAAGTCGGTTAACCAGCCAGCAGTGCGCGTGTGCAGAACACCGAGCATCTGCGAAAGGCTCGCGGATGAATCATCCGCCTCCGGCGAATGTGCAATGAAATGATAATGATTCGAGAAAACGGCCCAGACCTCGAGTTGCCAGCCGTAATCGTGGGCTACGGTGAGTAAGCCGCGTTCAAGAACATCGAGCCGCTTCCGCTCGCGGAAGTAATGCTCCTTCAAGTAAGTGCCCGCCGTAACGAAATAAGTCCCACGCTCAGCGAGTTGATGCGTCGGCGCGTGTGGCCAAGGCATCTTCCGCACCGGCATGTATGTCAGAGTGATGCCCGACCAAGAACAAAACAACCAAAAGCGCTAGCGTTTTGGAGTGCGGCGCTGCCGCGCCGCTTTGGATTGGCGGGGCAGTCGTGAGGCTGAGAAATCCAAAGCGCCGGAACACCGGCGCACTCCAAAACGCAAGCGCCTAAGGTTTATGCTTCCCAATCGACTCGCGCGCGGTTAAACCCCGAAGCATGAAAGCTCTTCGCTCGCTTCTCGTTCTCATTGTCATCATCTTCACCGTCAACGTCGGGTCCGCGCAGAAGGGCCCGCAATCAACGGATAGTGCCACCAAGCCCATCAGAGGCATAGATGTTATCGTAAAGAAGGATCCCGGCAGTGCCGCACGCCAGACCGCCCAGCCCAACAAGGACGGCAGCTTCAGCGTGAACCTGCCTGAGCCCGGCCAGTACACGATCACCTACGCTAACGGCGCGATGAAAGGCCAGCTCATCAAAGAAATGACCGTGAGCAAAGCCGGCCCGGTGCACGTAAACGCGACCGCCGCCTCGCAATAGCTCGCTTGCGTTTTGGAGTGCGGCGCTGCTGCGCCGCTTTGGATTGGTGGGGCTAAGTCTGGCGTCGCTCCGCGAAGCATATTGCGGCTAGCGCGTTGGCTTCGGCAACAAATCCAAAGCGCCGGAACACCGGCGCACTCCAAAACGCTGACGCGATTTACTTGCGTTCCGCCGCTTCGCGGCGGCGGATTACGAGCAGGGCGACCAGTCCCGCGATCGCGCAAATGACTGCACCGAAGGCGAGGGCAAACGGCGCGCCTAACCAATGGGCGAGCGCCCCGGCCTCCAGACTGCCGAGCGGAATCATCGCGCCGAAGACAAACCCCCAAACTCCCAGGACCCGGCCGCGCATTTCATCGGGTACGATCAGTTGCATGACCGTGTTGGCGGTGGAGAAAAAGAGCAACATCCCGAAGCCGCCGAGGATCATGAACGCGAGCGCCCAATAAAAATTCCGGGCGCGCGCGCTCGGCGCAGGCGTCGGTGCCGCAGCGTCCATGCAAGATCGATCGCATTCTCGTGCCGGTCGATTTCTCGCACAGCTCGATCAAAGCGTTCGAATACGCGTTCGCATTGGCGAAGCAATTCGGCGCGGAGCTCCATCTGGCGCACGTGTGCGATTACGATTACGTGCCGACTCTCGAAGCGGTCGCGCTCGTCATTCCGCAACCGGAAGCAACCCGTCGGGCCAGGCGCCGGCTGCGCGACCTCGGTGCAAAACAGGGGACTGAATTACCAGCCGATCATCTGCACGTCGTGATTGGCCGCGCGTATCATGAAATTTGCCGGCTCGCGCAGAGAATCGAGGCCGACCTTATTGTCATTTCGACGCGCGGCCACACTGGTTTGAAACATGTGCTCCTCGGCAGCACTGCGGAGCGCGTGGTGCAGCACGCAGGCCTTCCGGTCATGATCGTGCGCGAACGCGAGCATGATTTCCTTTGCACGAACAAAAGAAACGAGCGCGTCCTGCGGTTAAACAAGGTTCTCGTGCCGCTCGATTTATCCGATTGCTCAATGGCTGCCCTGCAGTTTGCCGTTCCATTTGCGCATTTCTGGAAAGCGGGACTGATCCTCTTCCACAGTGTGCCAATCCCGCCCCGCATCCCGTACGGAGAACTGGGCGTGCGCCAGATTCCGCTGGCCGATTTCGACGCCGCGCCCGCGGCCCGGAAAGCCCTCGGTGCAATCGCTTCGCAAATGCTGGAGTGCGGCGTCGTCGTGGAAACGGTGGTCGAATCCGGACCGGCCGCGCGGCAAATCTGCGACTACGCAGCGAGCCACGAGGTCGACCTCATCATTACCTCCACCCACGGCAGCACGGGCGTTGTGCATGCCCTGCTCGGGAGCACGTCGGAGCACGTCGTGTGTTATGCGAATTGTCCGGTATTAGTGATCCCGAACCCAAAGAGGAAGAAATGACAACAACAGAAGAGACTCCAAGGACAACGCCGAATCGCAGGGACTTGGAAGCGCGCGTCGCCGCGCATCCGTTTCTCGTCGGACTAAACGAACATCATCGGCGGCTATTTAGCGATTGCGCGATGCTGACGCACTTCCCGGCGGGCGAGCTTATTTTTCACGCGGGCGAAACGGCCAACCGCTTTTATCTCATCGAGAGCGGGCGTGTCCTCCTCGAGTCCGGCGACGACACGCCGGTGGTCATCGACACCATAGGAGCGGGCGATTTGCTCGGTTGGTCGTGGATTTTTCCGCCCTATACCTGGCACTTCACCGCCCGCACCACCGAACCGACGACGGCCATCTTTTTCTACGGAACCATTCTGCGCGAGTGCTGCGAGAAGGACCCGGGGCTCGGCTACGAGCTTTTCAAGAGGATGAGCGAAGTGATGATCAAGCGTCTGCAACAAGCACGCACCCGCCTGATCGAATCGATGAAGAAAGGAGGCTAGCCCGATGATCCTGCAAGAAAATGCGGAAGCGCCGGTGACCGCTTCGCGTTTTGCGGTCGAAATCGATCAGCCACGGAACTTGCTGGTGATTCGTTACCACGGTCGGGTTGAAACGGCGGACATCGAGCAATGCGCGACCGAGGTGCGGTCGGCGCTTTGGAAATTACAACCTAACTTCCGCCTTTTGGTCGATCTAACCGGCCTCGAAATGATGGGCGTCTCCTGCGCTCCTGCGCTCGAAAAAATCATGGAGCTTTGCAACGATGCCGGCGTCTCCTGCGTGGTCCGGGCCATCCCCGATCCGAGGTGCGACATTGGATTGCAGATCATGTCTCGCTTCCACTACAGCCCGGACGTTCGCACCGTTACGTGCGAGAGCGTGGATGAGGCAAAGCGCGTGTTGGCGGACTAAAAGTCACTCCTGTTCCGCGCGGTAATACCATCGCCCCCAGACCAGAGCGGCGACGAGCCAGCAGGCTGCGGCACCGATTAAGTGTTCGTTGCGCATCGGGACGAAATCGGCGCTGAAACGCGAGATCATGGCGAGGACAAGGAGCGCGAGCACCGCCCACAATAGCCACCTTCGCTGTCGAAGCAGAGCTAGCCTGCCGCTGTGACCGAGAACGACGCGCGTCGCAACGGAGAAGATTGCCACGCTAAATCCGCCGATGAAAATAACGTGCAGGGCGGAGATGCGATACGCGGGCAGCACCGCCATCAAGCCAAGCGCCGCCACGATGGCCGCGAGACCCATTCTTAGATAAGTCGCGAGCAGATTACTGCCGCGGAGCGGCAAGGTGAGCGCGAGCCAGACGATCGCGCACGCACAACGCAGCCACGCGATGGCCGTATTCGCGCTGAAGAGTTCAAGCACGAAGGAAGCATCAATCGTTAGGCCGACCGCAAGCGCGAGCGCCAGTTTTGCTCCGTGATGCGATTCGGTCGCTTCTTCTGTCGGTAAATCGAGTAAGCGGCGGAGGAAGAACGGCGCCACGCCGAGCAATGGCAACAACACAAAGCCAAGGTTTAAGAAGGAGCTGCCAATCCGATAAAATGCCGGCGCGAAATTCGTCGCTTCGCTCCAGATGATCAACGCCGTGCCGGCAATGCCATTCAGAATCCCAAGACCGACGAGCGCGAAATTCGGCGGCGGTGAATCTTCCCGGCGGACGAATCTTCGCCCGAGGGAAAGCGCGAAGAGCAGGAGCGCGGCGAGGAAGAACGAATCGCCCAGGGTGTAAAATGCAGCGAGGTGCGCGAAGCTGGCCGCAATGATCAACAGGAGCGCGCGCAACACCTCCGCTCTCGTGAAGTGCGGTACCGACATCACCCGCGGTCCCGCCGTGCCCAGGAAGCCGAAGATGAAACAGGTCATCATTCCTTCAATCATGAGCCGCGCGTGCGCGATCGCCGGATAGGTCTGCGTGAAGCCGAGCAGGAACATCGGCCAGAGCAGAACGCCGATTACGCCCAGAAGCAGACCAGCGGGAAAGAAGACTCGAAACGGCTCCTCCCAGCAGAGACTGGTGAATGCGGGCCTAACGAGTGTGGGTGGCTGACCCTTCACGCAACCTCGTTCCGTCGCGCCTTACTTAATTTCACGAAGAACCTCCTGGACGGTCCACGCGTTGCCGCGCCAAAGCCTGGCGATCTTGCCTTCGCGATCGATCAAGGCAGTCGTCAGGCCGTGGCTGATCGTGCCCCCTTCACGCTCGCGGTGAACGGCGAATGCTTCTGCCAGCTTGTCGATTTCCGTCGGGTCAGCGCTCCCGAAATTCCAGATCTGCGGATCGGCTCCGGCGTGCTTGCCGTATTCCTTCAGGACCGCGGGCGTGTCGAATTGGGGGTCGATGGTGACGCTGAGCAGCCGCGTTTCGGCGAGCGCGCCGCTTCCGCTTTGAATGGCTTTTTGCAACTCGGCGAAGTTATTCGACATGCGCGGGCAGAAGGTCGGCATCGGGCAGCGCGTGAAAATGAAGGTCAGGACAAATGGTTGGCCGCGAAACGTTTTGGGCGTGATCTGTTCGCCATTCTGATTCGTTAGGAAAAAAACCGGAATCCTGTCGCCCTCGCGCAGCCGTCCGCCGGCACTCGTAAAAATTGATGGCGTCGGTGTTGATTCAAAGACGCGAATCCCTTCCACCGGAATTTTCTTCACCTGATCGATCCAGGAATCTTTCTCCGTCACGGTTAGCCGAAAAGAAACTCCGTCGCCCGTCCGGAGAGTGCCGATCTCCTTGGAATTGCGCGCGGAAAAAGGCATCGTCATCGAGGGCATGAAGCCCGGGATGTCTTCGTGCTGGATGTCGATCGTTCTCCCATCCGGGGCAATTCCGCGCACGATTCCGCGCGTTTCATATAGCCGCGGGCTATTTCCGGAATCTGGCGTACGATGGCAGGCCGTCAGCGGGAGGAAAAGTCCGAGAGCCATTCCGGCCAGGAAACTTCTTTGCATCGGACAATTGAATCCCCTTGCCTGGTCTCTCTTCCAGAAAAAACGACCGCCCGGAGTCGCTGCACCAAAAGAGGGTCAGTCCTGGGCAATATCGGGAAAGCGCCGGCGCGCACTTCGTCTTAGATGAACGATGCAAACAAAAGGATAAAACAATGCGAACCAAACTAGCTAACTCACTTCCACTCCTCGCCCTCGGATGCAGCGCCCTGCTGTTCTCTGTCACGGGTTGTTCACGCGCGCCGGAAACACCGCCGAAGGAAGTGACGGTGCAGGCAGACGATAAGATGCGCTTTGATGTGACAGCTTTTGATGCGAGCCCGGGCCAGAAGATTTCCATCACGCTGAAGAACGTCGGCACGACGCCAAAGTTCTCGATGGGCCACAACCTCGTCGTGCTCGATAAACAGATCACCGAGCAAAACATTCAGGCCAGGTTTCTCGATCCCGCGTCACAGGAAGCGGCGCACGATTACGTTCCGGCCAGCGACAAGAACGTCCTCGGGCATACCAAGCTCCTTGGTCCGAACGAGACTGAGACGATTACCTTCAATGCTCCCTACGTCCCGGGGCAATACCTCTACGTCTGCTCCTTCCCGGGCCACTACACGCAGGGCACAAAAGGTTTCATGACCGTAAAGTAAGTCTCACTTGAACTCCAGATCCCCATCACCATGAAACCAAGCACACCATACCTGATCGTCGCTGCGGCGGTCGTCGCGGCAGCCAGTCTAACGAGTTGTGGGAAATCGACCACAGCGAAGAACGAACGCGCCGCGAATGCGGACGCGACTTACGTCGCTCCGGGCGATAAGGACGAGTACTACTTGTTCTATTCTGGAGGGCATTCCGGCCAGGTCTTTGTCGCCGGCATCCCGTCGATGCGCCACATCACCACGATTCCCGTTTACGCGCCTTATCCCGCGACGGGCTACGGGTTCGATGAGGAATCGAAAAAAATGATGGGCGATTACAGTTGGGGCGATGTGCACCATCCGGCGCTGTCGCAGACCGCGTCGAAATACGATGGCCGCTGGCTCTTCGTAAACGACAACGCGAACAATCGTGTCGCGCGGATCGATCTGCGCGATTTCAAGACGCACCAGATCCTTGGCCCGATTCCGAACTCGAGCGGCAATCATGGCTCCTCCTTCGTGACAGAAAACACTGAGTATCTCCTCGTCGCGACGCGTTTTTCCATCCCGCTGCCGAAAGGTCGCGTGGCCGATCCAAAGGATTACGAGAAAGAATTCAACGGGATGGTGAGCGCGCTGAAGGTGGATCCCAACACGGGCGAGATGAGCGTCGCGTTTCAAATCCTGACGCCGCCGTTCGATTGGGACCTCGGCTCGACCGGCAAAGGACCGAGCAGCGGCTGGGCTTTCTGGACGAGCTACAACACGGAAATGGCGCACGACGTTCTGGAAGCGAACGCATCGCAAAAGGACCGTGATTATAGCGCGATCGTGAATTGGAAAGCAGCGGCGCAGGCAGTCGCGGACGGCAAAGCGCAGGACATGGACGGCGTGCCGGTGCTCGATCCGGCGAAAGTGCCGGGCATTATTTATTTTCTGCCCATCGGCAAATCGCCCCACGGGGTTGACACCGATCCGAGCGGCAAATGGATTTCGTACGGAGGGAAACTTCAGCCATCGGTCACCGTGGTTGATTTTGAGAAGCTGCAAGCGGCGATCAATAACAAGACGTTCACTGGCGATTTCCGTGGCGTGCCGATTATCAAATA
>JBBQHM010000114.1:0-7169 GCA_038323965.1 Chthoniobacterales bacterium | reverse complement strand
CGGTTCCAAAATCAAATACTTCTGGGCTACACTCTGTCGGCATCGGGGCTCTCCTCGAATCACGTAAAGTCGTTGTGGCACAACAACTCTCGCTGATTCGGAGCCCCGATGCGCCGATTTGTGTGAGAAATGCGGGTTAGGTACGTTCCGTCACCCATGTGTCCGGGTTGGACAGCCAAGTGCTGGCGCGCTCGGAGGGATTCGAACCCCCGACCCCCAGATTCGAAGTCTGGTGCTCTATCCAGCTGAGCTACGAGCGCGTTAGAGATTTCAAAGAGTTAGCATATGGCCCATTTTCTTGGGCACTTATTGGGTACTAGCGGCGGCGCTCAACAGCGACGTTTGTCGGCGGTTGAAATAACACAACAACATCGCGTGAGCCACACCGCGGACACCGCAGCCGCGCCTCAAGTCGGGATAGGGGAAACCCCCTGCCCCGCGTTCCACACCACGGTCTCCATGTCGAGTTCGTTGCGGCAGATGCATTCGCGATGCCGCTGGGCGCGGATCATTTCTGAGCGACAAGTCTGTTTTTGAAACTATGAAGAGATGGGATTTTTCTGATTAAGAGTCAGCTGCTCTACCAACTGAGCTATGCGCCCTTGAAGCGAGAAATCAAGGAGTTAGCGGTATCGGCCCGTCTCGCTAGCTCGGCCTAGCCTCCTGAGTAAAGAAGCCGCCCCGAACGATTGGGGCGGCCCCTGCCATATATAGCGGCCGGGTAGGTTGCGGGCAAGCGGGCTACGCTTACGTGCGACCGAGATGAGCAAGCCGAGTGAGGCGACGATGAGCTATCGCACGGCTACTTCTCGCTGAAAAATCGCCCGATAAATTCGCTGGCGCCGGCTATGGGGGTGCGGGCGGAGGAGTCGCATCTTTGAGCGCGCCTCGTCCATTGATCCGCGAGGTGAAGCCATGAAGCTTTGTCGGCTGGATAGGGAGACTTGCTCAATTTCTCACGACACTCGGCAGCTTTGCTCATGTGGTCTTCAGCTTCGCTCACGTGGGGCTGCAGACCGTTGGCCGGCTTCCACAGATGGGGCGAAGTCGTAGGAATAGCTAGCCTCACGCGCCGGCAAGGTTCGTCGTCGGCTGGACATTCTAGCCGTGGCGCGGCGCGTTCTATTTTGCCACGCGCGCGCCCAAACCGTCACTGTTGACCCAGAGTGTCGATTCGCTCCGAGACTTCGGTGCAACGCAGCATGTGCCGCATGCAGCTATCCCGAATTATAAATGCTCGATCCGTTATTCGATCACTTCGTCGGCAATGGTGAGTACGCTTTGCGCGCGGTCCAGGCTGTTGGCGACGTCGTTGCCAAGCCGCTCCTCGGAGGATTGCACCATCAATATGTCCGGATTTGATTTTCGGTAGGGACAGGTGCGCTCCAGGCAGGCGTCATTGGGGAATAGATACCTCCACCGAGGCTGGCTCGGCGCGCGTCTCGCCCGTCGCCGCGCGGTATAGGTTGGGGTCGACCGTCGCGGTGCTGGCGCCGAAGCGCGCGCGGTAAACCTGTAAGCTCTCCATTACACGCTGGACGTAGTTGCGCGTCTCGGCAAACGGGATGCGCTCGATCCAGTCGATCGGGTCGACCTTGGGATCGCGCGGATCGCCGTGCTGCGCCACCCATTGTTCGACTCGGCCGCGGCCGGCATTGTAGCCGGCGAAAGTCATGATGTAGGAGCCGCGGTACTCCTTGAGCAAGGCTGCAACTTCGGCGGCGCCTATCTGGGTATTGTAGACTGGGTCGGACACGAGGCGGCTCCAGTTGTAGGCGACGCCGAACCGCTTGGCGGTGTCGCGCCCGGCTACTGGGGTGACCTGCATCAGCCCGACCGCCTTGGCCCGCGACATATCGCGATGGTTGAAGGCGCTCTCTATGCGCACGATCGAATTGACTACGCAGCGATCGAGCGGGGGACCAATCGGACTGTAGGGCGGTACGCCGATGTCCGGAAAGGCGTACTGGTCCATCGCGAAGCCACGCGCGAGCGCCGTCTTGCCGATGAGCAACATCGCCCGCGCATCGTTGTAGTGCGCGGTGAGCTGGCCGAGCGCCGCGAGCGTGGCGGCGTCACTGCTCTCCTTAGCGAGGTCGGTCACGTACGACACAAAAAGGCCGCGGTCGCCGATCGCATAGAGAATGTTCGCAGCGTGCAGCAGTTCGCTCTTATCGCCGTCCACCGGTTCCAGTGGCGGAAGCAACATGATGTCACCGAGACCAAGCCGGGCGCGCGCCAGCTGACCATAGTAGGCAGTGGCATGGCGCGCAGCGGCCTCGTACTGCGCGTACATCTCCTCAAGCTGGCCGGTCGCCTCGGCGGCGCGGCCGCGCCAGTATGCGGCACGCGCAAGGATGATCGGATCGGTCGCGCCTTCATCGACGTGAGCGAAATGCTTAAGCGCCGTGGTTGGATCGGCGAGAAAGCGCAACGCAATCCAGCCGGCCATGAAGTGAAATTCGGAGCGGTAATAGGGATTGGCCGGAGGCGCGGCCTCGTGCACGACCCGATATGCGGTCTCTGCGTCGCCGAGATCGATGAGCTTGCGCGCAAGCACGCGACGCTTGCGCCACCATTCATCGGTGTCCTGACGCTGCAGATCCTCGCGCGAGGCTTCAAGCACCAGCTTGACTGCCGCCGTGACGCCGTCGTGCCGCAGTAGCCAGTGAAGCCGGCACAGCGCGTAGCCCAAATCCCCACGTGCTGCGCTGGGAACCGCATCGAGCAGAGTCCCGCCTTTGGTGGAATTAGCCTCAACTGCGGAGCAAGCCGCGACGATCGCGACTTCGTCTTTGCCTAGACGCCTGGCAGCACGCATCGCCACACCGAAGTCCTTAACGCCGATGTGCCTGTCCATACGTGCAGCGTGGTCGGCGCGGGTCAGCACATCGGGAAACGCGCCGAGAATTGCGGCTTCAAGGTTGGCCGGAAGTTGCGCCGACTGCCACACCGCGCGAACTTCGCGATCGGCCCCGGCACGGTCGCCCTCGCTCATCAGCACGCGCGCGAACGCAAGCCGGCCCGCCGCGCTGGTCGGCTGCTCGCCGACGAAGCGGCGAACCGTGGCGGCGTCGCGCCCCTCCTGCCATAGCTTCCCCTCTGCGCGCCGGCGCAGCAGCGGTATGCTCGGCCAATCAGGATTGGCCCGGATGAAAGCAGCGTAGCGCTCGAATCCGGCTTCGCTGTCGGAGTGGCGCAGCAGTGCCCATTCGACAAGCTGCTGCGCCACCGGATCGCCGATCGACGTCGCAAGCGCGGTTGCTTCCTTGGTCTTGCGCTGGCGCATCAGCTCGATCGCCTGCTTGGTCGCGGCAAAAACCGGTGGCAGCGGTGCCTCCGCTGAATTGCCAGTTACCAGTTGGTTAGTCGTGTGTTTGTGGTACTTGGCCTTGACCGCCTTGTTCTGATGCAGCGGCACGGCCTTATGGCGCGGGGCGGAGAATGCGTCAGCAGTGCTGAGCGCTGCCACGGTCGAAGCGAGCAGCCAGATCAAAGCACGCCCGCGCATTCGCGCCAGCCACCGCGGACTGCGGGCACGCGCGTTGGCGCCGCGACCGATAGCGGAACTGCAGATTGAACTCAGAGGCGCGAATGGTTTCTGTCCACCCGCTTTCGGCGGAACCGGCTCGGGGTTTATGCTCGGCACTTTTGAGACCTCTGCGAAGCCGTGATCGCCCTCGACCTGCTGGAGCCTGGGCTGCTTTCTAGCCGGCGAATCCCATCGCTTCATGGGTAGTTCGCACCGAGGCCCATGCTACGTTTGCTTATGTTTATTGCGAATTACAACGATAACTTCGGATCATGGTTTCCTCGTTGCTCGCCACCCATAAGCACAGGATGAGGCGTCAAATCGGATTAGCGGTTCACTCGGCAATTTCGGGCTGGTTGTGCATTGCTCCTCCAGCGCCGTGGTTAAGCCGGTGAATGGACCAATTTATCGCGCCCATGCGCGCCTGCAGTTGCACAACTCGCGACGGCTCAGCGCTCAACCCGGCTTGTAACGCCTTTTGCATCGTATCGGGGATGCTTTCGACGTAGATCGCCAATTCCAATCGCACGGCGCTACGAACTTCGGCATGCGCTCATGGAACCTGAAGGACCGCGAACAAGGGGGACAATGATGCGGCCGATGGCGGCCTTTGGTGTCCTGCTCGACGTGCAAGACTTAATCGTGTTGACCGTGCGGATGATGGTAACGTTTTCCCCGATGGACGAGAGTGTCAGTCTCGAAAAATGGAAAGAGCGTTTCGTCAAGGCCACGAGTTCATATCCCTGTTGAAGCGCATCATATTATCGAGCGCTGCTTAGCCGCTAACTGTAGAAAGCGGGTGCGCAATCTCTGGGTCTCGCTCCGCGCCTTGGCCAACCGTACATGATATCGCGGTGCGTACTAAGATGTGGCGCATGCGTCATTCTGAAAGCCAAGTTCGCATCCTGGGCCTCCCTGCAATAAAAATTGACCCCCCCCCCCACGGGAACCAGCGCTCGACAGGGGTATAAAAACGAGCGTGCGCGCGGCGGCGGCAGTTTTGTCGGCCGCGACCAATCCTCCACGCCGCCCCCCCAAACTCGGCCAAAAGACAACCAATCAATTCGGCGGCGCTGGCTCGATGCGCCTAAGGAATTCCTTGCACAATGGCGCGATCATGCACAAAGCCGGTGACCAGTACGGCGCGGCTTTATTTCCTGCGGCTCGCCGCTTTTGCTTTCCCACCCTGCCTAGCTATCTCTGAACGGCGCTTCTTAGAGAGCTTCTTGGCGCGGGCCCTGCCTCCGTTGCTAGCAAATTCTTTATGATCCATAATACTCGACAATTTTCAGCTTGTGGTCATGATCATCGCGAATGAGGGATACAGGAGGAGCCTCGGAGAGGGCGTCGCCTTGAATGATGAACAGGTCGCCGCAGTACCCAGGGCCACCCGACACGAAGTCAAATTTCACGCAATAACTCTGTTGTAGCACCGCGGTCATGTCCTCATGATTTTCGGCGCCCCAAAGTTGCTAAATTTCTTTAAGAGCCGCGATCTCAATAATTTCGTCCTTGGTGATCGCCTGTGGATTGTTGTCCATGAAATTATGAGCTATCGCGGATCAAACTAATAATTTGCCGTGCTACTACGTCAGCGCGTCCCTGAAAGTCGCTACGCGTCATCATCTCCTGTTCATCGGCAAGTTCCAGCAGCATGTCGGCAACTCGCATCGTTAGTTAAAACTCTGCAACTCTGCTTTTTCTCCGTTAGTCAATGTCTGCATACGTTTTTGATCGCGAGTTGGTAATGTCATAATTGTACTTGCTAGCAAGCAGACGGCAAGTGGACAACAGGCTCCGCGTTGTCAGGCGGTCATTGTCAAGTTCGCGCACGAATTCAGCAAGTGAACATGACTACCATCGTTGTCTGCGACGCGTTGGTGATCGACCTTTTCATGTTCGTCAAAATGCCACGCGCTCGGCATGCAAGCAGATTTACGCACACATTACTCCGCGCCCTTTTCCTTCAAGGTCGCATCCTGGGCCTGCATGATAAGGGAAGCGCTGGGCCACGATCGGCGCAGCCCGTCTGGTAGAGCGGAAGCACACCTCACCCGACGCCGAAGCGCCGGGTTCGCGGAAGATCAATACTCGCTCGCGAGCAGGATCGTGAGGACGCGTGTCGTCACGTTCGGATCGGCCGGATCGGGCGAACCAAACTCCATGCTGCGATCGTACATATCGATCTTCCAATAGATGAGGTCGCCGACGAAATCGAAGCTACCGAAGTCGTGCTCGCCATAGGGGTCGTTGTCCGGCGTGAAGTCGGAGAACTGACAGACCCGGCGCACGATCTCGGCCTGGTCGACGGGCGACTTTTGCGCGATGCCGGCCGTGATGACCAGCCGGCCGCTACCCACCAGGCGCGTCCGAAACGCGTCGTTGAGTTGGCGAATTCTAGAAGCGGAATCCATAGAGTGGAGAGAAATGAGGGCTACTAAAGTCGACCTCTCGGGCGCTTTCGCGCCGCGTGACGCGCTCTGACGCGGCGGCCGACTAAGCGCGCGGTCAAGGGCTTGCCCCTCGACGGCGCGCTGCGGCCGCTACCGTGAAGAGAGCGCGGGCGGAGCGAAAGGGTGAGGGTGATGGACGCGCGCATTGAGCGGGCTCGGCGTGTTCGGGCGCTCCTTGGGTGGGATGCATGTTGGCGCGGGGATTAGACTGTGCGCCCGATCCGTTCGTGGTCTCGGTCGCGTGGCTCGGCGAGGGTGGCAGTCCGACAGACGCGGCTTTTTCGTGGCTCTTCGTGCCTGGTCGCGCCCGGTCGGGTCAGGCCTCGTCGGGACGCGGAAGGGCGGTGCCGGATCGCATAACGTGACGCCCGAGGAGGACTATCGGACAGCTCTGCTGTTCGATAGCCCGGACGAAGGGTGTTCGTTATGCGACCCGGAGGGGTGCAGAGGGAAACGACCCAGACGCGAAGCCCGCCTGCGGTACTCCGCGGGCCGAGCGCAGCGCGGCTGCGGTCGTTTCCCTCCGCAGATCGGAAGAGGGCACGAACGCCAACGAGGGCCTGCCAGCAGGCAGGCCCGAGCCACTTCTAGCGCTTCTTTCTCAGCGCTCGTCCGATGAAGGAATTCACCGGAGCGGGGCGGCCGGTCAGCGGCATGTATTTCGTGCAGAGGCAGTCCGGAATCTGACAACGGCCTCGCAGTCTCGCCACTCTCCAGTTGTGATGCGTTCCCGCGTGTTCGCACGTGGCGCAAATGGGCATCTTCATACGATTGATTGATGAGGGCTGCTAAGTTCGACCTCTCGCGGTTGCTCCGCGAGACGCTCTCATGCGAGCGGCCGACAAAGCGCGCGGTCAACCCTGAGCCTGTCGAACGGGTTGACGGCGCGCTGCGGCCGCTACCATGAGGAGAGCGTCGCGGAGCAATAGGGAAGTCGGGGGATTTAGGTCCTGGCAGACCGCGAGGGCAGCGTCACCACGACCTCGGCATCGCCCAGCCGTCAACGCATAACGTGACGCCCGAGGAGGACTATCGGACGGCTCTGCTGTCCGATAGCCCGGACGCTGGGTGTTCGTTATGCGGGTGGTGGGGAACAGCGGAGCGACCCGGACGCGAAGCCGGTCTGCGGTACTCCGCGGGCCGGGCGCCGCGCGGCTGCGGTCGCCCCTCCTTCAGTGCTTACT
>JBBQHM010000113.1:0-7490 GCA_038323965.1 Chthoniobacterales bacterium | reverse complement strand
GTGGAAAGACCTCTCCGTTTTTGCATAACAAATTGTGCTTCACATTCTTAGCGCCAAAGTTTTAGACTCCGGCGCTTAGGAATGGATACGGTCATTGAAGCGCGGGAATTGCAAATCGAGCGGAAGCATTTCCACGTCGAGTTCCGCGAAAACGAGCGCGGAAAATTCCTGCGTGTGACCGAAGAAGCTCATGGCCGCCGCAACACGATCATCGTTCCCAGCACGGGACTCGATGAATTTGTCGCGGCGATCAGCCATGTGCTCGCAAACGGCGAGCAAGTCGCCGTTTAAGCGAGTCGCAGCGTCGCGAGCGGAGGGACATGCTTCTGCATGTCCCAGGACGAGCAGAAGCTCGTCCCTCCGGGTCAATGCAGTCGCGTTGACAGTTTAGTCCGCGAACATAGCTTGGCGCTCTTCGCAGCCTCCTCCTTCTCATGCCACGCACCAAAACTTCCGCGCGAAAGACGTCGCGCAAACCAACGAAAGCAAAGCGATCCGCCAAATACGTCTACACCTGGGGCGACAACAAGGCCGACGGCGACGGCTCGATGAAACCGCTTCTGGGCGGCAAAGGTGCAAATCTCGCGGAGATGACGCGCATCGGTCTCCCGGTGCCTCCGGGTTTCACGATCACCACTGAGGTCTGCACTTATTACTATGCGAATAAGCGCACCTATCCGGCATCGCTCCAAGCCGAGATGGAGAAAGGCGTCGCCAACATGGAACGCATCATGGGGACGAAATTCGGCGACACGAAAAGTATGCCCCTGCTGGTGGCGGTACGCTCAGGCGCGCGCGACTCCATGCCCGGCATGATGGACACGATTCTGAATCTCGGATTGAACGATGAGACGGTGAAATCACTCGTCGCGGCAACGAAGAACGAGCGCTTCGCGTGGGATTGTTATCGGCGTTTCATCCAGATGTACGGCGACGTCGTCATGGGTGTGCAGAAAAGGGACGGCGAAGATCACGATCCGTTTGAATCCGCGATCGAGCAGCTTAAGCACGATCATCATGAAGAGGACATCGACGACGCCCATCTCACCGTCGCCGATTACAAGGAACTAGTTGCCCGCTTCAAGGCGCTCGTGAAAGAACGCACCGGAAAGAGCTTCCCGAACGATCCATGGGAGCAACTGACGGGCGCGGCGGGCGCGGTCTTTGGCTCGTGGATGAACGATCGCGCGATCGTTTACCGCCGGAAATACAACATTCCTCAAGAATGGGGTACCGCGGTCAATGTGCAGGCGATGGTCTATGGCAACACCGGGGAAGCTTCCGGATCGGGCGTCGCGTTTACCCGTAACCCGGCCAACGGTGTTAACGAGTTTTATGGGGAGTTCCTGATTAACGCACAGGGCGAAGACGTGGTGGCAGGCGTGCGGACGCCGCAACCGGTGATCGAGTTGAAGAAGTTGATGCCGAAGAGCTATGCGGAGCTGTTGCAGGTCCGCGCCACGCTCGAAAAACATTTCAAGGATGTGCAGGACGTGGAGTTCACGATCCAGGACGGGAAACTGTTCATGCTGCAGACGCGGAATGGAAAGCGGACTGCCGCGGCGGCGCTCAAGTTCTCGATGGACATGTTCAAGGAGAAGCTGATCGATTGGAAGACGGCGGTAATGCGAAATCCGGCGGATCAGCTTGACCAACTTCTCGCGCCAATTTTCGACATCGCAGAAGTGAAAAAAGCCGAGGCCATAGCGAGCGGTCTGCCCGCAGGACCGGGCGCAGCGTCTGGAAAGATTTACCTCAACGCCGACCGTGCCGTCGCCGCGGCCGAGAGGGGCGAAAAAGTGTTGCTCGTGCGCAATGAAACGAGTCCAGAGGACCTGCGCGGTATGATTGCGGCGGAAGGAATCCTGACGGCAAAGGGAGGAGTTTCCTCGCATGCGGCGCTGGTGGCGCGGCAGATGGGTAAGGTTTGCATCTGTGGCGCGTCAGCTCTTGATATCGATTATGCGAAGAAGACTGTTTCGGTGGCAGGTCAGACTTTCAAGGAAGGCGACTTCCTTTCCATCGACGGCACGGCGGGAACGGTTTACGCGGGCGAACTCGCGACCGCTCCGAGCCAGATTATCACCGGCATGTTGCACGGCGACAAAGCCGCGCAAAAGACTGAGAAATTTAAGGCTTTTAATCAGCTCATGAGCTGGTGCGGGCAGGCGGCGCGACTGAGCGTTCGTGGCAACGCCGACAATCCGGAGCAGACGGAGAACGCCCTCGCGTTTGGTGCAGTTGGAATCGGACTCACGCGGACGGAACACATGTTTTTCGAGGGCGACCGCATTGATGCGATGCGCGAGATGATTCTCGCCGACAACGTAAAAGATCGACGAGCCGCGCTCGCGAAATTGCTGCCTTATCAACGCGAGGATTTCGTCGGAATTTTCAGGGCACTCAAGGGCTATCCAGCAACCATCCGTTTCCTCGATCCGCCGCTGCATGAATTTCTCCCGCACGAACCGAAATCGCAGGCCGATCTCGGGAGGAAAATTGGGATTAGCGCGGAAAAAATCGCGCATCGGGTCGCGCAACTGCACGAATTTAACCCGATGCTCGGACATCGCGGTTGCCGACTCGGAATTGCCTACCCCGAGATTACTGAGATGCAGGCGCGTGCGGTTTTCGAAGCCGCCGCCGAGGTCGCAAAGAAGAAGATCAAGGTGAAGCCTGAAATCATGATTCCGCTCGTCGGCTTCCAGAAGGAATTCGATCTCCAGGCGGAGATCGTTCATCGCGTCGCGAGCGAAGTGATGAAGGAGAAGAAAGTGAAATTCGATTATCTCGTCGGCACCATGATTGAAGTGCCGCGCGGAGCGCTGACGGCGGATGAAGTCGCGAAGAGCGCGGAGTTTTTCAGCTTTGGCACGAACGACCTCACGCAAATGGCGCTGGGAATCAGCCGCGACGACATGGGTAATTTTCTGATGCCGTACACCGAGAACGAGATCTTTAAGAAAAATCCGTTCGCGACGCTCGACCAGACCGGCGTCGGACAGCTGATGCAGATCGCAGTCGAGAAAGGCCGAAGCTCGCGACCAAAAATTAAGTTAGGGATTTGCGGCGAACATGGCGGCGATCCTGACAGCGTAAAATTCTGTCACCGGCTTGGGCTCGACTATGTGAGTTGCAGTCCGTTCCGCGTCCCAATCGCCCGTTTGGCAGCGGCGCAGGCTGCCTTGGCCGAAACGCGGTAGGAAATCATCGTTCGGTTCGCATTTCGAGCAGACGTGAGTACGCCTTCCACGCGCGCTCGTCGTCGCGTTGCACGAACCACGCTTCGCCTTCCAGGTAATTGAAGTAGCCCGGGCTCCCGGGCAGCGAAGTGAAATGGCGAACGGTCGAGAGCGCGCCCGCGAGGTCGCCTTTTGTTCTTTGCTGCTCGTACAACTCAAAGCCCGCGGCATAATTTCGCGGATCCGTCGCGACTGTTCGCTCGAGTTCGGTCGTATCCGTCGATGATGCAAGACGCGGAAGCGCGACGACGCCGTGATGTTCGCGGAATAGATCGACCGCACTTTTGTAGTCGCCCGCGTCCGCTCGAATTTTTGCCAGCGCTGGCCACGCTGACGTGGCCAAAGTTGAATCGGCCGCTACGGATTCTTCCAGCGCGGCCGTGTCGCCGCGCGTGCGCCATAATTCAAATAGCTCTTTCCGCTCGCCCTCATTGAGATTCTTGAGTGCGGAATCGCGCTCGCGGACCTGCTCCAGGATGCCGTTGAAGGATGGGCCGGAGGCGCGCCGCAAATTAACGAGAATCAGCTCGTGATAATTAAGGCTGAGCTCACTTATCTTCGGGACAACTGCACGATTCATCATCGTGCTGAGGGAGAGCATGCTGTCGAAAATTTCCGCGCGATGTGGCCCGGCTCGGCGAAGGGTTTCGCGCCATGCCGCGACCGCGAGAGTTGGCTTTGTCGCCAGCCATACTTTGCCTTCCTCGAACGGAAGTTCGTACGCGTTCGGCTCCAGAAAGCGTGCGCGACGGAAATCATCGAGAGCGTCTTCGGTCAGTCCTTTGCCGTACTCGGCAAGTGCTCTGGCGAAGTAGAGACGCCAATCCAGTGGCGACCAAGCGAGGGCGGTCGACACCAGCGTAACTGCCCGATCGTAATCGCGACCGTGCGTGGCTGCGGCAGCCGATTGCCGGGCGTTCGCCGCACCGATCGATCCCGGAAGCAGGGCGCCGCGTTGGGTTGAAAACGTCCACGCGGCACCAGCCGCAACCAGTGTGATTGCAAGAACGCGGAAGATCCATGGCGTTACCGAAGAGGAACGGAACCGCAGCGGTCGGTGCAGCGACAACCCCAGCAAAAAAATCGCGGAGTATGCCGTCCCCACGCGATGCGCTGAGACGTCGACAAATCCGTGGACCACGCAGGCCACTACCGCGATCAAGGCGGCGAAGCGGAGGCGTTGGTTCGAGCCGGCCGACAGCGGGAGAACGAAGCGCGCCAAAAGGCCCAGGCCTGCGATGACAAGTAGGACGGCCGGCCATCCGAGTTCGCTCCAGAGCCAAAGCCAATCGCTTTCGGGATGCAGGGCACGTTCGTTCGCGATCGAAGCATTACGAAAAATCGCGAAGGCTGCTTCGAAGTTTCCAAATCCGAGCCCGCACCAGGGCGACGCTTTAATCAGCTGCCAGGTGTCGCGAAAAATGAGCCACCGAAAATCAGCAGCGACCCCTGTCCCCCCTGCCATCGCGCGCAGATGAAAGCGTTCCAAGGTTTGACCGCCAAAAATCAATAGCGCTGCCACTACGATCAAAAAGAGAGCGACCGAGATCGCGATCCACGAGGCGGAGCCGCGGCGAAAAGAGAGCGTGACCACCCACAGCGCGCCGGCAGCGATGACGATTACGATTCCCGCGCGGGAAAAATTAAGGACAACTGCCGCCACGATCACGACATAACCGAGTGTCCAGAAAATCCAGCGCTTGCGCCGATGCTGCGCGTCATCCTGGGCCGCGGCGGCGACGATGACGGACGCGATTCCGAAGATATTCGCAGTTTGGTTTCGGTTCGGGAATGGGCCGAAACCGCGTTCGTTAATCCAAAACGGAGCCGCCCAGTGAATTGCGTGGAACCCTATCGCGCACGCGGCGAGAATGATGATGCCAACGGCAAAGGCACGAAGCTGAAAACGCACGTCGCGTAATTCGAGATCCTGCGCGCAGACGAGATAGAGCCAAATTAAGGCCGCCAGGAAACTCGCGACGCACTGCGCGGTCACCCAGGGCTGCGGCGACACGCGATTCGGTAACTTGATGCCAAAATCGTTCGTAAGAATTAAGCGCCATTCCGGTTCAAAAAACCAGTTCCCGGGCAGGAATGCGACAAGTGCGCATCCGACTGATGCGAGCAGGAGTGCGTTCAATCCAAATCCAAGCGAACGCGTGGGCGGATAAAGGAGAACGTAAATCCCCAACAGCGCGACGACGATTCCTTCGGCCCATTTGGCGGTGGCGCCCCCAAGGAAACAGGCCAGTACCGGAAGCATCGCAACCGGCAGGCACCGGAAGGGAGTGGCACTACGTGAGCTGCTGCGCCGATGCGATGTCGCGCTGTCGTTTGGCATCACGCGAGCAGTGCATTCATGGTATGGGATTAGCTCCTATCGGAGGAGTCCCCTCCCGTCGAGTATACTCCCTGTCATGTCTGGCCTGACTTTAGCACGAGTTGAACGCTCGCTGCCAACGCGTACGCTCGTTGGAGCGGTGAACTTTTAGTCATGGTCACGCAACGGACGGAGGGCCTTTACCGGCTCTTTCTACTCTGCCAACTCCTCATTGTCGCAGCGCTCTTCTGGTTTGGGGTGTGGGTCATGGTGACCTTCTACTCGGACCCGGCCGAAGATCTCACCTACCATCGCTACAGTATTTACTGCGTGCTGCTTATCTTCGGGATGACCATCGAAACGCTCACCCGTGACGGCTCCAAAACTTTCTTCCTGCAGACCGAGTTGCTGCGGCAACATCGACTGAGCCTTCGCCAAACCTTCGCCAGCGTCGGAACGCTCGTCCTCTACCTGGTCGCGACGAAGGATGCGTTCATCTCGCGACTTTTCTTTTTCAACTTTGTGCCGTGGCTCTACATCGCTCTGCTCTTTTCGCATCACTATATCCCGCCGTTTCTTGCGAAAAAAATCTTCAAGGGAGTTCGCAAAGAAAACACCCTGCTCATCGGTTCATCGGAAAAGGCGACCCAACTCCGCGGCTGGCTGCGACGCAAAGCGGATATCGGATTGCGGACGGTTGGCCTGGTCTGCGACGAACCGCTGGAGCGGACTGAGCACGGCCTTCCCATCCTCGGAACCATCGTCGATCTTGACCGCATCATCCGCGACCACGCGGTGACCCAGGTGATCCTGCTGGAGTTTCCCCTGTTCGCCCAGATCAACGACAGCATCGTCAACATCTGCGACCGACTGCCGGTACGCCTTTTGATCGTCAGCGATATCGAGGAAAAACTACGGCACCCGGTAACGCATTTTGAGGACGATGGGTTTCGCTTCATCGGTTTGCGCGAAGAGCCCCTGGAGAATCCGGTCAACCGTTTTTGCAAACGCGCAATCGATGTCGCGATCTCTCTGCCCATGATGTTGATCGTGTTTCCGCTGGCGGCGGCCATCGTCTGGCTCGCGCAACGCCTGCAGTCACCCGGACCATTATTTCATGCGCAAGTGCGAGCCGGTTTACAAAATCGCCACTTCAAAATTTATAAATTCCGGACGATGCACGACGACAATCGTGAGGTCAGCAAACAAGCGGGCGAGGACGACGAACGCGTTTATCCGCTTGGGCGTTTTTTCCGGAAGATCAGCCTCGATGAAGTCCCTCAATTCTGGAACGTCCTCCGCAGCGACATGAGCCTGGTCGGACCCCGCCCACATCTGATTGAGCATAACGATCAGTTCGCACAGCTAATGTCGAGCTACCACGTCCGCACTTTCGTGAAGCCCGGAATCACCGGCCTTGCGCAGGTCAGGGGTTATCGAGGTGAGGCCCGTAATAGCGCCGATATCGAGAATCGCGTCGCCTGCGACATCGAATATCTCGAGAATTGGAATCTATCGCTCGAATGCGGAATCATCCTGCGCACGTTCAAGCACGTGCTGATTCCGCCGCGAACCGCTTATTGAGCGGCGAGTTTCTCGAGCGTCGTCGCGAACTCTGCCAGCACCGTCTCCTGGTCGAAATGCTGGACGAACTTCGCGCCGGCATTTGCGAATTCAACCAGCCGTTCGGGCGAGCCGGATAATGCGCGCAATTCGTGGGCAAGACCATGGGCATCGCCGGGTGGAATGTTAACTCCGAATCCTTCCTTCTCTACGGCCTGCGCCAACTCGCTCTCTTTGTCCGCGACAGTCAGCACTCCGCGTCCGTGCGCGAGAATTCCAAGCAGTTTACTAGGGAAAAATGCGTTACCGGCGCCCGCCTGTTGCGTAATGAAGCAAAGATCGCTGTCGACCAGCAGCGCGGAATA
>JBBQHM010000112.1:0-7519 GCA_038323965.1 Chthoniobacterales bacterium | reverse complement strand
GGCGGTGGAACATCGGGAACTTCACCCAACGTTAACCCGGCTGATTTTCCATTCGCTCCTCCCGGTGGTAATCCGGTTGGGCAATTCCCCGTGACCGCCGGCAACCGCAGCGGCGGTCTCGCGATCAGCGCGAATGCAATCGATGCGCTGCTCTTTCCACTCACCGGGGGAAGCTCACTCGCGCCCGGAATTTTCGGATTGTCCGGAGTGTTCACCGATCCGCAATTTCAGGTCGTAATCCGTGCGCTCAACCAGAAGAAGGGCGTCGATTTGTTATCAGCGCCGAAAGTGACGACGAAGAGCGGCCAGCGTGCAACGATCGAGATCGTGCGTGAGTTTCGATATCCCACAACGTTCGAGCCTCCGCAGATTCCGCAGAGCTTTGGTGGCGGCGGCGGTGGCGGCGTTGGAAGCAGCACCACAATCGCGAGCTTTCCTGTGACACCCACAACGCCTACCGGATTTGAAACTCGAAACACTGGCGTGACTCTCGAAGTCGAGCCGGTTGTTGGTCCGGATGGCGTAACAATCGACCTGAATCTTGTGCCCCAAGTCGTGGAGTTCGAGGGCTTCATCAACTACGGCAGTCCAATTCGTACAGTCAATCCAGCGGCGCTTGGACTCGGCGGTGTGGCGCCAGTTCTTGGAGTTCCGTCGTCGGTGATCCTGACTGAAAACGTCATCAACCAGCCCATATTCAGCACCCGGAAAGTGACGACGAGTGTCAGCGTGTGGGACGGCCAAACGGTCGTGCTCGGCGGGCTGATGCGCGAAGATGTGCAGAAAGTGGAGGATCGCACCCCGATCATCGGTGACATCCCGATTCTCGGTCGACTATTCCGCACTAATGTCGACCAGCACATCAAGCGTAACCTGGTGATTTTTGTAACGGCGCGGCTGGTGACTCCGGGCGGGTTGCCTTTCAATCAGACCGAAGAGCAGGAAGAGCAGGATGTCGTGGAGGCGCCGCGGCTGCCGGAAGTGCCGATGTATAAGAAGTAGTGCCCGCGATCGGGATCACTGGCGGCATTGCTTCCGGTAAATCGACATTCACCGCCTGCCTGCGAAAGCTGGCGCCGACGGCGGTGTTTTTTGATGCTGATCTCGCGGCGCGACGACTGACCGAGCGGCCCGATGTGCTGGGCGAACTTCGCTCTGAGTTTGGGACCGAAATCTTTTCCGCGAGCGGGAACTTGAATCGCGGCGCGTTGCGGTCGATGGTAGTGGCCGACTCGAGCAAGAAATTCGCGCTCGAACAAATATTGCATCCGCGCATTCGCGCCGAATGGAGCGCACTGGCGGATACGCATCGGACTTCTTCTCAATTCTTTTTCGCGGACATTCCTCTTCTTTATGAAACTGGCGGTGAAATTTTATGCGATCGCGTCGTGGTCGTGGCCTGCTCGGAGCGCTTGCAGCTGGACCGGCTCGCGGCTCGGAATGCGATGAGCGAAGCGGAAGCGTTGGAAATGATCAGATCGCAGATGGACCTGGCGCAGAAAATAAAACGCGCCCAGCACGTGGCGTGGAACAACGGCCCGGCCGCAATTCTGGAGTCGCAGGCGACAACCATGCTGAAGCTTTGGGAAGGCATCTATGCCTGACGGGATTTCCGATTCAGAGATCAAGACTGCTGCAGTTGCGACCGAACCGCAGGCGGAAGTGCAGCGCGAAGTGCCGCGAGAGCTGGACTTGAACGAACTGCAGCAGTGTTCACCGGCGGAACTGGAGAAACTGGCGGAGCAACTGAATGTGCGCCCGCATTCCGCGCGCAATCGCCACTTCCAAATCTTCGACACGGCGCGGGCAGCGCTCGCGCAGGGAACGCTGGTGACGGCAAACGGTTTCGTGGAAATCAGTCCTGACGGTTGGGGTATTTTGCGTTGTCCGAAACTCAATTTCCTCTCGGTGCCGGAAGATGTCTCGATACCCCGCGCTGCGATTCAGTCGCTGGGATTGCGCCCGGGGAATAAAATTGCAGGGAAGGTGCGGCTGCCGCGCGAGCGCGAGAAGATGCTGGTGCTGGATGAAATCGTGACGATCGAGGACAAGCCGACGGCCGAGTGGAAGGCGCCCAAGGATTTCGAGAATCTCACGCCGCTCTTCCCGGAGGGACGAATCATGCTGGAGAGTCCGAACAGCGAGTCGATCAGTGCCCGCGCCGTCGATTTGCTCACGCCGCTCGGGAAAGGGCAGCGCGGTTTAATCGTGGCTCCGCCGCGAGTTGGCAAAACGATTTTGATGAAGGAAATCGCGAAGGCGATTCGCATGAATCATCCCGAGATTGAATTGATTATTCTACTGGTCGACGAGCGGCCCGAAGAGGTGACCGACTTGCAGCGTGAGATCGATTGCCAGGTTTTTAATTCAAACTTCGACGAAAACGTGCACCGCCATGTGCAGGTGGCGGAACTTGTCCTGGAACGTGCGAAGCGACTGGTGGAGCTCGGACGCGACGTCGTCGTGCTGCTCGACAGTATCACGCGTTTGGCTCGCGGTTATAACAACCTGCAGTCCGGCAAAGGGCGAACGATGTCCGGCGGTGTGGAAGCGAATGCGATGAGCAAGCCGAAGCGATTTTTTGGCAGCGCGCGCAATGTGGAAGAAGGAGGCAGCCTGACCATTCTTGCCACCGCGCTCATCGACACGGGCAGCCGGATGGACCAGGTTATTTTCGAAGAATTCAAGGGCACGGGCAATATGGAATTGCATCTCGACCGCGCGCTGGTCGAGAAACGACTGTATCCGGCGATTCACGTGCAGCAGTCCGCCACGCGCCGGGAGGAATTGCTGTATCACCCGGATGAATGGGAGCGCGTGCAGCTTTTGCGCAAAGCGATGGCCGCACTGCCGCCCCTCGAGGCCATGGAGATTTTGATCAACAATCTCAACAATACAAAATCTAACGCCGAGCTGTTGCTCACCGGACTGCGGTGATCAACGAAGCTGCACAACTGGCCGATCTTTTGCCGCACATCGGAGCGGTTGACCGTGTCGGCGTCGATACGGAGGCGGACAGTCTGCATTCGTACTTCGAGAAGCTTTGCCTGCTGCAAATCACGGTCGCGGCCGGCGATTTTCTGGTCGATCCACTCGCGCAACTTGATCTCGCACCGCTGGGTGAGGTGCTGGCGCGGAAGGAGATCATTCTGCAGGGCGCGGATTACGATCTGCGTTTGATGCGACGAAGTTTTGGCTTCGTGGCGAACCGCGTTTTCGACACGGTGATCGCGGCGCGGCTGGTGGGGATGCGGGAGTTTAGTCTCGCGGCGCTGGTAAAAACTTTCTTTGCGATTGAGCTGCCAAAAGGTTCGCAAAAAGCGAATTGGGCCATCCGACCCCTGCCGCCACGCATGGCGGATTACGCGAGGAACGACACGCATTACCTGATTGGAATTGCGGAGCGGCTGGAAGCGGAACTACGCGAGAAAAAGCGCTACGAATGGTTCCGGCAATCGTGCGATCGGGCCGTGGAACGCTCCGGAATCGAACGCGAGCGCGAGACGGATGAGCAGTGGCGACTCAAGGGATCATCGTTGATGCCTCCCCGAGCGGCTGCCGTTTTGCGCGAGCTCTGGCACTGGCGTGACGGTGAAGCGA
Organism: Chthoniobacterales bacterium; assembly: GCA_038323965.1. Lineage (GTDB taxonomy): Bacteria > Verrucomicrobiota > Verrucomicrobiia > Chthoniobacterales > UBA10450 > JBBQHM01. Next base: position 3,919 of record JBBQHM010000112.1, on the reverse strand, counting down.
GCGCAGCAGATCGTCCGTCGTTCCATGTTCTACGCAATGAAGAGCTGCTCAACGCAGCGGACCAATTCGCGAACGGCGGATCGCCGAGTTTTCGCCATTTTTCCCCGCGGCGCGCGAAGGGTTTCCGCGCCGCCGCGGAGCGCGCGCTGGTATTGCCGGACGATGAGTTGCCGCGCTTTGAGCGGCGCCGCGGAGTGCGCCCGACGATGGAAGTGCAGCGGCTCGCGGAAAAGTTGCGGCAGGTGCGAGATCGCGCCGCGGCCGATCTCGAACTTGATCCCGCGCTGATTGCACCGCGCGCCGCGATTGATTTCATTGCTTCCGACGTCAGTCGCGCCCCTGATATTCTGGTGCCATGGCAGCGGGACCTGCTGGCGCTCGAAACAGCCTAGCGCGGCAATAACGGCTTGACGTTGACGGGGAGTCGCGGCACAACGGATATCCGCTTCATGAACCCGCCCACCGTCAGATTCCATCGTGCCGCGCTATTCACCGTCCTATTTGGTGGAATCGCGCTTTTGTCCACCTCTGCGACAACTTACGCGCAAGCCGATCGCGCACAGACAGCTCAGGATCAGGCTACCTACGCCAGCGACACGTATTCCAGCGACTCCGGGTTTACCTCAAATGGCCACGCCGTCTCTACACCGAACGACGCCGATCTTGGCGAACAGGAGATCATGGGCGGCGGGGGAGAGCGCTATCAGCCCTTCAGTCTTTCGGTGATTGCCCCGATCTACTACACTTCAAATGCTGCGCTGACCCGGTTCGACCCGAAGGGCGATGTCTTTTTCGCGCCAGCTGCGACGTTTAGCTACAGCCCGCGATTTTCGTCGCAGTTGTACGGCGACTTCGCGGTTCAACAGCAATTTTTCTATTACGACCGATTTGGTGATCTCAATTTTGGAAGCTTCGACACGCGCGCGGGCCTCATCTACCTCGTGCCGCAGCTAAGGAATCTCGCCATCCGCCTTGCCTACGATTACAACCGACTCACCGTCTCCGATAGCTTGAACGAAGAACTTTTCGCGGATCAGAGCATCATCCTAAACCTGAATCTCCCGTTTCGATTTTCTGACGGCCAGGAGCTTTCGCTCGGTGGTGGCGCGCGAATCAGCGTCTTTGGCGATCCTGATCTGCCACGCCGTGACGAATTCGATATTTATCTCGCATACTCAATTAATGCGACGCGGGCGGTCTCCTTCAACGCGGTCGGGCGTGTGGTGGCTCGTGCTTACGTGTTGAGCGATCGGATCGATGTGAGCGAGAGCTTGTCCGTGGCGGCTTCCTACCGCGTTACCAGAATGATTAGTGCCAGCGTCTATTCCACGGTCGCGGGAAACCAATCCAGCGACAAGAAATTCGATTACAGCGTCGCCAACCTGGGCGGCGGCTTATCCCTCCTTATCCGATTCTAAAATATGAGATTCCCCAAGTTATCGTCGTCCCATTGGTCAATGGTCTGCTTCGCGTCAGCGGGCGTGCTGATCGCCGCTGGTTTTACGACCGCTGCGCCACTTCGACAGGCGCGAGTCACTGAGATCGTTCGAGATGTAAAGCTCCTGGCGAACCATGCTGCCGCTCGTCCGGCCGCGGTTTCTGACAGTGTAACGGCTGACACAGCCGTTCGCACGGGCACCGAGTCTCGCGCCGAGCTGATTTTTAATGATGACACCCTGGCGCGAGTCGGTGCGAACACCGTTTTCACTTTCGATGGGGGAAATCGGAGCATGGATCTCGGGAGCGGCGCGGTTTTGCTGCAAGTCCCCAAAGGAGCCGGCGGCGCGAAAATTTCGACCCCGGCAGTGACGGCCGCGGTCACGGGCACGACGATCATGTTCGAATACAACGCGAACGTCCCTGCGAAACTGATGTCGCTCGAAGGCGTCGGCAAAATGTGTTCCGTCAAGCATCCCGACGAATGCGTCGTTGTGAATGCGGGAGAGATTTCGATTTTCACCGGGGGACATTTCACGAAACCGGTGAAATTCGATGTCCGCAAAGTCATGCGTAGCGCGAAGTTGATTCGCGGCATGAAGCATAAACTACCGAGCCTGGCTTTGATCAACGAAGTCATTCGCGGGCAAGGTGGTAGTGGTTTTGATGAAAATGTGATCGCCCCGGATGGTTCCGTTGGCACAATCGACCAGAGGTTGAACTCCCAGCCGCCGCCTCCGCCACCGCCGGTTAGGAGCCCTCCGGGTTTATAACTGCAGTGCCCGGGGTAGGGCGCTGGATTATAACGCTTTACATTCCGCCCGCGCTGTTGGTATAACAGATTTAGCCGGCTGACGGCCTTGAGGAACCCGCCCATGAAAACTTCTGTTTCCCTTCTGCTCACTACGCTGCTTGTCAGCTTCTCGCTAACGCCCTCGTCTCACGCCGAGGCCCAGAAATCGGCGCGCGTGACGCAGGTGGTCAAGGACGTCAAATTACTCCCCGCAAACGCCGCGGCCCGTGCTGCTGCGATTAGTGATGACGTTGCGCGAGGTACCGCAGTCCGCACTGGCACAGAGTCACGGGCGGAACTCACTTTCGCTGACCTTACGCTTACGCGGCTGGGTGCAAACACCGTCTTCAGTTTCGACGAGGGATCTCGCGACTTGAAACTCGGGAGCGGTGCAATTCTCGTGCAAGTTCCGGTCAACGCGCCGGCGGCGAAGATCACGACTGCGGCCGTGACTGCTGCGATCACCGGCGGTACGACGCTGATGGAGGCGAATAAAAATAACCCTATCAAAATGCTCGTAATGGAGGGGACAGGGAAATTGTGCTCCAAAGCCAGCGGACAGTGCGAAGAAGCGAAGGGCGGAGAGATGTTAATGACGGACAAGAACGGCAACATCGGCAAACCGTTGACCTTCAACGTGGAGAAAGTGCTTAAAACCTCGAAGCTTCTCGTCACCTTCAAGCCACTGCCGAACCTGCCTCTAATTACAAACGTGGTGCAGCAGCAGCAGACGACCAGTTACAATTCGCCGACTGACGGACAGGGTAGCTCTAACGATTCTATCAGCCAGCGCAGCGCGGCGAATCCGCCACCGGACCGCTTCGTCTGCCCGTTCGGACACTAAGGCGCTCGACCTCAGAAGGGCGGCTTCACCTAAGTCGCTCGTCAAAGCATTCGGACGACGACCAGGAGACGTACCCGCAATGCCGGGTTGTATGCAATCCAAGCTACAGCACTTTGTTTGGTCCGGACGAACTGACAGGACCGAATAATTAAGTCACGCGCCGTGTTTCGGCAGCAGCGACGGCACACTTCGTGAGCTCACCCAAGCCCGCTCGAGTCGCGAGCTACGGTTCCAGTTACGGCTTCACGTGAATGATAATTGGCAGCGAGTTGGCGGTGCCCCCGCATCCGTCATCCACCGTCAGGACGACAGTGTAGTTGGCCTGCGAGTTCTTCGGGAATCGGAAGGCCCCAGTGATCGTCTTATCCGGCATCACCGTCCCGGCAAGTATTCCTACGCAAGCGGCCTTCTGGTCGCAGGTTAAAGTCCATTTGGCCGTGTGAGTGCCGCCACTGTTGTCGGTGTAATGTCCGGCAAACGAAACGGTCCGGCGGGTGCGGAAGTTCGCGTTGTTAATCGGGCGATCGATAAACGCGACGGGTGCGGGATTATTAACCGTCACGGTCGACTGATCGGAGGCGGTATTTCCGGCTTTATCCTTCGCAGTCCAAGTGATCGTAGTCACGCCTTGGGGATAAGGATCGGTAAGCGCGAGGCTATCGCTGCGGGTACCGACCACGGTGTCGAGAGTACAATTGTCCTCGGCCGTTGGGGTGCCAGGATCCACGTTCGCACCGCAAGATCCGTCGATATTGCCATCAACGACGGTGTCGGCAGGCGCTGTGATCGTAGGGTTGGTGGAATCAGAATCGCAGGGAGAGCCGCCAGTCCAATGCTTGATGGCG
>JBBQHM010000111.1:0-7523 GCA_038323965.1 Chthoniobacterales bacterium | reverse complement strand
TGCATGCACCGCGTTGTCGAGATTCTGGCGCCACTGCGTCATCCTGCTCCGTTTTTGCTCGGAACCGTCCGTCGTGGCCATCTGGTCGGATAACGCCGTGAGGTCATCGAATAAAACGATGAGGTCGCGGATGAAAGGCTTGTGCAGGGACTCGTGGAGGAAGTTATCCCGATAAGTCAGCAATTCGTCATGTAACGAATCGAAGAGGCGCTGATTGACCGACTCGCTTTTGCGGATGGCAGAAAGGTGTTCCTCAATTTTCGCGAATTGCGCACTCTCATCCGCCGGCTTCATGCTGCGCTCGATCTGCTCCAGCCTGCGGGTAAGCGTCGTTTCCAGATTTTGAACCGAGGCGTTGAGACCGTGGAATTCACGCATCATCGCCGCGAGACTCTCGTGGTCGCGCGTGTCGTGGCCGTTCGCGTGTCCGTTGACTTTCCGCTCAGCTGCTGCGCTCAATTCCTTCATCGTCACCGAGAAATCGTCAGGCATGTCAGGCTCCGCGTTTTCCGCCGTAGAAATACTGGATTGACTCAACCAGACCGCCGATGTCATGGCGCTTCGCTTCCACTGCTACCTTTAAGCCGTGTTCGCGCGCCGACTTTGAGGTGATCGGCCCGATGCTGGCCACTTTCATTCCGTTTGGCCACGGGAGGTTTAGGGCCATGAAATTTTCGACGGTGGATGAGCTGGTGAACGTGATGAGATCCGCGCCCTCCTCGACCAGACGCCGGCGCGCACCCGTGGCGTCGCGTGTTTCCGCTACCGTTTTATAAGCGAGTCCCTCGTCCACAATTGCCCCCAGTTCGGAGAGCCTCCTCGGTAGCAAGTCCCGCGCCTTTTCCGCGCGGGCGATAAGAACACGCACATTCTCAATGCTTCCCACCTTTTGAAATTCGCGCACCACCCCCTCGGCGACGAATTCTTCCGGCTGCAAATCGACGTGAAGATGAAAGTCGCGGACACGCTGCGCGGTTCCGGGGCCGATCGCTGCTATTTTCGCCGGTCCGATCTCCCGCGCATCGTCGTAAAGCTTGTAGAAAATCTCAAAAAAGGCATTCACCCCGTTGGGACTCGTGAAAATGATCCACTCGTACTGATGCGCATCCTGCACCAGCTCCGCGAAGCCGCGTAAATCCGTCGGCGGTTCGATCCGAATTGTCGGTAATTCGAAAACGTCCGCCCCCAAGGCACGCAACTGGCCGCTCAGCACCCCCGCTTGTTTGCGCGTGCGGGTCACGACAATCCGTTTGCCGGCGAGAGATCTCGACTCATACCAATTTAAGTTTTTCCGGTGGGCAACGACGTCACCAAAAACAGCAACTGCCGGCGCTTCGAAGTGCTCATCGCGCGTGCGTTGCGCGATATTCGCCAGCGTCCCGATCAATGTGCGCTGCCGTCCCGTCGTGCCCCATTGCACCAGCGCGACAGGCAGATCGGGCCGCACTTGCCGCGCTAACATCTCGTTCGCAATTTGCTCGATCCGTTCGACGCCCATCAACATCACCTGGGTCCCGCCAAGTTTGGCGAGCGCATCGTAATGAATTGCCGTCTCCTTTTTCGCCGGATCCTCATGTCCGGTGAAGATGGTGAGATGCGAAGTGTTTCCTCGATGAGTCACGGGAATCCCGGCGTAGGCCGGCGCCGCAATGGCAGACGAAATACCCGGAACGACTTCAAAATCCAGAGCCGCCGCGGCCAGCATTTCGGCCTCTTCCGCGCCGCGACCGAAGACGAAAGGATCGCCACCTTTTAGGCGCACCACTTGTTTACCCGCGCACGTCTTCTCGACTAAAAGCGTGTTGATTTCATCTTGCGAAAGCGTGTGCTCTCCGGCGCGCTTTCCTGCGAAAATCGTTTCCACATCTTCGCGCGCCCAGCCCAGAATTTCGGAATTACAAAGCGCGTCATAGATGATCACATCCGCCTGCCCCACCAGCTCCTTCGCGCGCAAGGTTACGAGTCCCAGATCTCCTGGACCAGCGCCTACAAGATAACAGCGGCCGCGTTTCAATTCACTCATGGATTTGCGCGAAAAGCTCCTGAGCGAGTTCGAGATGGGTTCCAACTCCGAATGGTCGGCTGATAGTCATCGCGCGCGTTCGTGGACTGAAAATCTGTGCTGTCATCGTCATCGTTTCGTCTCGGATCGAGGCATGGACGCCCACCGCTGAATTGCAATCGGCTTGCAGCAACCGCAGAAATTCCCGCTCTGCGAGTAGACAAAGGTGCGTCGGCTTGTCGTCAATATCGGCGAGAAGCGCGCGGACGCGAAGATTGTCGGTTCGTGTTTGGATGGCGATCACGCCCTGGCCTCCGGCGGGGACGAATTGTTCCATCGAGAGCGGCGACGACCAAAGCACCGCACCTTCGAACTCGAACTTTCCTCGAGCAAATCCAAGTCGCGCGAGTCCAGCTTCGGCGAGCACGATTCCGGCCCAGTCGTTTGCCACGAGTTTACGCAAACGTGTCGGAACATTTCCCTGCAGGTCGATGATTCTAATGTCGTCACGCACGGCGGCGATCTGCGCAGTTCGTCGCACACTTCCCGTCGCAACCACGGCACCGCGCGGGAGCGTGTTGAATGTTTCGTTATTCTTCGCCAACAGCACATCGCCGTTTTCCGCACGGGACAGCACCGCCGTGATCACAAGCTCGTCCATCATCTCACTCGGCAAATCCTTTGCGCTATGCACCGCCGCATCGATTCGACCCTCGACGAGAGCGCTCTCGATCTCTTGCGTAAACATTCCCTTTCGCCCGGCGCGCAGATCCTCGATTTGGAGGAGTGGATGTTCGTCGCCAGACGTTTTGATCACGACTGTTTCCAACTGAACTCCCGGCGAATACTTCGCGATGGCGTCGGCCACAAGGCGCGACTGGGCAATCGCGAGATCGCTGCCGCGCGTACCGAGCGCCAGTTTTACCAAGCGCTCCACGCGCTATGACTCCGAAACGCGAAGCGACGCTGCGATCGCTGGCTTTTCGCGACAATTACCCTCCGAGAATCCGCGCGAGATAAAGCGCGCGAGTTCATCGCGAAAAGCTGCGACGTGCTCGGCCACGATCGCCTCGCCTTGTGCCACCGCCTGCCGCCGAAGCGCCAGCGATTGTTCGGCTATCGCCTGCAACGAATCGATGTCGTAAAGGTACACGCCATCAAGTTCGTTCACGTCGGGAGCGACGTCTCTCGGCACCGCAATATCGATGATGAACAGCGGTTGATTGATCCGATGAGCGACCAGGGGACTGAGAATTTCTTGCGTCAAAAACGGATCGTCTGCCGACGTGGAAGAAATCAGAATGTCGATGTCGCGGCATTCAGTCGTCCATTGCTCGAAGGAGACAGCACGGCCTCCGAATTGCGCAGCAAGTTCCGTCGCGCGATCGGCCGAACGGTTTGTCACCCGAAGCTCAGTACAGCCGCGAGAATGAAGGGCCCGCGCCGTTTTTTCGCTCATGTCGCCTGCGCCTACCAGGAGAACTTTACGCCCGCGCAAATCGCCGAAAATCTTCTCGGCCAGGTCCACCGCAACCGATCCGACCGAAACCGAACCCCGCGTGATATCCGTGCGCGAACGCACCTGTTTGGCGACGCGGAATGCCCGCTGAAATACGCGATGCAGAATCGGGCCAGCGCTTCCCATCTGCCGCGCGCGCTCATACGCCTGCTTCGTTTGTCCCAGAATCTCAGTCTCGCCGACAACCATCGAATCGAGGCCGGCCGCAACGCGGAATAGATGTTCGGTACAGGCGAGCCCGTCGTGACGGTAGAAAATATCGCCATCGATCGCTTCGTCGGCCGCGACATTTCCGCGCAGCGATCTCACGATACTATCCGTCGCGATTTCATCGGAGGCAGCGCCATAAATTTCCACGCGATTGCACGTCGCCAACAGCAGCACTTCAGAACAAACCCCGCGCTCCTTTAACTCGTGCGCACTTTCCGCGTGACCCGCGAAAAGCTCGCGGGTCTCCACGTTCGCGGTGCGATGGTTAAGGCCGACGCAAAAGAGATTCATCGGTGCAAGGATCTCTGCGCAGTAAACTCGATACTCCAAAGCAATGTAACCGCCGCGGTAAAAGCAAAAATTGAAAATGCGGCCACGCGCTTCGGAGTTGCCGCTCGGGCATAGCGCGCGACGAGAATTACGCCGTAAATCACCCAGATGGCCACAGCTAATACGATCTTGAGATGTGGCAGCGGTTCACCAGTGAGGAATCCGCTGGCGAGTCCCGCCGTGTAGAGACCGAACCCCAGCCAAAGAAGTCGGGTCATCGCGGAAAACAAATTGGGAAGAGGCGGCAGATTCGAGAAAACCTTATGTAATTGATGGGTCTTCAACTGGCGCTCCTGCACGAGATACATCGCCCCGGCAACGCAGGCGAGAGCGAACGCGCCATAAGCGATCATCGAGATTGACGCGTGAAATTCCAGCCAGCGATTGACGGTAAGCTGAGGCGGATGCGCGGAATCGATCGGCAACATCAGCGCGACCGACTGAACCGCGAACACCAGTGGCGCGGTGAAAGCCCCCATCAGCGAGAGTCGATAAGTCGGCCCGATTGCCAAATAGATCAGTGCAATCGACCACGCCAGAAACACCAGCACTTCAAACAGATTGGTGATCGGGCAGCGCCCGATCGCGTGCCCGCGCATCGTCAGAAACGCCGTCTGAAACGCAAAACCGGAGGCCATCGCAACGGCGTTGAAGCCAAGTTGGCGATACGTGTCCGCCCGAATGAGCCATATCGTCCGCAGCAGCGCCGCGAAATAACAGAGGGTAGCGAGAATGACAAACCAGCGATCCATGAAGGTGCAACTTAGAAGCGGGCCATCCGGAGGCAAACCTCAACCCGTTGACGTTTCTGCCTGAGCCGATAGCATCGCGCCGGGATGAGCTCAGAATTGATTACAAAACTGCGCGCGGCAGTCCGTGATGTTCCCGATTTTCCGAAGGCCGGAATCGTCTTTAAGGACATCACTCCGATCCTGGGAAACGGTGAGTTGTTCCGGGCCTCAATCGATGTGTTCCTGGAGCAATGTCGCGGCAAGGCGATCGACAAAATCGTTGGCATCGACGCCCGCGGATTTCTTTTCGGTTCTGCCGTCGCCTATGAGCTAGGCGTTGGCTTCGTGCCGCTGCGCAAGAAAGGCCGGCTCCCGTTCAAGACGGAAAGCGCAAAATATTCCCTCGAATACGGCGAGGCCGAGATGGAGCTGCACGTCGACGCCATCACCCGCGGGGAGAAGATCGTGTTGATTGACGATCTTCTTGCGACCGGTGGGACGTCGGCCTCCGCGGCGACGTTGATTCGGAAAGTAGGTGGCGAATTGATCGACGCGCTTTTCCTCATCGAACTCGAGTTTTTGCACGGTCGCGAAAAGCTCGCGCCGACGCCGGTCACGACTTTCTTAAAATATTAGCGACAGGAGCAGCCTGTGCCGCAGCCGTCGCCACCAGCGACGATCACTTCCATCCCGATTTCCTGCAGCGCGAGCTGATCGTGGATTGCGTTCAACAACGTAACCGCCTGATCGCCGGGCATGAACCCGCATTCGAGTTCGATGCGCGCTTTTTTGCCGGCAAGCTCAGGATGCGAATCGACCAGTTCGCCATCCAGTAGGAACGATGCGTAGGCGTTAAACTTTTCCTGCAGCTCAAGGAGTTGCTCGTCGCCGCCAGTCCACGCGCGCGGCTCGCGCATCACGAGCAACACTTCGTCCGCGGCGCGATCGAACGCCAGCATGTCGATGACGCCTGTATTTTCGACCCCGGTTGGGTGTTCTTCGCGCGTTTCCATCTTTACGGATCGAGATTCTAGAGGAGAAACTGATAGTCGCAATGAAACGACGATGCGCGCTGATTCTTTTCGCTGTGATGTCCACTGCTCACGCGCAGTTCAGTCCGATGCTTCTCCAGAACGCGAGCTACTGGGGCGACGGCAAGGCGGAGTTCGATATCTACAACGCGCAACTGATGCGCGATGGCCAGCTGCGCCCATGTGAGCTGCTCTTGATCCTCACACCGCAGCTGGTCGACCCAGCGACGATGACATTAGCCGCCGACCCGAAGCAGCCAGGCGCATTGTCAACAATACGGATGGGCGAAATTGCCACCATTCCGCGCGGGTTATTCCTCGAGCAAATGTCCGTCGCCGCGCTCTGGCGCATGGACACAATGTCGGTCGCGCGACTTGAATTCGCGGGGACCGACAGCATCGGGAATATCGCGAAGCGCATTGAGGAAAAGCGCGATGCGAACAACGTCAGCTGGAGTTTTTCGGCGCAGACCTATCGGGAGCGGACGGAGGCGCAGGCGATCCCGGCAACCGCGGGAACGGCCATCTTCTATGACGAGCTTCCGTTACGAGTCCGCACGATTGATTTTCGAAAAGCGACTGGCGAATTCGATGTGCAGATCGCGAACTCAATCAGCGGGCCGGCTAAAGTCGCGATGGAATTTAAGCCCGCAAAAATTGCATGGAAGCTCGGCGAGCGAAGCATTGAAGTCACCGTGCGACACGCGGGCGGAACCGACGCTTTTGTGCTCGATCGCGACTTCCCGTTCCTGCTCCGCGAATGGCGCATGGCCGATGGTAGTCAGTTAAAAATAAAACGCAGCTTAAAGGCGGATTACTGGAATTACAGCAAGAATGGCGACCGCGAAAAGGCGCTGAATAATCCGATGCTGCAGCATCCGGATTAGACTCCATGCGTTGCGCGCGCGAACCCGCGGTCATCCCGAGCGCCAGCCGAGGGACCCCGTCGTTTTAGGGTAGGGACTGCCGCTCTTCGGTCACGGGGTCCCTCGACTTCGCTCGGGATGACCGATAGGGTCGTTACGTGCCGAATAGCAAAACAGGCCTGACGCTGCTGGGCCGCAGCGAAGCGCGCATTCCCAAATCACCCTCGCAGGCGACGCTTGAGACATTTCCAACTCCGACTAAACGCGCTTTCCACGTTCAGTTCGATACCGCTGACTTCACCTCGCTCTGCCCGGTCACCGGACAGGCGGATTTCGCGACGATCTCGATCGACTATGTGCCGGCGAAACTTTGCCTTGAGACGAAGTCCTTAAAGCTTTACCTCGCCTCTTACCGAAATGAGCGGGGCTTCAATGAAGCTCTAACGAATCGTATACTCGAAGATCTGGTGCGGGCGTGTGCGCCGCGCCAAATGACAATCACCGCGCAATTTTCCGCGCGTGGCGGGATCGTCCTCACTGTTATTGCGCGTCATCCTGATAAACACGCACGATGAGTGCCCGCGCCGTCGTTCTGGTGAGCGGCGGACTTGATTCGGCGACGACGCTGGCCATCGCCCGGGACGAAGAGTTGGAGACTTATGCATTATCGTTCGCTTACGGGCAGCGCCATCGAGTGGAGGTCGAAGCCGCCCGACGTGTCGCCCGGTCACTTGGCGCCGCGGAACATCGCGTGACGGAAATCGATCTACGCGCGTTTGGCGGATCGGCGTTGACCGATGAGATTGATGTGCCGAAGAACCGGAGTGCCGCACG
>JBBQHM010000110.1:0-7530 GCA_038323965.1 Chthoniobacterales bacterium | reverse complement strand
CTCTGCGTGGAGTGGGCGGCCTGAGAAGTTGGGTGAGTTCGCGACGGCAAGGGATCCTTGCCAGCACGCGAGGGCGCGTTCGCTCCCCAAACTAGGGATTCGGCGAGCCGCCGAATCGAGCACGCGGGCCGCCTGCGCTCCCCGGAGTTTTTAGAGTCGCTCCGCTAGTGCGGCAGATACGGCGACGTCGATTTTTCGAGCGCCGTCGCCTCCCAGCCGCGCGTCGATTGTTTCGAGTTCGCGAATCAAATCAACGACTTCGTTTCTCGCCCAAGCGCCACCGGCCGCCGCACAAAAATGGGTACGGCAACCGAACGGACGGTCGTTGTAGATAAGACAACGCAGCGTCGTCGGATCGAGCATCGGACAGCTCCCATCGTCCTTGTGCGGCAACTTCTTTCGTCCGGTTGCGCGCCATGCTTTTGCGGCGACGAGCGCTTCTCCCTTTGTTAGATACGGCGTCAGCCCCGTCAGCTTGAACTGGCAGCATTCTGCAATCCCGGTGCAGTTCCGCCGGATGGGACGCGCGGCGAGTTTCGCATAAATCGCCCGCACGTCAGAGAGGGCGTCCATCATTCTGCCGCCATCGCGTGGCCGGCGATCCACCCCGTCGTCCAGGCGGATTGAAAATTAAATCCACCCGTGATGCCGTCGATATTGAGCAGTTCGCCGGCAAAAAACAGCTTGGGCGTGATGCGGCTTTCCATGGTTTTAAAATTTACCTCGCGCAATCGCACCCCGCCACACGTGACGAACTCATCCTTGTTCAGCGACTTTCCATCGATGGGAATTTCTGTTCCGGCAAGCGCCGCGACCAGGCGCGTGGTCGCCGAGCGCGTGAGATTGGTCCATCGCATATCCGGCATCACTCCACACGCTGCCGCGAGTGCTTCCCAAAGTCGTGCGGCTAGTGGAGCGATCGGCGAATTGATGACCAGCTTGTTAGGATGCGCGATTCGAACAGTCCGCAGCTGCTCTTCAATTTGCTCGAGCGTAAGGCCGGGAAGCCATTTCATTCGAACCTTGAATTGGTAATCCAACTCATGCAACGCGCGTGCGCCCCAGGCGGAAAGTCGCAGCACGACGGGCCCACTCAATCCGCGATGCGTGACAAGGAGTGCGCCCTGTTCGATTAACTTTGTGCCGACAATCGACGCCTCAACATTCGAGACCGACACGCCGGCGAGCGCGCGCAGCCAGTCAGTCTGCGACTCGAAGCTAAATAGCGACGGCACCGCCGGCTCGATGTGATGACCAAGGGACTCGGCAAGTCTCGCGCCCAGCTCGTGCCGGGCACCACCAGTCGCCAGAAGCAAACGATCACAGGCAAACTTGTCGCCGGAACTCAATTGTAACTCGAAGCCGGCGGCGGGGCATTTAACAATGCTTTCCACGCCGCAACGCGTCCGGAGTTGCACGCCCGCTTGTTTCGCTTCGAACTGTAAACAATCGATCACGGTCCCGGACGAGTCAGTCACAGGAAACATTCGACCGTCGGCCTCGGTCTTAAGCCGGACGCCGCGTCGCTCGAACCAATCGACCGTTTCCTGCGCGCCGAAGTGATGAAACGGCGCGATCAATTCGCGACGCCCCCTCGGATAACGCGTCGTAAAATCGCGCGGTTCGAAAGAGGCGTGCGTCACATTGCAACGTCCGCCGCCTGAGATTCGTACTTTGTGTAATGGTTGCGAGCTCTTCTCGAAGATCGCAACTTCGCATCCCGGGTTTGCCTCGGCGCAAGCGATCGCGGCAAAGAAACCAGCCGCGCCTCCGCCAACGATTGCGACCCGACTCATTCCGCCGTTCCGAGTCGCGCGGATTTAGTTCTGCAATGCGGGAGACGCATACGAGAACTCCTGAAAGTCGCGCGCATACAGCTCGGCGATGAGTTGAGCGATTTCGCTCGAGACGATTTCTTCGAATCGATAGCGCGATGCCGGTCCCTCGTTAAAGCGCACCGCGACGTCGATATCTTCGGCGATACCCGCGGCGCGAAATACGTGCGCCATGTCCGTCGCGAAATTTTCCACACGTCCGATAAAATTGAGATCAAGCTGGGTGCGATACCAGTCAACCAGCGTGGCCTGTGGAATCCAATGCAGGTTGACCGGAATGGAGGTTTCGCCCCGCAGATTCGCGCCGACGAAACGAAGAAACCGCTCGAAGTTTTTCCGGATCTCCTCCGGTGAAGCGACGGAGCCGGCGTTGCCGAAATCGGCGCCGAAGTCCGTCTTCAAAATTTTATGGGCACGGCGAAATGCAGGGGACGGAGGCGTCAGAATCTTTTGCGTGAACGTCGAATAGATCCGTCGCGAAGGATCACGCACAAACGTGAACCGAATCAGGCTTCGATCGACCGCCTCTTGGAAAGCCCCGATTTCTTCGTGCGCAATCAACGCCGACTTGTCGCCGTGAATGCGGACCGGCTCCGGATACGGTTTTCCGGTATCGACGAGATACAGCAGGTTCTGAATCGAGGTGCAGGCACTTTTGGGAATTTTCCCGTAGACGATAGGACGATTCCTGCAGGCGAGGATCTTTCCAAATTTCGTCTGCGTGATCGGCATCACCATCGGCGGATATTAAGTGCGGTGTGGAAAAGGAGCAGGCAAATTTCTTAAATCCTCGTTTGGAGCGTCACGGCTTGACCGTGTTCCTTCATTTCGGCAGCCTTGCGCTTCATGAATGCACTCTCCCGCTTTACCGAGCCCGCTTACTTCCTCCTTCGCCTCATCGTCGGGCTGATGCTCGCGTGTCATGGTTTGCAGCTCGTTTGGGGGATGTTCGGCGGCATGCCGGGTTCCGATAAAATGATCATTCAGGCCGGGGGCTGGATCCAACTTATCGGTGGATCTCTGGTTGCGATCGGTCTGCTGACGCGACCGGCTGCCTTTCTCTGCAGCGGCATGATGGCGGTCGCCTATTTCATGTTTCACGTGGCCGGTGCCGCAACTCCGATGGCCAAACTTTTACCGATCGCGAGTGCCGGGCCGCAGTTTTCCAATAAGGGGGAATTAGCCGTGCTGTATTGCTTCGTGTTTCTCTATGTGTTTTTTCGTGGACCCGGACGATTTTCGCTCGACGCACTCCTCTGGCGGAACAAATCCGCCGCAATTGCTACGACCAATCAGACCACGGTATGAACGGATTATTTCGCAACGCGCTGGTCGGCCTGACGATCACGCTGGTCGCGGCAAAATCTCGCGATGTCTCCGCGCAGGACTGGGCGAAGGCGCGGACCGAAAAATCTCCGCGTCACCGCGAGTATGTGGACATCAAATACGGCGAACGCACGATCAAGGCATTCGTCGTTTATCCTGAATCGAAAGAGAAAACGCCAGTCGTCCTCGTCGTTCATGAAATCTTCGGCCTCACCGACTGGGCGAAAAGTTTATGCGATCAACTGGCGGAAAATGGCGTGATCGCTATTTGCCCCGACCTGCTCTCGGGACAGGCCTATCCGGATGACATCGATGGCGCGATCAAGGCGATCTCGGCGTTACCGAAACCGCAGGTCAAAGCCGACTTGGATGCGACCGCCGATTACGCGCTCACAAAAATTCCTTCGGCGAACGGGAAGCTTGCAGTTTGCGGATTCTGCTGGGGCGGCGGCTGGGCTTTCGGTTATGCGAATGAAAATCCGAAACTGAAAGCGTCGTTTTCATTTTACGGGACCGCTCCTGATGCGCCCGAGAAAATCGCGAACATTGGATGTCCCGTTTACGGATTCTACGGCGAGCTCGACGCCCGGGTGAACGCGACAATCCCAAAGGCGGAAGAATTGATGAAAGCCGCCGGCAAAAAATACGAGCCGGTGATCTACACGGGTGCGGGCCATGGTTTCATGCGCGAAGGCGAGATGCCCGCAGCGAATGACGCGAACAAGAAAGCCCGCGACGACGCGTGGACGTGTTGGAAGTCGCTGCTAAAGCAGATTTAAGTATACCGTCGTTGCGACGGAATTGCTTACTTTTTAGCGCCCTCGATCTCGTCGGCTAAGGCGCCGGCATCGTAAACTTTGCGCAGCGCTTCGCTGATGGCCGCCGAATCCACGCTCACAGCACGCGCCTGTTTATCGGAGAAAGCGACATCGAGCGCGAGCGACTGAATGTTGCCATCGAATATGATGCCGACAAATTCGTTCGCCTTGTTCACGACGGGGCTGCCGCTGTTGCCGCCGATGATGTCGGCGTCAGTCACGAAATTGAACTTCGTATCCGGATTGAGTTTTGTTTTGCGATCGATCCAACGCTTGGGCAAATCGAAAGGCGGCTCATTGTTGTGCTCTGTCGCACGCTGATAAAGTCCGGCGAAGGTCGTCAGCGGCGCGACCGGTTTGCCGTTCTCTTCGTAGCCGCGGACCGGTCCGTACGATAAACGCAGCGTAAACGTCGCGTCCGGATAGCTGCTGGTGCCTTCCAGGCCGAAGCGCGCCTTGGCGATTTCTGCGTAAGCCTGTTGCTTGGTCTCGTCCGCCGCTTCAAAAACCTTGCGCGCATCGCGACCGGGGCCATCCACCACGCGAGCCAATTCAATCATTGGATCTTTTGCCGCTGCGATCGCGGAAGCGCCTCCCGCGTAAAGCTGTTTACGAAACGCGACATCCTTTAGCTTACTGCCCTTCACCAATTCGGCGGCGCGATCCCCCGGTGATTTCCCCGCCAAAACCTGCTGCACCAGCGGGTCGTTATTTCCGAAAGTGGTCACCATGTCAGTTAGCGAATCGGTCAACGTTAATTGCTCAACATCATCGTAGACCGGCGCGGTGGAGAAGAGATCAAGTTCGAGGGATTCCTTGTTGCTATCGCGAAATTCGGGAAACCGCTCACCGTTAGCTTTCGGACGTTCGTCGCCGCTGCGCAGGACCCGTCGCGCATATTTGAAAAGCGTGCTGTAGAACGCACGCGGCGCACGGTAGGAAGAAGTCTGCCGACCGCGTCCTGACTCGAAATAATGATAAACCGGCAGAACTTTATTGATGGCTTCCTGTGCCTGTTTGATTCTGTCGTAACTGGTCAGCGCCGAAGACCATTTCGCGTCTTTCGAGATGCCATCGCGCAATTTTTTCTCGCGCGCAGCGATCGAGCCGAAAATTTCGGGATCGAGCAGAGCTGCCTGGACGCCGCCGAAAGCTTTGCGGCTATTTTGAATTCCGAAAAGGTCCTCGCGCACGCGGCGAGCGTTTTCAAACGAGCGACCGGCGAATGAATTCAAGAGAACTTCGCGCCGATATAGTCCGCTAAGTCCGTACGGCACTTCGTGGTCGCGCATTTCCGCAAGTTCATCCGTGGTGAGTTGCCGATCCGTCTTGCCCGGATGACCGCTGACAAAGGTCAGCTCACCGTCACTCGGACCTTTGCTATTCCATTTTAGAAAATGCTCCGGTTTTGCGGGCTGCCCGTTCTCGTAGGCGCGGAATAGGCAGATATCGAGATCGAAACGGGGATACTCGAAATTGTCTGGGTCGCCGCCATAAAACGCGGCCTGCTGTTCAGGGGCAAAGACGAGCCGCACATCGTCGTAACGCTTGTAGCGATAGAGATTGTAAACGCCTCCCTGGTAGAGGGTCGTCACATCGGAACGCAGTCCCGTCTTTTCCTTGCTCTCCTTCTCGATTGCCGCGATCACATTTGCGCGCGCTTTGCTGGCGTCGGCGGCGGAGAGGCCAGCTGCCACTCCCGCGTTCACGCGCTCGGTGACATCCTCGATCGACATGAGCACGTTCAACTCCAGGTCCGTTGCCTTCGGCTCGTCCGACCGCGATTTCGCATAGAAGCCGTCGTGAACGTAGTTCGTTTTCTCGCTGCTAATTTTTTGCAGAACATCGAGCCCGACATGGTGATTTGTGATGACAAGGCCGTCGGCGGAAACGAACGATCCAGAACCACCCGAGTTGAAGCGAACACTCGATTTCTGGAGATGATCGAGCCACTGCGGTGCCGGCTCGAATTGATATTTCTCCTGCAGCTGCTTCAGCGGCGGATTGTTGAACAACCACATTCCTTCATCGGCCGATGCGATGGAAGTCAGGGTCATGGCGAAAACGAAAACCAAAAAGACTAGGCGAGCCGGGTAGCGCATCCGCGACACTAAGACGGACTTTTCAATCGGACAAAGAACTTTGCGCGCCGCGGCGCGAGTTGCTTAAAAGCGCGATCGGCGCGTGAGTCGATGTGATGTTCAGCCGTCGGCCGGATAAAATCGATTTCGTCATCGCGGGCGCGCAAAAATCGGGCACGACGGCGCTTTATTATTTGCTGAGCGCGCATCCGGAAATCGCGTTTCCCGGCCAGCAGGAACTACATTATTTCGACGACGAAGAAGCGTTTGCGGGCGCGCTGAACTACGACGCGCTGCACCAGCAATTCGCGCTCGGGCGTAAGGCCATCGTCTCCGGCGAATGCACTCCGATTTACCTCTACTGGAAACCGGCGCTGGGGCGCATCGCGCAATACAACCCGGGCATGAAAGTCATCGTGACATTGCGGAATCCGATCACACGCGCGTTCGCGCATTGGAATATGCAGCGCCACAAAAAACGTGAGCCGCTCGATTTTTTAGACGCCTTGCGCGCGGAACCCGCACGGGCCCGGGAAGCAGCGCCGCTCCAGTCCCGTTACTTCTCGTATGCCGATCGCGGATTGTACGCCGGACAGCTCGAGCGCTTGTTTAATCTTTTCCCGCCGGAGCAAATTCGCGTGCTCAAGTTCGAGGAATTTCAGCGAGATAATTCTGGAACCCTCCACGCGCTCTGCGATTTCCTTAAAGTTTCGCGACTGAAATCGATTGCGGAAAAGGATCGCAACGTCGTCCCCTACGCACGAGAAATGCGAGAGGACGAACGTGAATATCTGCGCGGGATTTTTCGTGCGGATATCTCGCGGGTTGAGTCAATCCTGGGATGGGATTGTTTGGATTGGAGCTAATTCAGTTCCGTAACTGAGGCGCGACGGCCGGGTTAACGCCGAGAACTACGCGGGAACGAAAGATTCGACCGCCCTGACTGCTGAAGAAATCGCGCAGCTCTGTCGTGAAAAAGGAGTGCCCATCCGGCCGGGTAAGAAAATCGAGCACGATTCGGCTGCCAGAATTCAGCAGGTTGGCGCGAACGTCATCGAGGAAATAACTCCACTCCTGCACTGACCATTCATTCCAGTCGCCCGCTTCGTTGCGGCCAAGCCGGTTGAAACAAATCCGATGCGCCGTGATGAGATCGAATTTTCCCAGCGACGGCAACGGCGTCATCGGTTCAATGCGGTGCAGGGTTCGCTCGACGCCCAGGAGTTTTGTCGTTCCGCGGAAAAGCGGCTCGTCATCGATGTCCAAGCCGGTCGCGTGATGCCCGAAACGATTGCAGACGTGAAGAAAGTAACCGGCACCCGAGCCGAGGTCGAGAATCCGAAGGGGCGGTGACCGATCTAGCCAGAGATCCTGGGCCCGCTCGATGTTGATCCGGATCCAATAATCAAAGTCGTCGTAACGATTGATGCGCCGCGCGCCGGGTCGATGCGGATATTCTTCGCGCAAATG
>JBBQHM010000109.1:0-7540 GCA_038323965.1 Chthoniobacterales bacterium | reverse complement strand
GAATACACCGGTGGTCTCGTCCTGTTCGATCGTGAACGCGAGCTTCATCCGCTTTGCTCTGAGCAGAAGTTGCGCCTCCATCGATCCCACCTTCACATTACCGAAGCGCTTCGGTCAATAGTCAAACAACAGCGACACGCCCCATTAGGGGGCGCGATTCAGAATAGGCGTTATCGCCTCGCTGCCGCACCATTAGCCGCTCCCATTCGTCGAGCCTCCCGCGAATGCCGACGTCACAGCGTTCCCCTCGTAACATCACTTTTCAGAGGGTGCCGATGGCGGGACTCGAACCCACACTTCGATTTCTCGAAAACGGATTTTAAGTCCGTTGCGTCTGCCATTTCGCCACATCGGCGTGCGGCCCATCTTACGTGTGCCGCTTGCTGTACCAAACAGATTCGCGTTCACTGGCAATGCGAGGCGCATGACGACGGCGAACAAAATCACGTTGGTTCGCATCCTGATGATCCCGGCTTTCGTCACGATGGCGATTTACTATGGCCAAAGCGTCCAGCGCGGCCAGCCGATCGAGTGGCAACGTTTCAGTGCGATCCTCCTGTTTCTCTTTGCGGCGGCGAGCGACGGTCTCGATGGCTACGTGGCGCGGCGCTACGATCAGCGCAGTACTCTCGGCGTCGTGCTCGACCCGATCGCAGATAAGGGACTTTTGCTAAGCGGAATTATTACTCTCAGCATCACCAGCTGGAGCAAGGTGGATCCGGAATACGGACAATTTCCGGCATGGTTCCCGGTGTTGGTAATCACGCGCGACGCAGTCATCGTCGTCGGAACGGGCGTACTTTATTTTTTGAACGGACGCGTGGACGTCAAGCCGAGCTGGACGGGGAAAGTGGCGACCGTTCTGCAGATGGCGGCAATCGCCTGGGTGATGTTACAACTTCATTTCCTCTCATTATTCGCGGTCGTCGGAGCGGCCGGTCTGTTCACTTTTATATCTGGTATCATTTACGTCCTCGACGGCGTGCGACAGCTCCAGGTCGCAGGACACGCCAACGCCAAGCCGCGCTAATCGCTCCAGATGCCAACTCCTTCTCGAAAATTGCCAACGATCGCCATCGTTGGCAGGCCGAACGTCGGTAAATCCGCGCTCTTTAATCGGCTGGCCGGAAGACGCATCGCGATCGTTCACGACGAGCCGGGGATCACCCGCGATCGCCTCCTCGCGACATGTAAACTGGGCGACAAGTCGTTTCACATCTTTGACACGGGCGGAATCATTGGCGGCGGCGAGACTGAATTGACGGGCGACGTGCGTGCCGCTGCGAATGCGGCCATGGACGAAAGTGAGGTGGCGCTCTTCCTCGTCGATGGCAAGCACGGGCTCTCGCCGGTTGATAACGATATCGCAAAAGAGCTTCGGAAACGGGGAAAACCCACGATTCTCGTCGTCAACAAAATCGACGAGGCGAAGCATGACGACCGCGCCGACGAATTTTCCGAGCTCGGATTCAAGCGTTTGGTTGCGGTCAGCGCCGCCCACGGTCGCAATATTGGCGAGCTGGTGGAGGAGATAGAAAAACTTTTGCCCGCACGTTCCAGCGAAACCGATGACGAGGAGAAACCTGCGAGCCCCCTTCGGCTCGCGATCGTTGGCCGCCCGAATGCCGGAAAGTCCTCGCTCGTCAATGCGATCCTGCACGCACCGCGCACCATCGTAAGTGAAATTCCAGGTACGACGCGCGATTCCGTCGACATCGCCTACGAGCGCGATGGAATGCACTTCGTTTTGGTCGACACGGCCGGCATCCGGCGTCGTGGCCGGCATTCCACTTCCGTCGAAGTTTTCAGCGTGATGCGGGCAGAAAAATCAATCGAGCGCGCGGACGTTTGCGTGCTGGTCATCGACGCCACCAGCGGGGCCAGCGCGCAGGACCGGCGAATCGCGGGCCTGATCCAGAAATCCCGCAAAGCCTGCATCGTGGTTTTGAACAAATGGGATTTACTCAAGCCGACGCGCGGAGTGCGCGATGCGATCGCATTGCATACCGAGCGCGCCCTGGCCGAATTATTCTTCCTCCCTTATGCGCAGGTCCTGATCGCATCAGCGAAGACGGGAGAACATGTCGACCGGATTTTCCGGCAGCTTGAGCGCATCCGCGGCGCCTCGAAGCTTCATGTCGGCACCGGCATTTTGAATCGCGCGATGCGTTCCGCCGTGGACGCCAATCCCCCGCCAATGGTCGGCAACCGCAGACTGAAGTTGCTCTACGCCACGCAAAGCCAGAAGCGAACCAACTACGCCGTCGAAGCTCCGGAATTCGTTCTTTTTGTAAACGACGCCGGCCTCCTCTCCGATCCCTATCGCCGTTTCCTCGAGGCGCAGATTCGGAACATTCAGCCTTACCCTAGTCTCCCGCTCATTCTCACGCTGCGTCCCCGCACTGAAAAAGAGCGTTAGGGCGCCGCAAAAATCGGCGCGCGTTTGATCGAACGCCTGTGCGACGCGACCTGTCTCACCACTCCATATGAAATCGACCGAGGAATTAACGCACGACGTGCAGGAATTAAGCCGCTGGATTCCCGCCGTGCGCGAGGAAGTGGGCCGCGTCGTCGTCGGCCAGAAATATTTGATCGATCGATTGCTGCTCGGGTTGCTGGCCAACGGGCACATTTTGCTCGAAGGCGTACCCGGACTGGCAAAGACACTCGCGGTCAAGACGCTGGCGGCGACGATCCATACCGGATTTCAGCGGCTGCAATTTACGCCTGATCTCTTGCCGGCCGATCTCATCGGCACGCTGATTTACAACCCGCGCGATGGACAGTTCACGCCCAAGCTCGGTCCTTTATTTTCGAACCTGATCCTGGCAGACGAAATCAATCGCGCGCCGGCCAAGGTGCAAAGCGCGTTGCTGGAGGCGATGCAGGAACGCCAGGTCACAATTGGCGACACGACGTATCCCCTGCCCGATCCGTTCCTGGTGCTCGCAACGCAGAACCCCCTGGAGCAGGAAGGCACTTATCAACTGCCGGAAGCGCAACTGGATCGCTTCATGTTGAAGCTTAACGTCGGCTATCCCACTAAAACCGAGGAAAGGAAAATCCTCGATCTTATGGCGACGTCCGCGCCACAGCTGACGGTGAACGGAGTTGTCGATCCAAAGCAGATCGTGGCGGCGCGTGCTGTCGTTAACGACATTTATATCGATGATCGCGTAAAAGATTACATTGTTGATGTCGTCTGGGCGACGCGTGAGCCCGCCACCTACAAACTGGAACTGGAGGGCCTGATCCGCTACGGCGCGTCACCCCGCGCCACCATTTATCTCGCGCTGGCCGCGCGCGCCCACGCCTTCCTGAACGGCCGCGCTTATGTCACGCCGCAGGATATCAAGAGTATTGGGCCCGACGTGTTGCGGCACCGTATCATTGTCAGTTACGAAGCAGAAGCGGAAACCATCACGAGCGAAACGATCGTCCAACGAATTTTCGCGGGCTTACCCGTGCCGTAGGTCATCCCGAGCGAAGCCGAGGGACCCCGTGGCGTAAGATAAGGCACCGATGCAAGCGCAGAACTATTTCGTGTACATGTTGACGAATCATCGTCACACAGTGTTGTACATCGGCGTCACGAACGACATCGACCGGCGCGCAAATGATCACTCGCTTCTCGCCGGAAGCGCGTTCTGCCGAAAGTACCATGCGACCAAGCTCATTTACTTCGAGCCATTTTCTGACCCTGCGACAGCAATAACGCGCGAGAAGCGGCTGAAGAATTGGAGCCGTGTAAAGAAAGAAGCGCTGATCGCGCGCACTAATCCAGGGTGGTGCGATCTCACGTTGGAAATGCATCCGGGAGCGCGATGAAGCTTTCACTAACGCCACGGGGTCCCTCGGCTTCGCTCGGGATGACCGAGAAGGCGCAATGCGATCGTACGACGCCAGCGGAGATTCTAAAGAAGATCCGCACCCTCGAAATCAAGACGCGTGGCCTGGTGGAGACGGTCTTCTCCGGCGATTATCACAGCGTTTTTAAGGGACGCGGAATGAACTTCGACGAGGTCCGCGAGTATCAACCCGGCGACGAAATTCGCACGATCGATTGGAACGTGACCGCGCGCATGGGCAGCACTTTCGTCAAGAAATATACCGAGGAGCGGGAGCTCACGGTGATGCTCGTCGTCGACGTTAGCGCATCCGGTAACTTTGGCAGTACGGTGCAATCCAAACGCGAGCTCGCCGCGGAGGTGGCATGCCTGATTGCGTTTAGCGCGATCCGAAACCACGACAAAGTTGGTTTGCTGCTCTTCACCGATCGGGTGGAACTTTTTATCCCGCCTAAGAAAGGGCGATCGCACACGCTTCGCGTCATCCGCGAAATTTTGTTTTTCGAGCCGATGGGCCGCGGCACCGATCCGGAGATTGCGCTCGATTATCTGAACAAAATCGTAACCCGCCGCGCCGTGCTGTTCTTCATCTCCGATTTTCAGGCAACAAATTTCGTCGATGCATTAACCATCACGAGTCGACGTCACGACTTCATCGCAGTGCACATCGAGGATGAACGCGAGAGATCGCTTCCGGATGTCGGGGTGATCGCACTTCAGGATGCCGAGACGGGCGAGCAGATTGAAGTAAACACTGGCGACCGCAATGTTCGAACGAGGTTCCGCGAGCTGGCCGAAGCGGACCGCTCGGAGTTGTGGCGATCGCTGCGCCGAAAGGGAATCGACGCCATCGCGCTGCGCACCGGTGAAGATTATCTGCCGGCGCTCCGTTCGTTTTTTAAACAACGGGAGCGTCGCCTCGCAATTCGCTGAGTCACGATGCAGCGCTTTATTTTAGGTGCTGAGTTTCACGACATCGCGCCTCCAGTCGACTATTCGCTCGTTTCCCCCTGGCTAATTGGTGCCGGCGTCCTGGCTGGCGTCATCGTCATCGCATTAGTCATTCGGGCTGCGCTACGGGCGCGTCAGCGCACCCGCCCGCAGATTCCCCCGCGAGAGAAAGCGATTAATGACCTCGAACGACTTCGCACCCATGTCGATCATCTCTCCGCCTACGAATTCAGCATCCGTGCATCCGACATCGTGCGTCAATTCGTGCACGAACAGTTTTCTCTCCCGGTCACGCATCAGACTTCGATTGAGTTCCTGAATTCCATTGGCCTCGCGCAGCAATTTAATCCCGATGAGAAAACGCTTCTGGCCGCGTTTCTCGATCGCTGTGACCTGATCAAATTTGCGCGGCTCGACGCGACGACTGAGGACAGCCGGCAATTGCTCGAGGACGCGCTGAGATTTGTGAAAGGAGGCAACGTTGTCGCTTCCTGATTGGTGGAAACCGGGGACGGCGCTCACTTTTGCGCACCCATGGTTCCTCCTGCTGCTCCTGCTCGTTCCGATCGTCGCGTACCTTCACGGTCGGCGCGGCCCGTCGGCAGCGATCACATTTTCATCGACCGCCACGTTGAGGCGCATCGGGCAGGCGAGCGTTTCGCGCGCCGGACAACTACTCCGCTCTTTGCTGTTGCTAAACCTTGCCGCTTGGACGCTCGCAATCGCGCGGCCGCAACTTGGGAAGCAAATGACTCAGGTCGAAGCGAGCGGCATCGATATCATGGTCGTGCTCGATGTTTCGTTCTCGATGCTGACAAAAGATTTCAGCATCGGCGGTGATCAGGTGACACGACTGGACGCGATCCGTGAGCTGACACGCAGGTTCATCGAGGGCCGGCCAAACGATCGCATCGGCATTATCGCGTTCGGGACGCAGCCGTATGTCGTGAGTCCGATGACGCTCGACCACGATTGGCTGATCACGAATCTTGAGCGGGTTCGCATCGGACTCGTGGAAGGCAATACCGCCATTGGCTCGGCCATGGCCACGGCCGCAAATCGACTCAACGATAAGAAGTCGAAAAGCCGCGTCGTTGTTCTCCTGACCGACGGAGAAAATAACGCGGGGAAAATTCCGCCGTCGACTGCCGCCGAAGCGATCAAGGCGCTGAAGATCCACTTCTACGCGATTGGGGTGGGCATCAACGGGGTTGCTCCGGTGTTCGTGCCGGGACGTGATGGTTATCCGCTCACGGACGCCTCCGGCAACATCATTTACCAAAACGCCCGGGTGCATTTCGACGAAGCCGCCTTGCGCGAAATTTCGCGAATCGCCGAGGGGAAATTTTTTCGCGCGACGGACACGAAATCACTGGAATCCATTTACCGCGACATCGATTCGCTCGAGAAATCGACGGTGAGCGTGAAAAAATACCAGGAGTACCGCGACCTGTTCCCCGCCTGCATCGTCGCGGGATGTATTTTTCTACTGGCCCACGTAATTCTCGGGCAAACGATCTGGAAACGACTCCCGTGAACGCGCTGAGCTTCGGATCGCAAAATTGGTTTTGGGCGCTGCTCGTGCTGCCATTACTGGTTGCGCTTTTTTATGCGGCCGAACGTCGTGGTCGCGCCCGGCTCCGGGAATTTGCAGCGCCGGCCCTGCTGGCTCAGTTGACCGGAACGATCGATCGTTTTCGGAGGGCGACGCGATTCGTTCTCTTGATTCTGGCTCTCATCTTCGCATTCGCTGCTGTGGCGCAGCCGCGCTGGGGTTATACCTACGACGAAGTCAAACGGCGCGGTCTCGATCTGATGCTCGCGGTCGATACTTCACGCAGCATGCTCTCGAATGACGTGCAGCCGAATCGACTCGAGCGCGTCAAACTGGCGACGCAGGACCTTATTTCAAACCTGAACGGCGACCGTGTCGGACTGGTGGCATTTGCCGGTCGCGCCTTCGTGCAGGCTCCGCTCACAATCGATTACGGCGCGGCGGTGGAAGCGATTAACGATCTGGATTCAAAAACCATTCCCGAGGGCGGGACAAATATTTCTGATGCGATTGCCCTAACGACAAAAACGTTCGGCAAAAGTGCGATGGGTAATCGTGCGTTGATTATTTTTACGGATGGCGAAGAGCTCAGCGGCGACGCGGTGAAGGAAGCGAAAGCGGCGGCGGATGCGGGTGTCCGCGTTTTCACGGTTGGGATTGGAACGCCGCAAGGATCGTTGATTCCGCTCGCTTCCGCTGACGGTGGGGCGTCGTTCGTCAAAGACTCGAAGGGACAGGTTGTGAAATCGAAGCTTGATGAAAATCGACTTCGCGAGATCGCGGAAGCGACCGGCGGCATTTATCTCCATCTGGAAAATGGTCCAACCACAATGAAGCAACTTTATGAGCAGGGCCTGGCGAAATTGCAGGCAGGCGACATCGACGCTCGACTATCGCGACGTCCGATTGAGCGCTTCGAGTGGCCGCTCGGCGCGGCAATTTTTGCCCTCATCGTCTCGATCCTGCTGCGGGATCGTAAACGCATCGCCAAGGGTAACCCGGCCGGCCTGGCGGCAGCGCTCGTGCTAGTTTCCGCCTCCACCATGTTCGCGGCATCGCCGGGAATTACAGAGTATGGCCGCGGCGAATTTGGCCAGGCGTATAAGCAATTTGAGGAAACTCTCCGGACGCATCCGCAAAATCGCGCGGAGGACCGGCTGCAGTTCGACGCCGGTGCAGCCTCTTA
>JBBQHM010000108.1:0-7581 GCA_038323965.1 Chthoniobacterales bacterium | reverse complement strand
TGCCAGCGCGTCGGCAATATGCTACAGGCGGCGAATGACGAGCCGGGGGCACTGGAGCAATACCTTCGCGCACTTACAATCGATGAGGGTCTGCTCCGCGAAAGTCCTCCCGATACGGCAACTCAGCGGCAGGTTGGAATTGATTACCAGTTGCTCGCGCTCGCCTACCTCGAGAGCGGCGACGTCGCGCGCGCCCGGGAGTTTCAAACAAAAAATGTCGCGCTGTGGGAAAGGATGGTCCAGGCCGACCCGAAGGACGGGATGGCGCAGCGCGACCTGGCGACGGGTTACACGCGCATGATTCCGGTCCTGGCGAAAAGCGGGGATTTCGCCGGCGCGCGGGAATATGCCGCCAAGGGGATGAATGTAGTTAACGGCCTCATGGCGAAGGATCCGAAGAATATGACGAATCTTACTTCGCTGCGCGGATTGCACCAGCGCATGGCGGACGTGCTCCTCGAAATGCGCGACGGCGCTGGCGCGCTGGAGCACGCGCGCGAGGAGCTGAAAGCCAACGACCAGATGCTCGAACTCCAGCCGACCAACACTAATTCGCGTCGCAGCGAAGCAATGACGCACTTGCAGATGGGCCGCGCTTACAAGCTGCTCGCGTCTGCTTCGGGTTCGGAGAACGACTGGCAAAATGCGCGCGCGGAATTGCAGCACAGCCTCGATTTGTATCGAGAGCTTAAAGCGAAGAAATTTCTGGTCGGATCGGAGCAGACGAAGGCAGAGGAAGTTCAACGCGAGTTAGATGAATGCCAGGCGGCGCCTCAGCCGCACTAGCGAGTCGACGTTTGGGACGCCCCGCCCGCCCAACAGACTAAGCCGAAGCTTGACGAGTCCGGGGTTTATCCCGACACCTCAGTCGATAAAATTTATCACGACGTTCGCGTTCGCGACTTTGCTCGGCCTCACTGCGAAGGCTGGTTTGTCACCCAGTGCCGACTTCATCGACGCATTGCGATAATCGTCGTCATAAATCCGTCATGAATTAAGCGAAATGCGCCTGCGAAAAAAGTAATCCCGGAGTCTACGGGGCTCGAACCCGCAACCTCCGCCGTGACAGGGCGGCGCTCTAACCAATTGAGCTAAGACTCCTCGAAAAAGAGGGGGAGAATAGGTCGGGACGCACTGAGCTTCAACCGTTTTTGCCGGCTCCGTTGCGCCCGCAATTCACGCTCGTTATATTGCGCGCGTCACTACGAACTAATGAGCGATGAACGCGATGCGGGCGGAAGGGAATACGGCGAACTTGAACCGCTGGGGCGTATCGACATGCTCATCGCGGCGCTTCCGTCCGAGCATCCGATCGCCGGCCATTTAGTTTCGCTGCGCCACGACATCGCTGAAAACGCCACGACGATGAACGAGGCGCGCGGGATGATCGAAAAGCTCGAAGAGGCGCTCAAGAAATTGACGTCGCCGGCGAACCGTATCGGAACATTCCTCGAAGCGGTAAACAAAGAGACGGCGCATATCGTTGTCGGAGGTGCCGATTATTTTTGTAACGTCGACCCGCGCGTTTCCATAAAAAAACTGCGCAAAGGTTCGCGGGTGCTGGTGAACGAAGCCTTCGCGATTGTCGGCGATCTTGGGATGGAGACGGCGGGGCCCGTCGCGAAAATCACCGAAGTCATCGGGAAGGATCGGCTCCGCGTCGGCAACGAACACGGAACCCAGTCAATCGTGCTGCAGCGGTCTGCCGATCTGGCGAAGAAAACTTTGAAGCAGGGCGATGAAGTGCGCGTCGATTCGAATTACCGGATGGCGCTCGAGCAGATGTCGGCCGCTGGGTCGCAGGAACATTACCTTGATGAAGTGCCGGAAATTCCATGGGAAAAAGTGGGCGGGCAGGAGCAGGCGATTCGGGCAATCAAGGATGCGATTGAGCTGCCGCTGCTGCACGAGGAGTTGTTTGCGAAATTCAAATATGCGACGCCGAAGGGTTTTCTCCTGCACGGGCCGCCCGGTTGCGGAAAGACGCTGATTGGCAAAGCGACCGCGTATAACCTGACGCGGCAGCTGCGCGAGAAATCCGGGGCCGAGATGCGTGAGTACTTCATGCACATCAAGGGTCCCGAGATCCTGAATATGTGGGTCGGGGAATCGGAGCGGATAGTCCGCGATATCTTCGCGACGGCGCGCGAGAAACGACGTGAGGGCTACATGCCGTTCCTGTTTATTGATGAAGCCGAAAGCGTACTCGGGACGCGCCGCGCCTCCCGCTACTCGAATATTCTCTCGACCCTCGTTCCGATGTTTTGCGCGGAAATGGATGGAATCGATTCATTGCATGACGTCGTCATTATTCTCGCTTCGAATCGCGCGGACTTGATTGATCCGGCAATCCTCCGCCCCGGCCGCATCGATCGGAAAATCCGGGTGAATCGACCGGACAAGGATGGCGCGCGAGCTATCTACCGTATTTACCTGACGGACGATCTGCCCTACGACGGCGCGCTCGCGAAGGAGGCGGCGAATATCGGGGGATCGATCGACCAACTGGTTGAGCGCTTCGTGGAATGGCAATTCGCGCGACGCGAGGAAAATAAATTCCTGGAAGTAACGCTGCGCAGCGGTCGCAAGGAGGTCTTGTATCGGAGCGATCTCATCAGCGGGGCGATCATCGCCTCGGTGGTGGAGCGCGCAAAATCCATTGCGATTAAACGCGTAATTGATGGCGCCGTGGCCGGGGGAATAAGTGAGAACGACCTGCGCGCGGCATTCAATCTCGAGTTCACGGAGAACGACATATTTCCGCCAACCGACATCACGGAAGATTGGTTGAAGTTGATCGATTACGATCCGGAAAACGTGGTCAAGATCGCGCCGGTGCGGCCGCTGGAAGCGAAATACGCCACGGCGGTTATCTAATCGTGGAGGGACGAGCTTCCGCACGTCCGCGGACGAGCAGAAGCTCGTCCCTCCGATCCCTATCCGGGGAGCGCACGTGGCTCGCGTGCTGATCGCGGCGGCCCGCCGCAATCGTCTTAGTCTCCGCTCTCATTTCTGTCATCCTGAGCGCAGTCGAATGACCTCTCGAAAGGTCTAACATCACGCGCGATAGAACAACCGCACGTCGGCCGAATACGCGATGCGACTGGACGCCGATGCGCGCACAGCGTGCGAGCGGTTGCGAGATCCTTCGATTCCGCTGCGCTCCGCTCAGGATGACAGAAGAAGGTTGCGTCGCTCTTTGTCATTCGGAGCGAAGTCGAGGAACCTTTGTGCAGTTACACATGGAGGACTCGACTGCGCTTGGCTTCGCTCGACATGACAAGTGCGGTGCTGTTAATATCGCGGCATGAAACGCCTAGTCGGTCTGTTGCTCGTGATGTCGAACTGTTTTCTGCAGGCCCAACCGTCGCCTCGCCCCGTTCCGGATATCTCGAACAAGGCGTTGATTACGAACAATCCGGCTGCTGCTAATTCCTCGACCTCCGACGCTGTCGAGTCACTGCGGAAACTGGCGGCTGATTACTACAATTGGCGGAACCAAAACTATCCAGTCAACAGCAGCGAAGCCGGTCTTCACACCTGGGACGATCGGCTCACTGACTTTTCCGTCGGTGCGGTGCAGGCGCGCGCCAGACATGTGCGGGATCTACTCTCCCAGGTTCGTGCGATGAAGAGTGATAGCTGGTCCAAGGACGATCGGATCGATTGGATTTTGTTCCGCGCTCAGCTTGATGGGTCGGAGTTTGCCGACCGCGTTCTCGCCTTCGAAAAGACAAACCCACAGACCTATGTAGGCGAATGCACCAACGGTATCTTTTCGCTGCTTAAGAAAGAATACGATGCCCCTTCCAAGCGGATCGCCTCTGCCACCGCGCGGCTGCTCGCGATGCCGGCCATGCTCACGCAGGGCGAAGCGAATCTGCAGAAGCCGGTAAAGCTCTATGCGCAGCTCGCGATCCAGTCTGCGCGCAACATTGATCCACTCTTCAACGACAGCTTGATGACTCTCGCGAAAGATATCGGCGCGCCCGAACGGGAGGCCTTGCTGAAGGCGAAAGATAGCGCGCTCGCGGCGATTCACGCCTTTGCGGATCGCCTCGAGAAACGGGTGCCGCAAATGGTCGCCTTCTCCCCAATGGGAGTAGAAAACTACAACTACTACCTGAAACACGTTCTACTATTGCCTCTTGATGCGGGGCAAGTAGAGATGCTAGGCCGGACCGAGCTGGCGCGTTACCGCGCGCTCGAGTCCTTGTTGAACGACCCGAAGCTAGCCGACCCCGACCCGTCGCGCGCCAAAGATATTCCGCCCGATCAGCAATCATTCCTCAAGGCCTACGAAAGCCGGCAGCAGGAGATGATAGATTTCCTCAAACAAAAACAACTGATCACCTTTCCGGATTACCTCGGAAAGTTTGAGATCAGGCAACTTCCCGAAGCGTTCAAGCCAACCAGCCCCGGCGGTTTTATGAACCCACCTGGTCTCTACGACAAGGATTCGACTGGCTTTTTCTTCATTCCTACTTACAACCCGCAGTCGAAAAACTTTTACATTCGCGCAGCGATCGAAGACCCGCGGCCTATTCTGGGGCACGAAGGTATCCCGGGTCATTTCTTCCAGCTCTCTATCGCCAACCATCTGACCGACGAGATACGCAGGCAACATGACAATGGCGTCTTCGTGGAAGGCTGGGCGCTCTACGGTGAAGAGATGCTCATGCGCACCGGCTTTTACCCTGATAACTCCGCTGCCCAAGGTCAAATCCTTCGACTTTCGCGCTATCGTGCCGCTCGCATCGGCGTTGACGTTAATTTGCAAACTGGCCGGTGGACCTTCGAGCAAGCTGTCCAGTATTTCATGGACGGTGGGGGACTCGATCGCGAGGCGGCGGAAGGTGAAGCAGCTGGCGCGGCCTCAAGTCCTACCCAGAAGATATGGTATATCACCGGTAAGTGGCAGATCATGAATCTGCTCGGGAAATACCGTGACAAGATGGGCGCGGAATTCCGGTTAGGCCAGTTCCATGACGACCTGATCAAGAACGGCAGCATGCCCATCGCCATCGTCGAATGGTTGTTGCTCGATGATCCAACCACGATCAATGACGTGCTGAAATAGCGCGGTAAAGGAAGTCCCATGCAGAGGGTGTTTGGGATAGAGACCGAGTACGGGATCACCGTCGAAGGCGTCCAGGATGTGGACGTTGTGGCGGAGTCTATCGCACTAGTTCGAAGCTATCGCGGGCTATGTCCGCGGATGAAGTGGAACTATGCGCTGGAAGACCCGCACCGCGACGCTCGCGGATTTCGCGCCCGCGAGCTTCTGCAGGACACAGATGAAGCTTCCTACTTCGAAGTAGATAGGAAGCGTCCGCTCAGCTTCGAAGAGATAAAGAGTGACCTGGTCCTCTCGAACGGCGCGCGTTTTTACAACGATCACGCGCATCCCGAGTATTCGACCCCGGAATGTACGACGCTCCGCGAACTGGTCGCACAGGACAAGGCGGGTGAGCGCATCCTGGCGGAGTGTATGCGCCGGCGGAATGCGATTCTGCCGGAAGGACAACGCGTGCGTGTCTATAAGAATAACACCGACTTCGAGGGACACAGCTATGGTTGCCACGATAACTACTTGCTTCGCCGCGATGTCCCCTGGAACTCGATCGTCAAAGGTTCGCTGCCGTTCCTGGTCACACGGCAGATCTTCGCAGGTGCAGGCAAGATGGGTATCGAAGGGGAGAGCGTAGCCGGTCAACCTGACATCTTCCAGATTTCGCAGCGGGCCGACTTTTTCAGCGAACTAGTCAGCATCGATACCATGAACCGGCGTCCCCTGGTTAATACGCGCGACGAACCGCACGCTGATGCAGCCAAGTACCGCAGATTTCATGTGATCATTGGCGACGCCAATATGAGTGAATGGGCTACCGCAATGAAAATAGGCACCACCGCGCTTATGCTCGCTTTGATTGAGCGCGGCGAGAGTCCAGCGCTCGAGATCGCGAACCCGATCGAGACAGTGAAGTCCATCAGTCGCGACCAAAGCCATGCCTGGTTACTGCGAGATGTCGATGGCCGGACGATATCTGCGGTCGAGGTGCAACGGATGTACCTCGCGGCCGCGGAAAAGTTGGCGTCGCAAGCAGAAGACTTCGAGTGGGTAATTACCGAATGGAGGTCGGTGCTGGACGACCTGGAAAAGGATCCGACATTAGCTATCGATCGCGTGGATTGGGTGGCAAAAAAATCGCTGATCGATTCGTTGCAGAGTGCGGAACAGCTGGGGCTGGCCGATCCCTGGTTGCAGGCGATCGACCTTGAATTTCATAACATCGATCCCTCGGACGGTCTGCAGTACGAACTTGTGAGTCGCGGGACTATTCGTCGCGTTGTGAGTGAAGAAGACATAACATCGGCGTCAGTCTCTCCGCCGGAAACCACTCGTGCTTACGTCCGGGGACGCGCCGTATCGCGCTTCGCGTCATCGATTAAATCGCTTCAGTGGGACGAAGTTGTCTTCCGGACCGGTCGTAAGAGTCGTCGTTTGTCGTTATCCGAACCATTGCTCGATCCATCCAGGCGCAGAGCGGTCGATCAATCGCAAAGCCTTGGTGAATTTATAGATGCGGCGAGTTCGTCGTGATGGTAATTCGTGATCAGATGAAGATTCTGTCCGTGTTCGCAGTCATCGGTCTTTGTAGTTTTACCAGCGTGAGATCGCTGCGTGCGGATACGGCTTACCCGGGTTTCGGTAGAGATGCTCAGCATACGGCGCTCTCCACCGTGGCGGCGCAGCCGCTGCAGCGGATCGTCTGGCAGATGCCAGTTGATCTTCAACCACAATTCAGCGGGAACGATCTGCTGATCCATTACGGTTCGCCCGTCGTGACGCCGGCGAACACAGTTATCGTGCCGGTAAAGACCGGGCCGGCAGATGGATTTGAAGTGCAGGGACGCACTGGTAGCGACGGCACGCTGCTTTGGACGCAAACGACCGACTACACTTTACCGGCACATAACTGGACTCCCAGCTATAGTCCAACGCTGACGCCGCAAGGCCGTCTCTATTTCGCGGGCGCGGGCGGCACTTTATATTACCGGGATAATCTGGATACCGCAGGAGCGGTGATTGCCAATCAGGTCGCGTTCGTCGGCCTTGGAAAGTATCAGAGTGGGAAAAGTAAATACGATGCTGCGGTCCGTATTAACACTCCACTGACATCGGATGCTAATGGTAATATCTATTTCGGATTCCTGGTCAGTGGGAAGGCCCCGAACAAGTTAAAGAGCGGGCTGGCCCGGATCGACGCCAGCGGAAATGGCAGATACGTTTCCATGGGTTCTGCGACCGGACGCAAAGCCACCAGTGTGGTGATGAACTGTGCTCCTGCCCTGAGTAGCGACGGAGCCACTGTCTACTTTCTCGCCAATGGTGGCACAGCGCCGTGCCTGGTCGCTTTAAATAGTGCAACCCTCTCGACGAAATCGTTGGCGGTGTTGCGTGACCCGAGATCGGGTAGTCCTTCATCACTTCCCGACGATGGGACAGCTTCACCCACGGTCGGGCCAGACGGACGGGTTTACGTCGGCGTTTTGGAGAGCCCGCGATCGACGTATAAG
>JBBQHM010000107.1:0-7618 GCA_038323965.1 Chthoniobacterales bacterium | reverse complement strand
GTATCAGCGCTGGATCGAGCGGCATGGGTTCACCTCGCAAACGATTGATGTGCAGGTGGGAGACGAGGCCGGAATCAAGTCTGCCACATTTCTCGTTAGCGGGGAAAATGCCTTCGGTTATCTCAGCACCGAACGCGGGGTCCATCGGCTGGTTCGCATTTCGCCCTTCGACTCGAATAAGCGGAGACACACCTCGTTCGCGAGTGTCGATGCCGTTCCAGAAGTCGCCGAAAGCGCGCCGATCGAAATCAATCCGGCGGACATCGACGTCGGCACCTATCGTGCGGGTGGCAAAGGCGGCCAAAACGTGAACAAAGTCGAGACTGCAGTGCGGATCGTGCACAAGCCGAGTGGAATCGTCGTTGCCTGTCAGGCCGAGAGAAGCCAGGGCCGGAATCGTGAGCTCGCGATGAAGATGTTGAAAGCGAAACTCTACGAACTCGAGCAGGACAAAAAGCGCGCCGAGATCGATCGGCAGTACGGCGAGAAAGGGGACGTCGCTTGGGGTAGTCAGATTCGCTCGTACGTTTTCCAGCCGTATCAAATGGTGAAAGATCACCGGACGGGGGCGGAAACGAGCAACGTGCAGGCGGTGATGGACGGCGACATCGATCTTTTTATCCAGGCTAAGCTGCGCGGTCAGACGTCCGCCGGCGGCGACGAAAATGAGATTTAGCCGAGCGTGTTTTTAATCAATCGCAGCTTGAATTTCACATCGAATCTGCCGCCATTATTTTCGCGACAGCAGGCGAGACACGCGACGGTCCGGCGTATCTTTCGCACGCGGGGATAGGTGATCCCGCAATTCGGACAACGATAGAGAAAAGGTTTCCGCAAACTGCGAGTTGGCAATGGCATGGCGTGGCAGCGTTGTTCGCCAGGAATGCCGAGGTCGGCACAGGCGCGCCGCCATTCCGGGCCGTGCGGTGCGATTCTTTTCCGGCCAGCGCGCGCGTGGGCGAGCAGATGCGCAAGCTCGTGGCGGAGCGTGCGGTCAATCTCGCGTTCATCGTGAGTACGGATTGCGGGATTTAACGCGACGACGTTTTTGCGGTAATCCGCGCGCCCGGCCGTGCTCCGCATCCGCGGATTCCACTCGACGATCACGGAGTTGGCGAGAGCGGCTGCGCCGAGATTGTGAAGAAGAGTGCGGGCTTGTTGCTCGAGCGTCGCGTCACGACTTGTTTGGAGAGCGACCGCATCGGTCGCCGCCATTAAGGGTGGCAACCGGAGCGCCTGCCCTATAACGACAGAAGCTGCGCGTGAGGGCGATGCCGCGAATCCAAGTTCGAGCTGTTCACACCGCGGCATAAGCGCCACTGCCGCGACGCGAAGCGGCCGCCGAAAGACGATCGACTACACGTCTAACGATTTTTCCGGCGCGATCGACCTCGTCGCGCGTGGTGAACTTTCCCAATGACAATCGGACTGCCGAGTCTGCGATTTGGAGTGGCAATCCCATCGCAAGCAGGACGTGCGAGGCCACGACCGAACCAACCATGCAAGCCGACCCGCTCGAGGCTGCCACACCTTCGAGATCCAGCGCCATCAGCAATGTTTCAGATTCGAGACCGGGAAAGCTGATGTTCAATGTGTTCGCGAGGCCGCCCTCGCCGTTGCGATGCAAGCCGGGTATTTTGTGAACCTCATCCCAGAGTTGATCCCGCAGCGCACGCTGGCGCTCTTGTTCCTGCAACCGCCCGTCTTCCACGAATTCGGCTGCTGTGGCCATTCCTGCGATCGCGGGACAATTCTCGGTCCCCGGCCGCCGCTGGTTTTCGTGAGCGCCCCCGAACTGGAGTGCGTCAATGGCGATTCCCGCCCGCACGAAGAGCAGCCCCGCCCCTTTCGGACCGTAGAATTTATGGGCCGCAAAACTGGCGGCATCGACGAGCGACAAATCGGTCTCGAGTTTTCCAAATGACTGCACCATGTCGCTGTGCAGGAGGACGCCGCGTTCGTGACAAATCTGCGATACCTCACGCAGCGGCTGAATGGCGCCCGTTTCGTTATTGGCATACATCAATGAAACCACGGTGGTATCGTCGCGGATCGAGTCAGCGAGATGATTAAGATTCACCGCGCCGTCGCGCGCGATGTCGACCCACGTGACTTCGAATCCAGCGCGCTTTTCGAGATGCTCCACGGCATTAAGAACCGCATGATGTTCCGTCCGCGCGCTAACGAGATGTTTGCCGCGTTGTGTGTGCGCCAGCGCGAGTCCGATAACGCCCAGGTTGTTCGACTCGGTCCCGCCACTGGTGAAGATCAATTCGTGCGGCTGGACGCGAAGCAAAGTCGAAAGCCGATCGCGCGCATCGTCGATCGCCGCACGCGCGGCGCGGCCGACGGCGTGCACACTTGAAGCGTTACCAAAATTCTCCGCCAACAGCGGCAACATCGAGCTTCGCGCACGATCGCAAACTGGCGTAGTTGCGTTGTAATCGAGATAAATCATCGCGCGCGCGCACCGTTCGCCGTTGACGCAGCGCGAGAACGTTTCTGCCGGATTTGTAATTGCTTTTCCTCATAGAAGACGAGCGAGTTGGCGGCGATCGATTGCGTCAGAAAAACATTGCCGCCGATCGTGGTTCCAGCGCCGATAGTCGTCTCGCCGCCGAGCACGGTCGAGCCCGGGTAGATCGTCACATTATCCTCGACTGTCGGGTGACGTTTACCGCCTTTCTTGATGTGACCGCGCTCGTCTTTTTGGAAGCTGCGCGCTCCCAGAGTAACGGCGTGATATAGCTTCACGTGCGATCCGATGATGCAGGTTTCGCCAATCACGACACCGGTGCCGTGATCGATAAAAAAATGCGAGCCGATGCGCGCCCCCGGATGAATGTCGATGCTGGTGCGGCTATGCGCCCACTCGCCCATGAGACGCGGGACGAGCGGCACATCTTTCTCGTAAAGGACATGCGCCATCCGATAAATCGCAATCGCCTCGATGGCCGGGTAGGCCAAAATGACTTCCTCGTAACTTTTCGCCGCGGGATCGCCGGCATACGCGGCGTCGACATCAGTCCATAACATTTTACGAATGCGGGGAAGCTCCGCGACGAAATCATCGAGCAACGCGTCGACCCGCCGCTCGGTCGCAATGCCGGCTTCGAGTCGCCCGTAACTTTTGCAAATCTCCGGGCGCAGCAGCGAACGAACGTTCCTGACTCGCGTGCGTGTGATTTCCGGCAGATCGGTCGACTGGACCAGGGGGGAGCCGCGGAAGCCGGGAAACATGAGGCTGATTAATTCGAGGCACGCCGTCTCGATCGGCGCGCGCGACGGGAGGCTGGCGGCGGTCTCGATGTAATTGATGCCACCGGTCTCGCTGTACGTTTTTAACAGCTCGTCGATGGCGTCCGCAGGTTTCGTTTCCACGCTCAACGGTACGCTCCTCGCGATTCACTGTCACCACGGAAGACGAACTGGTCATTCCGACCGGCCTAGAATCCGGAATCGGCAGCAACGGAAGTCGCACCCCAACGGTTCCTACAGCAGATCCTGCTGCATCCCGGCTGGCACTTTTAGCCCCAGCTTTTGATACGCGCGCTGGGTCGCGACTCGTCCCTGCGACGTTCGTTTCATGTACCCCTCCATGATCAGGTAGGGCTCGTTTACTTCTTCGAGCGTGCCGGCTTCTTCGCCAACCGCGACCGCGAGCGAGCTTAATCCGACCGGCCCACCCCCGAATTTATGGATGAGCGTTTCAATGATGCGCTTATCCCATTGATCGAATCCATCACGATCAATCTCCAGCATCACCAGCGCGCGATCGGCGATCTCGGCATTGATTTTGCCGTCCGCTTTGACTTGCGCAAAATCGCGCACCCATCTTAACAAATTGTTCGCTGTGCGCGGTGTCCCGCGCGCACGCGCGCCGATCTCGGCCGCTCCTGCACTATCGATTTCTACGCCGAGTAATCCGGCGCTACGCACGATGATCTTCTGCATCTCGTCCGCGTGATAATAATCGAGTCGCGCTGTCATTCCAAAGCGCGAGCGCAACGGCGCGCTGACCATGCCGGCGCGAGTGGTCGCGCCGATCAAAGTGAACTTCGGCAGATTTAGCCGAAGACTTCGCGCCTGGGGTCCCTGGTCGATGATGATATCGAGCCGGTAATCTTCCATCGCGGGGTAAAGATATTCCTCAATCGTTGGTTGCAGCCGGTGAATCTCGTCGATGAACAGGACATCGCCGCGCTCCAGACTTGTGAGCAATCCCGCGAGCTCGCCGGCCTTTTCGATGACAGGTCCGCTCGTGTTTTTGACGTTCACGCCCATCTCTTTCGCGATGATGTGCGCGAGCGTAGTTTTGCCAAGGCCGGGCGGTCCGCTGAGCAGAATATGCTCGAGAACATCGTCGCGTTTTTTCGCTGCTTCGACCAGCAGCTCCAACCGTTCGCAGACTTTTCCCTGGCCGGTGAATTCACTAAACATCGGCGGCCGCAACGACACCTCGAACGAGGGATCGGGCGCGGCCGGTTGCAGCGCGGTGCTCACGATAAATTCTTGGTTAAGACCAATTCTGTGCCCCGGGCTTGCAGGATGTAGTCCACGTGATCGAACGCCGTCCGGATGAGGTGCAGACCAAGCCCGCCCGGTTTAATAATTTCGCGCAGTGGCCGCTTCATCACCTGGGCCGGAACCTGCTGCCCAAAATCACGCAGACGCATTCGCACGCAATCCCTGGATTGCTCAAGCGAAAGCGCAATGAGCTGATCTTCCCGCAAAGCGTAGGCGTGCCGGATGATATTGGTGCAGGCCTCATCGACACCCAGAACCATGAGCGTTCGTTCGCGTTCGGAAAAAGGAAAAGCGTCGAGAAAGCGCCGCACAAAATTCCGCATGAGAGCGAGATTGCCGGTTTGACTGGAAAACTCGAGCTGCCTTTTTTTCATTCGTCCGTCAATGCGTAACCGGAAAGTGCTGCCGCTTTCAACTCTCGATGCACCGGCGGCGCGTCAAAAGCAATAGACAGCATGCGCTCTGCATAGTTCACTTTGCGCAATGTTGAAATGGATTGCACCCGTCCTCCTCTGCGCGACTTCGGTTTTCGCGCAGGAATATCCCACTGCTTACCAGGCTCTCCGCGTTGTCGGTAAACAGTTGAATCGCGACTATGTGAATCGCGTGATCTCGATCAACGGAATTAACGGCACGCCGCAACCGGAAACGTGGCGAGTCATGCTGGCGGATGCGAGCGCACCGGGCGGAGTGCGCGAGGTGACGGTGCGGAACGGTCAGATCAGTTCCAATCGCGCTGGTGGTAGTTCCGTGGTCGGCACGACGAAGGGCGCCACGATTAACGTGGCGAAGTTGAATCTCGATTCCAGCGGCGCCTACTCCGCGGCGAGTCGCACCGCGGAAAATTCTCACACCGTTTTTTCCGGCGCGAGCTACACGTTGCGCACGGACGATCGTGGCAATCCGACCTGGGTGGTTACGCTACAAAACGGCGCACAACCCGTTGGTACGATTTATATCGGTGCCAATGTCGGGACCGTCACGCGGACGGAAGGGATGTTCCAGGGGACGAACATGCGAGATGTGGTGCAGCAACGCAGCGACCGCAGCGACCCGGATGTTTACGCGGGCACCGAGCCGGTCGATCCAGACGAGGCCGACGAAAACCCGATCAAGCGCAACCTCAAGCGCGTAATCAAGCGTGCG
This sequence comes from Chthoniobacterales bacterium, assembly GCA_038323965.1. Classification (GTDB taxonomy): domain Bacteria; phylum Verrucomicrobiota; class Verrucomicrobiia; order Chthoniobacterales; family UBA10450; genus JBBQHM01. Next base: position 1,945 of record JBBQHM010000107.1, on the reverse strand, counting down.
TTCCGACGAGCACGCGATGACACGAAACAAGGTTTTCAGGACCTGCGCCGATCGTTCGAGGATTACTTCAACGGCCGTTGAGTGAATGACGAAAGCTGAGCGCGATCAGATCTGGCCGGCACTTGCCTTCGCTGATTGGCGTGAGACCGCGGCGACGCTGCACCTGTGGACACAGATCGTCGGCAAAATCCGTTTATCGCTGACGCCGTGGATTAATCACTCGTGGCACGTCACGCTTTATCTCACGTCACGCGGTCTGACGACCTCGCCAATTCCGCATGGCACATCTACGTTCGAGATGAGTTTCGATTTTATCCGTCATGAGTTGCGGATCGCGCAGAGTGACGGTGGGCTTCGTGTAATTTCGTTACGCCCGATCACTGTTCGTGAATTTTACAGCGAGGCGATGGACGCTCTCGGCGCGATGGGTTTAACGACTACGATCAACACCACGCCGAACGAGATTGCTGATGGTATTCCTTTTCAAAATGACGAAACGCATCGCGCCTACGATAAGGAGTACGCGAATCGCTTCTGGCGGGTGCTGCTGCAGGCGGACCAGGTTTTCAAAATCTTCCGCTCGGATTTTTGCGGGAAATGCAGCCCGGTGCACTTTTTCTGGGGCAGCTTTGATCTCGCGGTGACGCGCTTTTCCGGGCGACGCGCCCCGACTCATCCGGGCGGCGTCCCGCATCTGCCAGACTCGGTGGCGCGCGAAGCTTATTCGCACGAAGTGAGCAGTCTCGGCTTCTGGTCGGGGTCGGATGCTATGCCGACGCCGCTTTTTTATTCTTACGCTTACCCTGAGCCGAAAGGTTTTCGTGACGCGTTAATGCCTGTGGCAGGCGCAGCCTACAACGAGCAACTTCACGAATTCACCCTTCCCTACGACGTTGTTCGAAAAGCTGAAGATCCGGAGGCGACGTTACTGGAGTTCGCGAGGGAAACCTACGACGCGGCCGCGCAGTTGGGTGACTGGGACCGCAAGGAGTTGACTGAAGTGAAACCGCAGTTGCGTTCGACGACGGCACGTCGGTAATTCCCGCGTGATTATCGAGCGCGACGTAATGCTCGCCGAGGATGGCGCATGGCGCGACGTGCCTAAAGGCTGGCGGCAACTCTACGGCGATATCGAGAAAATAGGCGTGAGCGTGGAGTGGCACGATTTCCGGACGGCGCGCCGTTTGGACTGGGGCCGCAGCTTTCATCCGCAGAGCGTCGAGTTCTGCCTGAATCTCGGCGGAAGGGGAGCGGTCGGTGCGAATGGCACACGCCAGGAGTTTCGCGCGGGCACGTCTGGTTATTACGCGGTCGCGGACGAGCCACTCACCGCTTCGAGACAAGCGCACGACCATCATCAATTCGTGACGCTGGAGTTTTCGAAAGACTATCTGCGCAAACAAGTCGGGCACGCGGAGGATGATCTCGAGCGCGAGTTGCGTTCCGCGATATTCGACGACGACACACGTCCAGTAATCGCCGCGATTCGTGCCATGTCGGCGGAGCAGCGGAAAGTGGTGTCGAGTCTTTCCGAGCCGCCGGTGGCGAAGGCTGCGCGAAGTCTCTGGTATCAGAGCAAGGCGTTGGAGCTTATGGCGCACTTTCTATTCTCGCCCAAGGATCCCGAGCTTTTTTGCATGCGTCAGAAACGCGTTTCGCGGGAGCGCGTCGAGCGCGCGAAGGAATTGCTCGTGCGCGATCTGGTCAATCCGCCCACGCTCGAGCAACTCGGCTCGGAGGTCGGTTGCAGCCCATTCTACCTTAGCCGGATGTTTTCGCGTGAAGTCGGGCTGACCATTCCACAGTTTGTGAGAAACGTGCGCATGGAGCGCGCGGCGGAGCTGTTGCGCAGTGGACGATTCAACGTCAGCGAAGCGGCGACCGAGGTCGGCTACTCGAGCCTCAGCCATTTCAGCAAGGCGTTTTGCGAGACCATTGGCTGCTG
>JBBQHM010000106.1:0-7656 GCA_038323965.1 Chthoniobacterales bacterium | reverse complement strand
GGTATAATTCGGGTCGTGAACAATCGTCGAATTCTCTCCGCGATCATTGGTTTCCTCGTTGTTACAACCGTCTGTCCGGCGTTATGCGCGGGTAACTCAGAGCCGGGTTCAATCGACGGCTCGTTTGCTCCGTCGCCAGGGACAAATGACGCAGTCAACGCCGTGGCGGTGCAGCGCGACGGAAAGGTGGTCGTTGCCGGACGATTCACGGCGGCGAACGGCGTCATCATCAATCGCCTTGCGCGTTTTAACGGAAACGGTTCGCTCGACTCAAATTTCTTCGTCGGTTCCGGCGCTGATGCCGAGATCTTTGCGACAGCAATTCAAGCGGACGGACGGATTCTGGTTGCGGGCAGGTTTACCAACTTTAACGGGATCGCTCGCAGCCGAATCTGCCGCCTGAATGTTGACGGCAGCGTCGATGCGACCTTCGGCGTTGCGACCGATATTAACGGAACTCCGTTCGCAATTTCAGCGCAACGCGATGGACGAATCGTCGTCGCCGGCCGCTTCAGCCAGGTGAACGGCGCGCTGCGTTTCAACATTGTCAGACTCTTGAGCGATGGCTCGTTGGATACGTCGTTCGATCCTGGCACAGGCCCGAACAGCGACGTGCGCGCGATCGGGTTGCGGGCCGACGACCGGATCGTGCTTGGCGGAAATTTTACGAGCTATAATGGCGTTGCTCGCGGGGGGGTGGCGGAGGTTTTTGCCAATGGCTCGCTCGACTCGACGTTTGATCCCGGCTCCGGCACCGGCGGCAATGTCAATGCGCTTCTGGTGCAACCCGATGGAGCGATTGTGGTCGGCGGACGATTTGTGCAGTTTGCAGGAATAAATCGCAGCTATCTGGCGCGCTTGAATGCGAACGGCTCGCTTGATCTGGGCTTCACACCGATGCCGAACGATTGGGTCAACGCTCTCGCGCTCCAATGCGATGGTCGCATCGTAGCGGGCGGCTTATTTACCGATGTAAACGGGAACTCGCGTAATCGCATCGCACGCCTCCTTGGGGATGGAACTGTCGATCCCTCTTTCAACCCCGGGACCGGGTTTACTGGGTCGTCAGGAGGCGACGCCACGCAGGTGCGAGCTCTGGCTTTCCAGCCAGCGGGTCGCATCGCCGCCGGCGGCGTCTTCGATAATTATGCAGGCCTTGCGCGCGCCAACGTCGCGTTGCTCTTCGACGGTTCGTCAGCGCGATTCGCGACCTTCACAGCCCGCGCTCACGTTTTCACCGAGGATCGGATCCTTAAAAGTAATTTCTCGATCGCGGGACCGGACTCCAAGCAGCTGCTCATCCGCGTGCTGGGACCCACCCTCGCGGGCGAGGGGATCGTGCTGCCGCTGGCGGATCCGAGACTCGAGCTGCGAAACGAAAACGGCGTGGTGTTCGCAAAAAACGACAACTGGCAGATGCAGAAAAAGTCGAGTCGCATCGCGGCGACTGGCTTGGCGCCACCGAATTTGCTGGAGCCCGCACTGCTGCTGACTTTGTCACCGGGAGTGTACACGGCAATCGTGCGCGGTAAGAGTACGACGAACGGCGTGGCACGATTGGAAATTTACGACCTCGATAAAACGCCCGACTCGCAGCTGACAACAGATTCCTCGCGCGGCTTTGTCGGAACCGGCGACGATAAACTTGTAGGCGGACTCACCATTCGTGATAACGGCAACCCCAACAAGAAGATCTGCGTAATGCTCCGCGCCGCCGGTCCATCGCTGCAAGGCCAGGTCGCTAATCCCCTCGACGATCCGATTATTACCCTGCGTGACAGCAGCGGAAACGTGATCGCCACAAACGACGACTGGCGTGATTCCGAGCCAGAAGAGATTTTCGCAACGGGCTTCGCGCCGACAGACGATCGAGAAGCAGCGATCCTGGTGCACCTGGAACCAGGGGCTTACACCGCGACGGTCACCGGTAAAAACAGTGGCACTGGTATTGGCGCGATCGAGTTTTATCAGGTCGAATAATTCGCACCGAGTTGGTGCGACTAACGAGACTTAGCCGTTAGACTTCCGGTAGAGCCATTTCGCGGATGCTCGATGTCAAATTGCCAAACATAGGGTCGCGATTTTCAACAAGGCATCCGATCATGACTCTTCAATCGATGTCTCAATGATGTTCCGCTGGCTCATTCGATTCATAGCAATCACCGTCGTTTCCAAGTTGGTGTCTAGATATGTAGGCGGACGCGGTGAGCGTCCGCTCAAGTAGCTAGCAAACCGGCGCCTGCTGATAAAGGAGGAGGCGACCGTAGCGTTTCCGTGACCCGCGGTGAGATGTTAGTAAGTGATGCAGCCACCGCTGGCCTCCTGACGTGTAATCTTCGTGTAGTTCTTCGTCCGGCTTGCTGTTACGCGCGTTCCCAAGCGCCCCGGCTAGTTTTATCAAGGGCTGCACTCGCACTTAACTCTGGCAAAAATGACGACAAGGTTGTTGTGTTCCCTTAATTAAGCCGACGCTCGAAAGCCCTCGTTTGATTGAAATGAAACGTCCTCGGCGGACTAAAAGTGTAAATGCGGTTGCACTTCGAAGGCTTTCCGAGGCAGGCAGAGATTATTGCCGCCGGGGTCAATATCGCGGGGCGGAACAGGCGCTAAAGCGCGCTCTGCAAAAGGCGATCACGTTATTTGGCAGAGCGAGTCGACAGACCTGCGCGGCATTAAATGACTACGCCGTGCTTTGCAAATATACGGGGAAATTCGCGCGAGCCGAACATCTTTATCGGCGCATTCTCAAAATATTGCATTCGGCCGTCGATGCGGACGACTCCGACCTCGCGACGCTTTACCACAATTTGGGCGGTCTTGAGCACGCGCGGGGCCGGCACGGGCGGGGCGAACCGTTTGCGCGCAAAGCGGTAAAAATACGCACGCGTGCGTTGGGCGCTAAACACCCTTTGGTTGCCGCTGACGAAGTTGCCCTCGGCGCTATTCTGGATGGGCGTGGGAAACACAAAGAGGCGCAGCGTCTCTATCGCCGAGGTTTACGAGTATTCCGGGCCGCAGCGAAGCCGGACGCTTACGAGATCGCGGTCACCTTGAATAATTTAGCTGCTTCTTACTACGCAACCGGCAAGTTCACTGCGGCGGAGACTTTCTATCAGGACGCTCTCGACCTGAAGGAAACGCTGCTTGGGCGAAAGCATATCGACGTCGCTGTGACACTTAACAACATGGCGTTGCTCTATCAAAGCCAGGGTCGGCGGAATCTCGCGGCCACGCATTACAAGCGCGCGTTATCGATCTTCCGAGGCGCGCTTTCTCCACGGCACCCAAACGTAATCGTCTGCCGGAACAATTACGCTGCGGTGTTGTCCGTCCCGAAAAATTTCTCTGTGCGTAAAGTTATCCGCAAACGAACGTTGACTGGCGGCCGCTGACTTGATAAGACGGCGTCTGAGTAGCGCAGTCGAAATTCAAATCATGAACACAAACACAAAATCAAAAGTGAAAGCACAGAAACCGGTGGTTAAGGTCAGTGACCTAAAGCCGATAAAAAATCCAAAAGCAGGGATTAAATCGAGTGTGGATGGCTGGTCGAATCATAACGAGACATTCCTGCGTGGCTGACAGGGGGCGCATTAGTTCGCCCTTGGGACTAGTAATCAGCGGGTGAGGGGAATCGAACCCCCGTATGCAGCTTGGGAAGCTGCCGTTCTACCATTGAACTACACCCGCAATTTGGTTCGAGGATTTTAGGAGTTCGACAGGGGATTGCAACGCGCGTCTGCGCGGAGCCTCACTTCCACTTCTGCATTTGCTCAGGGAAAGGGCAGTGCTCGCAATCGGAATCATCCTGCAAACAGAAGTCTTCGTAGATTTGCAGCAGGCCCTGCTGGTGCGCGACTGTTTTAGTGTAGTTTTTGCGGCGCTCGTCGCTGCCAAATAAGCGAGTCGCTGCCGTCTCGACCGCGCGATTTGTGAGCTGCGCCGGAAGAGTGGAGTAATCGTCCCAGCCATCGCGTCCCTCCGCGAGCGAAAGGGGAACGAATATGTTGGCCACCAGTTCCGCAAACCGCGTCTCGCCGATGAGCGCGACTTCCTTGGGCGAGGCGGCGGAGGTGGCGGTGTAATGCGTGCTCCAAAAGTCGTGTCGCAAACTCAGCAACAAGTGCGAGGTCGCGTTAAGATCGATGTTTAGTGAGGAAATGAGCGATGGCCAAATTTGGACGATGGCGGCGAGCGCGCCCAGTCGTCGCTGCGGGTGATTCATTGGTCGAGAGCCGCTGAGATTCCAAATATCTCGGGGTAATATCAGTCGCTCCTGAGGGCTGCGATACGGCCACCAACGGTCCCACAATCCGCGCAGGTAAGTGCGCGTGGGCTGGACGAATTCCGCGAGGTCGGCGGCGTGGAGAAATCCGCCGATGCCAAACAAAAGCGCCTCGGCATCGTCCGGTTTTTCCTGCAGAAATTTCAACGGAAGACGCTGGGTCAGGAGCGTAAACGGCAGCTGATTATTTTTGTAACCCAGGGCGGCTGCGATCGCTTGATACAGCGCTTCATCTCGACCGTGGCTTTCGATGGCACGGCGGAATCGGTCCGCCTTGCGTTGCAAACGGAATCGCGCGGCGGCGGCGAGGATGCTTTCGACATGCAAGACATCCGACGATCCCAAGGGCGCGTGACAGCGACCCGGCCGTGCCAGCGGGACATCGGCGGCGAGATTTCCGCGCAGCGACGAGAGATCGAGCTGAATCTGCGGCACGTTGCGATGCGAGACGGTGCGCGTGAAGAATTCGCGCCCCCCGCTTTCGATAAAGATGTGCAGGACCGTGCTCTCAAAAGCGGGATCCGTGGCGTGGCCATGAGTTTCCCAGCTTCGATCGACCAAATCGATCTCGATACAGCCTCGACTGATTGCGCCACTGGAAGTGCGAATCGATGCGTCCCGGAAATCGGGGCCGGCTTCACGATTCCACGTGCCAAGTTGGACGATTTCGATCTGATCGCCGGCTGTTGTGGTAAATTCACGGCCGAATTCTCCGGTGAACCACCGTGCCTGCAGCTCAAGCTCCGATGGAATTCGGGCCGGCGGAAGAAGTGATCGTTCGCGGATGCGGCCGGCATTTCGCGATGAAGCGTAGCGTTGCCAATCCGGTAACATGTTGGCCGCGTAGCCGACGCCGATCAGGCGGTCAAAACAGGTTCGTCCTGCGCGCCTGCGGCGTCCAAGCGCTTCATGCGAATTCTCAAATCTTGAGCGATCAGTTCGACCAGCGCCGCACGTGTGCGCGGGAAAATAAAAAGGTTCCTTGGGACGCGTCCTGCAGTGGCAAAGATCACCAGGTTTTCGGAAAGGAACTTCGGGTCGCGCGAAATTGTCACGTCGTTCAAATCGATCAAGTGCGTGATCGACCTGCGACCCTTGCGAGCGATGAACGCAATCCGGCGGTCGTCTTCATTCGTGGCCACAATCGCCCCGAAAAGATTTCCGGCGATTCCCCGCGCCCGCCCACTAATGCACGGAACTGCCCACGCGATGGTATCGCCCAGCTTATCCTGCTGACTCCACACCGGTGCGAGGCGCGCCGGTAATTCAATCGGCAACGTGACCGGAGTTCCAACGTCGGCCGGGAAGTTTAATTTTTGCAGCACGAGATACATTTTCACCTTGGCGGCGCGGAAAACTTTCGGCGCGAAGTAGGCGAAGCCCGCGAGCAGCGCCGCGAAAACGCCGAGTGCAACAATGGGATTGTAATGGATCAAGGCGAGGCCGCCGACCACCGCCGCATCTTCGCCGAGACTTAGTGCGATGTTTGAGAACGGCTCGGGCGAGGTGTTTGAAACGAGACGCGTCGCCGCCTTCGCGCTGTGGGTCAGCAGGCTGGTGCCGCCTGCGAGCAGGGCTACGACGACGCTAAAAGTCGGACTGGGATGACCGAGCACCTGGATCGCGAGCATCGCGCCACCGATCGGCCGGATGACGGTGTGGACGGCGTCCCAGGCGGAATCGAGCCATGGAACTTTATCAGCCAGAAATTCCAGCGCGTAGAGGACGCCGGCGATCCACAGCACGATCGGTTCGCCCAGGACAGCAAGCGATTGAAACTGCGGCGCGAGATTGATCCAATGGAAATGGATGGCGAGTCCGGTTGCGAAAACGGTGAGATAAAGATTGATGCCGGCAAGCGCGGCCAGCCCCAGCGCTACGCCTAATAAGTTCAGCCGTTCCACGTGAGAACTATCTGCCCGCCCGATTTATTGTCACGGTGATTTGCAGTTCGCCCGCTGCCCTGATATCAGCGGGCATGCTCGATATCCGCCTTGTCCGTGAGCAACCGGATTTTGTGAAGGAACGTCTCGCCACCCGGGGCGGCGATGACGCCTCGAAGATCGACGAGCTGCTGCGGATCGACCGCGAACGCCGGAAAACGGAGACGGCACTGCAGACGCTGCAGGCCGAACGAAAAAAGCTGAGCAAGGAAATTGGTGCGCTGCGCGGAAAAGGCGAAGCGAGCGCCGGCCTGGAAGATCGCGTGCGGGCGATCGGGGATGAATTCAACGCGCTCAACGAGCAGGCGACCGCAGCGGAAAATCAGCAGCGCGAACTCCTGCTGCAGATCCCAAATCTGCCGCATGCGAAAGCGCCAATTGGTCGTGATGCGAGTGAGAATCCCACCGTCCGCGAGTGGGGCGAAAAGCCAACGCTGGCGGGCGCTCGAGACCACGTCGCCCTCGGCGAATCGTTGAAATTATTCGACCTCGACCGCGCGGCAAAACTCAGCGGCAGCGGATTCATTTGCTTCACGGGGGCGGGCGCCAGACTGGAACGCGCCCTGATAAATTTCCTGCTGGAGCTGCACACGCGGGAGCACGGCTACACCGAAATGAGTCCGCCCTTTCTGGTGCGACGCGAGTGCATGGTCGGCACCACGCAACTCCCGAAATTCGAGGATGACATGTATGGGCTGGCGGGGAACGAGATGTTCCTGGCGCCGACGGCCGAAGTTCCAGTCACGAACTTTTACCGGGAAGAACTGCTGCACGTCGATGCTTTGCCGAAAAAGTTCGCGGCCTACACCCCCTGTTTCCGACGTGAAGCCGGCTCAGCCGGGCGCGAAACACGCGGTATCATTCGAGTTCATCAATTCGACAAAGTGGAACTGGTAAAAGTGACAACGCCGGAAACGTCCTACGCCGAGCACGAAGCGCTGACGCATGACGCCGAGCGTGTGCTGCAGCTGCTTGGATTGCATTATCGCGTTGTAGAACTTTGCACCGGCGACGTGACCTTCGGTTCAGCGAAAACGTATGACATCGAGGTGTGGGCACCCGGACAAAAGGCCTATCTGGAAGTATCGAGCTGTTCGAACTTTGAGGACTTTCAGGCGCGTCGAATGAATTTGCGCTTCAAGGATGCCGAAGGGAAGAATCGATTTTGCCACACGCTCAACGGCTCAGGCGTTGCGTTGCCTAGGTTGTTCGTCGCGCTCATCGAGACGTATCAGCAAACCGACGGGTCAATCCGGCTGCCAGAAATTCTGCTGCCGTACTTCGGCGCGGCGGAGATTAGTTTCTAACGGTCATCCCGAGCGAAGCCGAGGGACCCCGTGGACTATCTGGCCGCGTCGCTCTTACGCCACGGGGTCCCTCGGCTTCGCTCGGGATGACCGTGGGTGGGGTTCGCTTTCAGGAGGAGGG
>JBBQHM010000105.1:0-7666 GCA_038323965.1 Chthoniobacterales bacterium | reverse complement strand
TGGAGCGAAAGCACCATGAGCCCGCGGCTCATGAGACTGGTTACCGCATTATCTTCGTTTAGAGCATCCTGGACGCCGGAGACAATCCGGCCGGAGGCATCCCGAGCTTGGTAGGAGAAGGTTATCATTGTGACAGGTATGGTTATTCTAGCAATTATAATGCCAATACCGTTCTCCCTGCCACAAGGAGCGCTCTCTTCAGACCAGCCCACGGGCCCGCAACCTCTCGTCTGGCAGCGGTCCGCCGCTCGGAAGATCGCCGGACAGGCCTTGGCTCTAACAGCCAGAGTTTAACATCTCGACGCGCCGTTCGTGACGGCCACCATCGAAATTCGTCGTCAACCAAGCCCGGACGACGTTCAACGCTACCTCTTCCGGAATCACTCGCTGACCCAACGACAGCATATTTGCGTCGTTATGCTGCCGGGAAAGACGCGCCACCTCTTCATTCCAGCAAAGCGCGCATCGTATCCCATGCACTTTATTAGCCGCCATCGCCTCGCCGTTGCCCGAACCGCCAAAGACGATTCCACGCTCGCACTCGCCACTTGCAACCGCCTCGGCGGCTTTGCGGATGAAGACCGGATAATCGACCGATTCCTCATTGAAAGTGCCTACGTCCGTCACTTCGTGCCCTAACGACACGACGAGCTCTTTCACTTTTTCTTTCAACCGGAAACCGGCGTGATCCGTGCCCAATGATATTTTCATGACGCGACTTCCTTGATATTGGCTAATTCAGTCCAAAGTTCCCGCTCGCGATCGGTCAGTTCCTTAGGCAACTGAATCTGAACGGCCACATAGAGATCCCCACGCGTGCCGGATAGGCCCGGCAACCCGCAGCCCCGTAGCCGGAACTTCTGGCCCCCTTGCGTGCCGGCAGGAAGTTTCAGTTTGGCTTCTCCCTCCAGCGTCGGCACGCGCAATTCGGCGCCGAGCACCGCCTGCGCCGGAGCGATTTTAACCTCGTGCACAAGATCGTTGCCATCGACAGAAAACTCCGGATGACGTGCCAGCCGAACGCGCAAAAACAGATCGCCGCTTTGGCCACCGCGCTCACCTGCTTCGCCCTGTCCCGCCAGCCGAATTCGCTGCCCTTCCCGCACCCCGCGCGGAATCTTTACCTGGTAGGTTTCGACCTTGGAAGATTCGCCGCGGCGCAGGGAAACCTGGCGCGTCACTCCTTTCAGCGCTTCTTCCAGCGGAACCATGATGTCGGCTTCGACATCGTTCCCGCGCTCTGCGCCCGCGCCTTGTGGTCCCATTCCTCCGGAGGCCGAACGCCCACGGCCGCCGCCGAAAAATGTCTCGAAAAAATCGCTGAAACCAGTGCCGCCGAATTCGAACTCAACGCCGCCGCCATTTCCTCCACCAAATGGATTGGGCCCTCTACGGTGACCGCCCCCACCCCAATTCGGCGGCGGCTGAAACCCGCCCGGGCGATCCCAATTCGCGCCCAGTTCATCGTACTTTCGGCGCTTGTCCGCATCGCTCAGAACTTCATAGGCCTCGTTAATTTGCTTAAACTTTTCCTCTGCCGCCTTCTTGTCCTTCGCGACGTCGGGATGGTGCTTGCGCGCGAGTTTGCGGAAAGCGCTTTTTATCTCATCAGCAGTTGCCGTCTTGGCGACGCCGAGCGTCTCGTAATAGTCCCGAAATTCCACCGCCATTTCGGCTGAATCTCAACGCCCGCTGTGCGTCCGCAACTGCCGCGGCGAAACCCCGCACAACTCGCCCGCCCTTGCGGTCATCCCGAGCGAAGCCGAGGGACCCCGCGTTAGCGCGAGCGACGCGGCTGGTTATTCGGCGGGGTCCCTCGGCTTCGCTCGGGATGACCGAGTTGCGCGATGGACTAAGTTTATCCGTGCCGAGAACGTCAATTCGACAAGCGCAATTAAATGATCACGTCGCGCGCCTCCTACAATGCCGGCGTTGCCCGCGTGTCGTTCCGCCACCCGTTTCGGGCGGACCAATTCTCAGCGAAATCATGCTGGTAGGACAGGCACCCGGCGTGCGTGAGCCGATTTTGAAAAGGCCGTTTGCGCACACGGCCGGCAAGACGCTTTTCCGGTGGTTCCACGAATTCTGTGGCATGGACGAAGCGAGAATGCGCGCCGCCATTTACTTCGCAGCGGTCAATCGCTGTTTCCCGGGGAAAGCGCCAGGCGGCGGTGATCGCGTGCCCGATCCGACGGAAATCCGAAACTGTTCATCGTGGCTCAACGATGAGATCGAACTTCTTCGTCCGCGCCTCGTGATTCCAATCGGCAAACTTGCGATCTCACAATTTATCGTCTTCCAAAAACTGGACGAAGTGATCGGCCGCAAGTTTTCGCTCGATCACAACGGCCAGCAGTTCGATCTCATTCCGTTGCCGCATCCCAGTGGCGCCTCGACGTGGCATCGGATGTCGCCTGGTAAACTCTTACTCGCAAAAGCGATGCGTTTGATCTCGAAACACCCGGCAGTTCTCACGTTGCTCGAGAAAACGAGTTTGCCTTAGTAGATAGTGCAGTCGACTACGTCGCGTCACGAAGCAGGATGATTATCGGAGCATGACAATGGATGAAAGAACCAGAGACCTCGTGGCAAAGGTCCCACAGGTCACACTGCTCTTCTGGATCATTAAGATTCTTGCGACCACGCTCGGCGAAACGGGCGGCGACGCCGTCACCATGTCTTGGCTTGGGGAAACAACGGCCGCCGCCAAAGGCTCTGGATATTTGATCGGCACGGCAATTTTCGGTGTGATTTTCGTCGCCGCGGTGCTCGTGCAAATCGGGGCGAAAAAATTTCACCCGTTCCTTTACTGGCTCACGATTGTTGCGACGACGACAGTCGGCACCACCCTGGCGGATTATTGCACCAGATCGCTCGGTATCGGCTACACCGGCGGTTCGACGATCCTGCTCCTCTTCGTGCTGGCGTCGCTTCTGATCTGGCGCTGGTCGACCGGCAGCATCTCCATCGAGACGGTGAATACCCCGAAGATTGAAGTGTTTTATTGGGTCACGATCATGTTCTCGCAGACTCTCGGAACCGCGCTCGGCGATTGGGTCGCTGATACGAATGAAATGGGCTACGTCGGAGCGGCCGCGGTGTTTGGCAGTTTGCTGCTGTTGACCGCTCTTCTCTATTATTTCACGAGCCTTTCACGCGCCGTTTTGTTTTGGGCGGCATTCATCCTGACTCGACCGCTCGGCGCCGTCGTCGGCGATTTTCTCGATAAACCACTCGCCAAAGGAGGTCTGGCGCTAAGCCGTTATACGGCCTCGTTCGCGCTCCTCGTGGTAATTATCGCGTTGATCCTGATTTTCCCGCAGAAGCCGGCTGCGAAAGCGCATTGAAGAATTCGGAAACAGCGGCCGTTCATTAGGGCATCTGCGTTCTTCGCGCGAACTGCCCGCCGGGGATCGTTGCACCGGCCAGCCGCCAATCGTATAGCAGTCGCTCGATGGACGAAAACACGGTACAAACACGCGCCGATGTGCCCGACTCCGACAAGTGGGACCTCACGCACCTATTCGCGGACATAAGTAAATGGCAGGAGGACGTCGCCTGGATTACGCGCACTTATCCGCGAGTGGCAGAATGGAAAGGTCGGGTTGGAGAATCGCCCTCAACGCTGCTCGACCTGTTGAATTTTGAGAACGAGCTCGATCTCAAAATAGAACGCGTGTTTCACTTCGCCGCGCTGCAGTCAGCGGAGGATAGCGCCAACAACGATTACCTCGCGCGCATGGGACAGCTGCAAAATTTGATGACGAAGATCGGCGAAGTGTCGGCCTTCGTCGCGCCGGAAATCCAGGCGATCGACGACCAGCGCTGGGATGAATTCATGCGCGATCCGACCCTGGCAGAGTGGCGGATTAGCCTGCATAAAGTGCGGAGAATGCGGCCCCATGTTCTCAGTGAACGCGAGGAACGATTGCTCGCGTTGGGATCCGCGACGCTAGACGGCTACGACGACGCGTTCTCACAGCTCACCAACGTCGACATGAAGTTTGGCGTGCTGCTCGATGACAAAGGCCAGGAACGGCCTCTCACGCAAAGTAGCTACAGTTCGTTTTTGCAAAAACGCGACGCGGGGGTGCGGAAGCGCGCGTTCCATCAATTTTACGCCGAGTTCGAAGATCATCAGTACACGCTGGCCGCGGCGCTTAGTTATTCGGTGAAGGCGGATGTTTTTCGGGCGCGCGTGCGAAACTTTCCTTCCGCGCGCGAGGCGTCGCTCTTCCGCGACGATGTGCCGGTCGCGATTTACGACAATCTGATCAGCGCGGTGCGCGACGGGCTCCCGGCCATGCGGCGTTACTACAAACTGCGACAGCGGGTCTTGGAGCTGGACGAGCTTCATGCCTACGACACCTACGTGCCGCTAGTACCCAATATCGAAACCAGGGTGAGTTTCGACGACGCGATCGAGAAAGTGATCGCTGCCCTCGCGCCCCTCGGAGCGGAATATGTTGAGACGCTCGGGCGAGGTCTGCGCGGGCGCTGGTGCGATCGTTATGAGACGAAAGGCAAACGGAGTGGAGCGTTCTCCTCCGGAAGCTACGGCGCTCCACCCTACATTCTGATGAACTACAAGGACGACGTCTTCTCGGACGTTTACACCCTGGCCCATGAGGCAGGTCACTCCATGCACACCTGGTTTTCCCAGAAATCGCAATCTTTCCAAGATCATGACTACCCGATCTTCCTCGCGGAAGTAGCCAGCACATTTAACGAAGAGTTGCTGACCCATTTTCTTCTCGAACAAACCAGCGATGCGAAGATGCGCGCCTACATCATCAACCGACAGATCGATGATATTCGCGGCACCGTGTTTCGACAGACCATGTTCGCCGAGTTCGAGAAAATCATCCACGCCATCGAAGAATCAGGCGACGCGCTCACGCTGGAAGTTTTCAAAACTGAATACCGCAAATTGCTCAACACCTACTTCGGCGACGCGATCGTGCTCGACCCGCAGTTGGACCTGGAGTGCCTGCGTATTCCCCACTTCTACAGCGCCTTCTATGTTTATAAATATGCGACGGGCTTGTCGGCTGCGGTCGCTCTCTCCCAAGGGGTGCTCTCGTCGGAATCGGGTGCGGTCGAGAAGTATCTCGCGTTTTTAAACTCGGGCGGTTCGAAGTTCCCGCTCGATACTTTGCGCGACGCCGGAGTCGACATGACGAAACCGGAGCCGGTGCGTGCGACCGTGGCCCTTTTTGAGCAACGCGTTAGCGAACTCGAAACGCTCCTTTAGCAAAGTTATTCACAAGGTGCTTGCCTTCGGAGGCAAGGTTCATGCTAAAAGGATACCCCGTGAACTTCGAGTGGATGTTCCGGTCGGCCTGCGGATACGCAGAGCTGGGTATGGTGCGCGAGTCGCTAGCCGAACTTAACGCGCTTGAACAGGCGTTTCAGGATCGCCCGGAAGTGCTGCAATTGCGTTTGCATCACCTGATGAAAAAGAAGCAGTGGACGCGCGCGCTCACCATGAGCCGCAAGCTCTGCCGCATCGCGCCGCACGTTAGCGCCGGATTTTTGCACGCCGGTTTCTGCCTGCACCAGATCGGCAAAACGGCCAAGGCGAAAGAGCTTTTGCTCAAGGGCCCGCCAACTTTGCAGAGCGAACCAATTTATTATTACAACATGGGTTGCTACGACGCGTTGCTCGGCAATTTGCGGGACGCGCGTAAACATCTCCAGATCAGCTTCAAGATGGATGCGACCTTCCGCGATATCGCAAAGCGCGATCCGGATCTGCAGGTTCTGCATAAATCGCTTTAGATCGTCCCGCGTCTGCTGGCGGTTGCAGGCGCGACGGCTGTCGTGCCAAGATCAAGCGTGCGATTGAACCCAGAGCAGCTTCGCGAAAAAGTCGCGCCGCTCTTCCACGAAAACTTTGCGCGCCATGGCGAATTGGGGGCAGCGGTCTCGATCTGGCAGGACGGTGAGTCTGTTCTTGAACTCGAAGGCGGCTTTCGCGACGCGAACTGGCAACAGGCGTGGACTCCAGACACGATCGTGCTGGTATGGTCTGCCACCAAGGGCGTCGCAAGCGCATGTCTGCTCCACGCGTTGCAGGAAAACGACGGGAATATTCTCGATCGGGTGGAGAGGTATTGGCCCGAGTTCGCACAAAACGGAAAGGGGCAACTCACGATTGCACAGGTCATGTCGCATCAGGCCGGGCTCAGCGCGCTCGACGTTGCAGTCTCAATCACCGATTACGCCGCCGTCATTGCAGCACTGGAAAGACAGCGGCCGCTCTGGGCGGTTGCGGATGGGCACGGTTATCATGCCCGGACCTACGGTTTCCTGGTCGATGAACTGGTCCGACGCGTCGCCGGAATGTCGATCGCGAAATACTGGCGAATCCACTTTGCCGCCCCGTTGGACCTCGATCTTTGGATCGGCCTGCCACCGGACCTGAACGATCGTTGCGCGACGATTTACGCTGCCAAAAGCGGACCACCGCCGGAACCTGCAGAGTTTTATCGTCAACTATCCGTGCCGGGAACACTGCAGCGCGCCACCTTCACTTCCCCCGCCGGGCTGCATGCAGTGAGCGCAATGAATAAGCCAGAGCTGCGCGCCCTCGAAATCTCCTCCTTCAGCGGAATCGGGAATGCCACCGCGCTGGCAAAGTTTTACGGCATGCTGGCGAACCATGGTGAAATCGGTGGTCGCCGCTTCTTTGACGCAAAAACTTTGGCATGGATGACGACGCCTTTGACCGAAGGAGTTGATCGAGTCTTCGGGATTCCGACATCCTTCTCTGCGGGCTTTATGCTGAATTCTGACCGCGGAATTTTTGGGACGTGCCGAGAGGCGTTCGGTCATCCGGGGGCAGGCGGCAGCAACGCTTTTGCCGATCCTGAAAACGGAATTGGTTTCGCCTACGTGATGAATCAGATGGAACAAACGCTTTTGCCAAGCAGGAAGGGACAGCGGCTCGTGGATGCCATTTACCGCATCCACCGTTAATTCTTGCGTGGCTCGGGACCAGTGTTGTTAATCGGCCATCATCCCGCGTCACTATTTTATCGCGCTGGCGTTTTCGATTGGTGCAGCCGGCTTTGGCAGCGGTGCGCCTGACCCGATCGCGAGTCTTCGCGCAGAACTGAAGGCGGCGGAGACCGCGGAAAATAAGACCGCGGCCGCGGAAATCACGCGACGAATCGTGGACGCAAATCCTCGCGATGCCAGCGCATGGGAAAAGTTGGCGCGGACGTTGATTGAGTTAAAGGATTTCGATCGATGCGAAGCTACGCTCAATGAATTCGAGCGCACCGTTCAGCCGCGGCCGGCGGTGATCGATGATATTCGCGGCGACATCGCGTTGGAGCGCAAGGACGAGAAAGGCGCGGAACAATTCTGGAACGCTTATCTTCGCAGTAAGCCATCGCGTGTAACCGGCGCGGCGACGTGCGACAAGATCGCCGGGCTCTATGTGGACCAATTTCGCTGGCGCGACGTTCTCGCATTCCGCACGCGCGCGCTCGCAGCGCAGGAGACGGCGGAACGTCACGTCATGCGCGCAACGGCATTATGGCGTCTCCGAGATTGGAAAAACGCATCCACGGAAATGCACAAAGCGAGCGCGCTCAGTGCATCTGACGCCACCGTGGAAGAGTGGTTGCCGCAATTTGAGCGGCTTGAAAAATTTCTT
>JBBQHM010000104.1:0-7677 GCA_038323965.1 Chthoniobacterales bacterium | reverse complement strand
ATCGGATGGTAGCTTTAATTCGAAAGTCCGGAATAAAGGCGCCAGATCGATTGTAGCATTCGCGGCTGCCTTGAGGTTGTTCCCGAGATTTTGCGCAACCGATGCCACCTCCACGCGAATGCCATGTCGTCGCAATTTGATCGCCAGGTAAGCGAAGTCCGCATCACCGGTAACCAGAATAACAACGTCTGGCCGCATTTCCAAAGAGAGCTCCAGCGCGTCGATTGCCATCATCACATCAACGTTCGCCTTGTAGTGACCTTCCTCTGCGGGCGCGCCATCCTTCGTCACCACCATGAAACCATTGGAGCGCAGCCAATGCATGAATTTATTTTTCTTATCTCGCTCATCCTGCCACAGCGGGATTGGCGGCGGCAGCCCGGCATAGACTACCATTTCGATTAATTCCCGACCCGAATCCGGAGCTACCAGGAAATTGCGCAGGGCAAGCCAGTCCAGTCCGCGTCCGGCGGTACGGACAGAGCTCCCGACATTCGATTCGTCGACCAGCACCAGCACTCGCGATGGCACCGGCTTAGCAGGTTCGGCCTTACGCATGGTCTTTAGTCCTCATTCAGGACTATCGCCGGTTCGCGGGTTCGCGCGAACGATTGACGTTTAACCCAGGATTACTTCGTTGTGACCTTATCTCCCCAGAGGTGGAGGGTATAAGTAAAGACGACGTAACCTTTGATACGCTCCGGGTGATAATTCGAGAAATAGATCGCCGGGTTCACTTGGAAATCAGTAGTGATATTCCAAGTCACGCCGAGAGTCGCTGAGTTTTCTTTCCCGCTTTGGAAGTCAACTTGCGCACGCCAGCTTTTGTTAAAATCATAAGCGTAGCCCAGGATCGCTTCGTTCTTGTTTCCGGCTCGAATCGCGCCCGCGATGATCTTATGATGCTCGGTGTAGTAGCCGGCCTCGATAAAAGGCTGCGGATCGACGCGACTATGCGGCGACCAGTTTACAAATCCAATGGAGAGCAGGTAAGGCTCTTTCCGCAGCAGTCCTATTTCAGTCCCGAAGATGAGCTCGTTGGGATCGAAGCCCTTGAAGACCGCAACTTCCGCGAAATCGGTAAGGCCAATCTCTAATTGTGCTTCGTAGGGGTTCGCGATTTCTTTACTTTGCACCTGCGCGCTGAGTGAAAGATCGCCCGCCGGTTGCAGGTCGGGAGTTACGATCTGGCTCAATCCCTTCGTCGTCGCGTTGGCAACGTTTACTCCCAGCGTGAGCGCGAGAATCGAGATTCCTACCGCGGAGATCCTTTTGATTGTCATACCACGTGCTCCGGCTCCTGTTCGCAGGGATGTAATGGATCGCCGCACTCACATTGCACGGTCACGTGCTCGATATGAAATCGTTCCTGCAGCCCGTTTTTGATTCGGCATAACAGCGAGTCGTCGATCACGCCATCCGGCTTGACGATGTGGGCGGTAAGCGCCGTTTCCGTGGTGCTCAGCGGCCAGATGTGAAGATCGTGCACAGCCATGACCCCGGGTTGGGTAGCGAGGTAATCGCGCACCGCGATCGGGTCAACTCCGTCGGGCACTACATCCAGCGCCATTTTTAAAGAATCCCGAAGTAGCTTCCAAGTGCCCCAGACAATCACAGCGTTAATCAGCAGACTTGCCACCGGGTCGACGATGGTCTTCCCGGTGAAAACAATGATGACGCCCGCGACCACCACCGCGGCCGAGACTGCGGCGTCCGCGGCCATGTGCATGAACGCTGCGCGAATGTTGAGATCGCCTTTGCGGCCAGAGATGAATAGCAGCGCGGTGATCGTATTAATCGCGACGCCTATCATCGCAACCCAGATCACCGTCGGGCCTGCGACCGGGCCTGGATTATCGAGTCGACGAATGGCTTCCCAAGTGATTCCTCCCACTGCGACGAGGAGAAATGCGGCGTTCGCGAGAGCGGCAAGGATGGTAGAACGGCCCAGCCCATAAGTGCGATGAGTTGTCGGGCGTGTCTTTGCCAAACGCATTGCACCCCACGCCAGCAGAAGCCCGAGGACATCGCCGAAATTGTGACCGGCATCGGCGAGCAACGCGACTGAGTGCGCGAAAATACCGTAGAACAACTGGACGACGACGTAGGCGAGGTTGAGTCCGACGCCGATCGCAAATGCTTTGCCGAAATCTTTTGCGACTTCGGAATGACTGTGTTGCCCGCCCATCTCCCACTCCTAGCTGAAACGGAATTTGAGGCAATGGCAAACACCGCTACCGAAGATCGCGTTTCGCAACGCTTTACTTTTCGACCGACAACGCAAACTCTGCGTCATGTCCCCAGAAGCGGATCTGCTGCAGGAAGTCCCGTTATTCCAGCTGCTGGACGAACACGAGCGCACAGAGCTGGCCGCGCAGCTCGATTTTGTCTCGTTCGAGAGCGGGGCCACGATTTTCAACTATGGCGATCCCGGCGATGCGATCTACGTCATTAGCTCCGGCGAAGTGGAAGTATTCTTCAAGAACGATACCGGTGAGCGGATCGTGCTTGAAGTTGCCACCCGGGGTGATTTCTTCGGCGAGCTCTCGATGCTTGATCGCGGCACGCGCAGTGCGTCTGTCGTGGCTATCAAGCAAACCCAGACCCTTCGACTCGATCGCAAGGACCTGGAAAGATTCCTCGAGCTCCGCCCCAAGGCTGCGATGGACATGCTGGCCGCGATGGGGCGGCGGCACCGCGAGACGGTCGAGCGACTTCGCCACACCGCCACGCGCAATGTGAATGAAGAGTCTGAGGACAAGCGGACACTCGTGCAGAAGTCAGCGGATTGGATCGCCGAGTTTGCCGGCAGCATACCTTTTCTACTTATTCATGTCGGCATCTTCGCCTTCTGGCTGGTAGTCAACTGGCTGCATGTCCCTGGGATCCCGCAGTTTGATCCCTATCCGTTCGGTTTCCTCACGCTTGCCGTTTCGCTGGAAGCGATTTTCCTCTCCGTCTTCGTTCTGCTAAGCCAGAATCGCCAGGCCGCCAAGGACCGTGTCCACGCCGACATCGAGTACGACATCAACCTGAAGGCTGAATTAGAAATTGCGCATTTGCACGAGAAGCTCGACCGCCTGACGGGGGATGTACTTGTCGGTTTAGACCGCGTGCATCATCATCTGAAGGGAAATAGCGATAGCAGCTAGTGCTCCCGCTGGTTCACCAATATCAGAGCAGTAAAAACAAAGAAGGAAACCTCCATGAAACTGTTAATTATAAGTCTCGTTAGTGCGACTGCCGTAACGCTACTGTCGGGTTGCGCAGATGACTATAGCGAGCAAACAGCGACTACCTTGCCGCCGTCCCAGATCGGCAATTCACGGCCACTGCCAGCAGCGGAGGCAGGACGGCCAGCGCCGCCGCCTGGAGGATACTAACGCGCTTACCTGACTGACCGATGTTCCGGCGGTGCGGCGGTGTACATTTCCGCCAGCGATCGCAACGTGGTCGCGCAGAACGCTTTTCCTTCGCCGGTTGTTTCCGGGTTAATGCCGCAGACATGTCGCCATTCCTGTGAACAAAGGGTGGACTGGTGTCGAGATCTCGAACCAAACCTGGCGCGAACGGGACGACAGAAGCTAGTAGATCCCGGGTATTAGGCGTTCGGTGCGCCTCATGTATTTGAGATACCCATCCCCGAGCGCACCGGTCAGTGCTTTTTCTTCGACATTCATCCGGTACACGAACGCTGCGAAGATCGGAACGATCAAGACGACGAGAGCAATCCAGTTCATGAGCGATAATCCAAACCCGACAAACGCCAGCAACACGCCGGCGTAGGACGGGTGCCGCACGAAATGGAAAGGCCCGCGGTCGACGAGCTCATGATCGGCTTCTATTTGCACATCGACCGTAAAGAAGCGACCCAGCACGATGATGGCCCACCAGCGGATAAGAATGCCCAAAACAAAAAGCGCGACCGCCATCCATTGGAACGCAGTCGGATGGAATAGATCTCCCATGGTGGCATGCAGCGCGAGGTAGACACTCGCTGCGACGCTTATGGCGATCGTTAGCCATAGAATACGCAGCGTACTTTTATCCTTCTTCACGCCCGTTCCCCGTGAGCGCCGCGAGACGCTTAGTAAGGCTTCCGATATTAGGAACGCATAACCGAGTGTCTGTGGGCCGGGCGGTCGGATCATTACGGTTCTTGAGGGAAGCGCCAGTGTCGCGAATCTGGCAAGCTTTCTTTCAAGTTACGGCTCCGAGCGGGCTGGCGACCAACGGGAATTTCACCAACGCAGACGAATCGCCTCGATCAGCGGCCACCTAAGCCAATTTAGCGAGAACGGCCCGAATCTTCCGTTGCGACGTTTCTCAATCAGCCGAGATCGTGGTTGCCGGGCGTGGCGCATCTCTGCTTAAATCACCTCAGCGCTATCACATGGACGGGACCAGAATCACCAGCGAAGAAAAGTCGACGGTCAGCACCTACGTCGGGCTCATCATCGTAACCGCGCTTGCTGTTGGAGGGATTTATTTCTTCTTCATCGAGCAAAAAGAAACGAAGGAGATCGTCGGTTTCGATCCGAACCGGCCGGTGCCGAGCGACGCCGAACTGAAACACCGATTAAAGCCGGAGCAGTACGATGTCGTACGTCAAAGCGGGACTCAGATGCCTTACCAAAACGAATTCTGGAACAACGACCGTCCCGGCATCTACGTCGATATCATTACCAACGAACCACTCTTCACTTCGGTGGATAAATTCGATGGCGGCGTGGGAATGCCGTCATTCAGTAAACCAATCTCGAAGGATCTCCTGGTCGAGGGCCTCGACAACTCGCACGAGATGCAGCGCACGGAGGTGCGCGCAAAACGGAGCAACGCTCACCTGGGCCACCTCTTTCCCGATCCCACCTCGCCGACGGGACAACGCTACTCCGTCAACTCGGCCGCCTTTCATTTCGTCCCGATCGAACGAATGAAACTGGAACACTACGAAGCGTTCCTGCCGCTGTTAGAGAAGAAATAGGCAGGGGCCGTGCGGTGCGCGTCCTTGAGGCCTTGCACCGACATCCCAAAGGAAGGCGCCGATTTTAGCGGCTGTCTCAGCCGCATCGCCGGATTTTTAGTAGGTAATTTTACCCGTTTCCTGGTCGACGTAGATTTTTTTGGAAACGTTACCGCCGGTGGTGATGACGCTTAATGCCCAAACTTTGTGACCCGCCATGGTCGCCTCGGTGGTGGAGACCACCTTCGCCCCCGGATTCTTTTGCATGACGATACGCTGCGCATCAGCCTTGGTAATCTTAGGCTGTGCGGCCTGGTTCGCCGCTGCTTTTTGGCTTTCAGCGGGAGCGGATGAAATGGCGAGCAACGAAAGGGCGGTAGCTGAGAGAACGACGTAAGCGAATTTCTTCATGCTGCACTAGACCACGGCCGCATATGCCCCGGCAATGAATAAGTTGCCCCTTCACAAGAAAGGTTGCGGCCGACACGACCGCCTCTACAACATCCTCGGCAATTCTCGGGTGCTTGCCGAAACGAGCACGTTCGACTGGGAGCGTACCCAGAGAACCAGCTCCCTGCCGTGCCTCTACGATTCATGATTTATATCCGGCTGAGGGTTAATCCGAGCGTTTGCTAAGGCGGCTATTTCCTAACAAAAAGATTAATTGGAAGTAATCAGGAAATGCGGAAGGCGGCTTACGGATTTCGGAATGGAGGTGCGAGAAGGGAAGTTTTGTCCGCAGATTTAGTTTGGGATGACCGGGGAAGGGAAATGCGGATTCTGGAAGTGGGAGTTAGATTGGCCGATGCGATATTTTCTATTTGGTTTTGTGCTCGCGCTCTCTGCGCCGGCCTTCGCTCAGACGGCGCCGTTGGTCGATCGGATGGCGCAGCAGAATAAATTGTTCGACGAGTTTTATGAGACGAGCCTCAAGAATTCGCCGGAACGGGCGACGTCTTTTGGCGATTACCGCTACAACTCGTTGCTCGGACAATATTCCCTGGCGGAAATCGCGCGCCAACATGCGGAGGCCGATGATTTTTTGAAGCGGCTAAAGGCGATCCGAACCGACGGAATGGGTGATAAGGATGTGCTGAGCCATCAGGTGCTGGAGAGGCAAATCGAGCGGGAGGACATTAACTACGACCTCAAGAACTACGAGATGCCGGTGAACCAGCAGAACGGCATTCAGACCCGGCTGGCTGATTTGCCGCTCGCGGTGCCGCTCGACTCCGTGCCGCACTATCAGGATTATATTTCACGGCTGCACCAGATTCCCCGCGTCCTCGAGCAGACGACCGAGGTGATGCGTCAGGGATTAAAAGATGGGTTGATGCCGCCGAAGCTGGTGCTCGAGAAGTTGCCCGGACAATGCGACGGGATCGTGTCGGCGAATCCGTTTCTCCTGCCGACAACGAAGTTTCCGGCGGAATTTTCTAACGAGGATAAGAAACGGCTGACCGGTGAGATCACGCAGACGGTGAATGACGAGGTCGTTCCGGCCTATAAGAAGTTCGCGGAATTCCTGCGGACCGAGTACGACCCGAAAGGGCGGACAGAGCTCTCGATCGAAAGCCTGCCGGACGGCAAGCGACGCTACGCGGAAGCGGTGAAGACGATGACGACGATGGAGGTAACGCCGGCGGAGGTGCATGAGATTGGGCTGAAAGAGGTAGAACGCATTACGGCGGAAATGACGAAGCTGGCCCAGGCGCAGGGAAAGAAAGATCTGGCCAGTTTCCGCGAGGCGATCAACAACGATGCGAAGTGGCAGCCGCGAAACGAGCAGCAGATTGTCGATGATTTTAAGAAGTACATCGACGGAATGCAGCCGAAGCTGCCAGAGCTGTTCGGGTTGTTGCCGATGGCGCCGGTGACGGTGGAGCCCATCCCGGATTTCGCGAAGGCTGAGGCGACGCACTACGTCGCGGGGACGCCGGATGGAAAGCGTCCGGGACGTGTGGTGGTGGCGGTGGCTGATCCGACGAAGCGGAAACTGATTAACAACGAAGCAGTCGCGTACCATGAAGGAGTGCCGGGCCATCACATGCAAATTAGTATTGCGCAGACATTGCCGGACCTCCCGAAATTCCGACAGCATGGCTTTTACTCAGCCTATGCCGAGGGTTGGGCACTTTACGCGGAAGAGCTGGGGAAGGAGATCGGGTTCTATAAAGATCCGGTGTCGGACTACGGCAGGTTGAACTCGGAACTATTTCGTGCGGTTCGGCTGGTGGTCGATACCGGCATTCACGACAAGAACTGGAGCCGCGAGAAGGTGATTGAGTACATGCACGCCAACGATGCCAACGACGCCATGGCCCAGACCGAAGCGGACCGTTACATCGCGTGGCCAGGACAGGCGCTGGCCTACAAGATGGGGCAGCTAGCGATTCGTAAGTTGCGTGACGAAGCGAAGACGGATCTCGGGCCGAATTTCGACATCAAGGCCTTCCATGATGAATTACTGAATGGCGGCGCCA
Organism: Chthoniobacterales bacterium; assembly: GCA_038323965.1. Classification (GTDB taxonomy): domain Bacteria; phylum Verrucomicrobiota; class Verrucomicrobiia; order Chthoniobacterales; family UBA10450; genus JBBQHM01. Next base: position 231 of record JBBQHM010000104.1, on the reverse strand, counting down.
TGCCGCTGGATCTGCTGCAGGAGCGGGTGGAGAAGTGGATTAAGAAAAGGAAGTAGAAACGCGCAATGGTGAGTCGCGCAGGCGCGCTCATTTGAGCGTGACAGAATGTTAGAATAGGATCAGGATCCGGCGATGATACGCGCACTTCTCATTCTTGTTGCACCCGCTGCCGGTGGTGGCAACGGCCAGGTGTGGGTAAATACGGAGTCGCATGTGTATCACAAGGAAGGC
>JBBQHM010000103.1:0-7743 GCA_038323965.1 Chthoniobacterales bacterium | reverse complement strand
ACCGGGCGATTGAGGTCAATCGCCCCTACCTGCATTGCGCGCCTTCGTCGCGGACTGTATCTTCACCTCACATTTTGAAACGCGACGACATTGAATACGCCCTCGAAAACACCGAGGTCATCCGGGCGCCCGAGCGCAGCATCAGCACCTTCGGCACGACCAGCTTTAACTTCTTTCTCGTCTCCGAGCTGATGGACCAGGCGAACGAAGTCCGCGTCCGCACCGGCCGCATCGACGCCGAGCGACCGCAGATTCTCAGCCCGGCGCATTACGCCCGCCTCATGCTCGATGGCTTTGGCGACCAGGCCCAGCAGTTCGTCGAACGCTTGCGCGAGCGCGGTCTCGATTTCGTCGTTTTAAAATACGGATTCCAATTCCGCAAAACGGCGGTCACGGAGGAACGTTTCCGCGATACGATCGGCAACGTGCTCGATCGCACCAAGGCGCACGTCGATAACGCCGAAGACCCGCTCAGCGCCATCATCCAGGGCGTCGACGACGCCTGGGAAGTCTGCCTGCTCAAGTTCACCATCGACATGATCGAGCGCTCCGCCGGCAAAAACTTCGGCGACTTCCGTAATCGCGGATTGTTGTAACCAAGAATTAACCGTGCTAGACCGCAGGTTGAGGCCTAAATCTAGTTAGGTCTACGCACCTCCCATGAAAGCGATGCGCATCTTCCTTTGGATAGCCATATTCGGCTGGGCGGTGGGCTTGGGCGCGAAGCTGTTCGACTTAGTCGTGGTGGCTGGTGCTTGGAGCGCCTCGCTCCCGAGTTCTTTCGCGCTTCTCCCGTATGGAAAGCGCTATCCTATCGACCCGGGAGACTTCTTCATTCCGCTTTCTGCGCTGATTGCGATCGGCAGCATCGGCGCGCTGATTAGTGGCTGGAGGTCGCGCGGCCACTTTTGCCTTTGGCTAGCTGTCATCATGTTTCTGATCATCTGGGCGATCACACCGACAGTGTTTTGGCCGATGATTCATCAGTTGTATGGTACGGCTATTGGTCGCATCACAGCCACGGATGCAGAGTCTGTGCAGCTCGCGCGCCGATGGCTTATTTGGGACTTTGTCCGCGTGTGCTTGATCGCAACGGGTTTCGTCGCGTCTGTTCGAGCGATTAGCCTTCCCGCAGCCACGAAGGAGGTCTAACCAGGCGAGCGAACGCCTACCCGCTGTGCGCCCCACACTTTCCCTGACTAAGCCACTTACTTTTCGAGCGACGCGTGCTCCCCGCAGGCGTCGCTGATCTTGTTCTCGTTAGTCTGTCAACGTCGATAGCGCCGCATCAATCTGAAGAACCGCAACGTATCGCGGACAGGACTGATGCTGCTCGTTTCGTCGGCGTAGACGGTGGTGATGGGGACCGCTTCGATTTTGATTCCTTTGCGGCTGGCGATGATCAGCATTTCTGTTTCGTAGTCGAAGCGATCGGCACCGCCTAACAAATCCGGTACGACGTCGCGGTGGATCATGCGGAATCCGCATTGGGTGTCGGGAATGGCCTGTCCACACAGCCGGCTGATCTGGCCGCTCATGAAGCGGTTCACCAAGCGTCGCAGCAGCGGCATGGTGGAAACGTCATTCATCCGCGTGCCGATGAGCATTTTTGCGCGCGTGCGTTCGGCGGCGGCAATGAAGCGCGCAATTTCCTCGGGCAGATGCTGGCCGTCCGCATCAAGCACAATCATGTAATCGACGTCAGCTTCCTTCTGCCAGCGATTCAATCCGCTTTTAATCGAGTCGCCTTTGCCGCGATTGAGCGGATGCACGATCACTTCCGCGCCAGCTGCGCGCGCGCGCGTGGACGTTTCATCGATCGAACCATCGTCGACGACCAGGACGCGATCGAGCAGCGCGCGGGTGCGACGCACGACGTCGCCGATATGTTGTTCCTCGCACACCGCGGGGATAATCGCTGCTACACGAAGCGAAAGCGTCGCCGGCGGAACGGCCGATCCACCGGGCGTGCTCTCCATTAGCTGCGTTTTACCGGCGTGAAATCCGCCGCGTGATAGGAGCTGCGCACAAGCGGACCAGAGGCGACGTAGGTAAAGCCCTTCGTCCGCGCGATGTCGCCGTAATTCTGGAATGCCTCCGGCGTGATGTACTCAATGACGGGCAGATGCTGCGGTGTCGGACGCAGATACTGGCCGAGCGTCAGCACTTCGCAGCCGACTTCGCGCAGGTCGTCCATCGACTGAAAGAGCTCGAGCTCCGTTTCGCCGAGTCCCAGCATGATGCCACTTTTGGTGACGATCTCCGGCGCCAGCGTCTTCGCACGTGCCAGGGTGCTAAGCGAGGTCCGATATTTTGCCCGCGAACGCACCAGCGGCGTCAGGCGTTCCACCGTCTCCATGTTGTGATTAAAAATGTCGGGCGCAGCGTCGAGCACGATCTGCACGCACCAGTCGCGCGCATGAAAATCGGGAACCAGCACTTCGATCACGATTGATGGATCCATCTCGCGAATCGCGCGGATCGTTTGCGCGAAGTGCTCGGCGCCGCCGTCCTGCAAGTCATCGCGCGCGACCGCGGTGATCACGACATGCTTCAAGCCAAGACGTTTCACGCCTTCGGCCACGCGCTGTGGTTCATCGATTTCCACCGGACCCGGTTTTGCGGTCGAGACCGCGCAAAATCCGCCCGCGCGCGTGCAGCGTTCACCCGCGATCATGAAAGTAGCGGTGCCGCCGCTCCAGCACTCCCAGCGGTTCGGGCACTGCGCGCTTTCGCAAACGGTGTGGAGACGGAGGTCGGAGATGAGCGCTTTGGTCGAGAAAAAGACGGGGTTCGACGGCAACCGGACTTTGATCCAGGGCGGCTTTTGCGACTGGTGCAGCGACGGATCGATTTTCGCGCAGGACATGACGGGGAAATTAGCGGCGCCGAAGTGGGAACGCAACGCAAGGAGGGTCATCCCGAGCGAAAGTCGAGGGACCCCGCGGGAAAACTAGCGGCGTCGCCTACTTCTCGCGGTCATTTCGAGCGAAGTCGAGAAACCCCGTTGCGGCATATGAGATGCAGCCGCTCGTCACGCGGCGGGGTCTCTCGGCTTCGCTCGGGATGACGGGCTAGGGGCGCGTGAGTTTCGTGCGGCCGGAGAGCGCCTGATACAGCGTTAATTCGTCGGCGCTTTCGAGTCCGCCGCCGGCGGGCAGGCCGTGGGCGATGCGCGTGAGATTAATCCCCTTCCCTCGCAACAGATCGACGAGATAATTCGTGGTCGCTTCGCCTTCCACGTCGGCCGAAAGAGCGAATATAATTTCGGAGAACTGCTCACGCTCCACCCGGTCGAGGAGAAGTTGAATCCGCAAATCTTCCGGCGCGATATGATCGAGCGGAGAAATGCGGCCTCCTAACGAATGATAGAGGCCGCGAAAAGCGCTCGTTTTTTCCAGCGGTAAAATGTCGGTGGGCTGCTCGACGACGCAGAGTAAATCGCGGGCGCGGGTGTCATCACGGCAAATTTCACACAGCGCTTCCGTGGCGAAGAAGCCGCAAAGCGCGCAGGGCGTGACGGACGCTTTCGTGGTTTGGATGGCCAGCGCTATTTGCAGAGGCTGATTCCCTTTGGCCTGGATCATCCAGAGCGCGATGCGTTCGGCCGAGCGCGGCCCCACGCCTGGCATTTGACGCAACTGCGCGATCAGATTCTTGAGCGCGGCGGGATATTCCGTCCTTCTCAACGGTTAATCGTTGGGCAAATCGGTGAGGTGCAGCGCGAGCGGCTCGAGCCGTCGGAGATAAAGCTCGAGCGGCGCATCGGGCGCATCACCGGGCAGGCGCGCCTTTTGGAACTCGGTGTAAGCTTCGCCCCAGCGGCGCTCGCGATAGAAAACGACGCCGTTCCAGAAAAAATCGCGACGTGTGATGAGGTCCTCCGGCGCTCCGGCCGTGAGCGCGAGCGGTTCGTAAATCTCATGCCGTTCCTGCGCATTCACTCCGCTTAGGAAATCGATCGGGCGCGCGATGACCGCTTCGTTGGCAAGTTCAAAAGTGCGCGGCCCGACCAGTACATGAGAACCGTAGAAGCGATTTGCGACGCAGAAGCGGCGCGATAATTCCACCGGCTCACCCGCGGTGAGAAGTTCAGTGCGACCCGCTTCGCCCACCGGCGCCGCGATCATCGAGCCGGAACTAATTCCGACATGCACATCGAGCTGGGCGTTGGACTCGGAAGTATCGGCCTCACGCAAATCCGTGAACGTCCGAAATAAGTCAAAACCGGCGCGCACCGCACGTTCGGCATGGTCGCTAAAGAATTCTGGAAAACCAAAAATGGCGACGATTCCCTCACCGTCGGAGGATTGGAGATACGCCCCCGCCTCCAGCAATAGTTCGCTCGCGCGAGTCATGAAACGCGTGGTTAGCTCGGCGTAACGCGCCGGGTTCGCGTCGTCGGCGAGTTCGTATTTATTCGCGATATCGCACACCAGCACGGTCGACTCGTAGCGCTTCGCTTCACCATTGAAGGCGATCTCGCCGGACCCGACGCGCGCGATCTGTTCCGGATTCAGTCGACCGGCGAAGGCACGACGCGCCGTGGTCGACCTGCGACTGCGACCCACGAAAAATCCCGCGATCTTACCGCCAGCAAAGGCGACGAGGACTGCTGCGACGGATGGGAACGGCTGGAAGAAAACCTTGTAGAGCGAAAAAACCCAGGAGAGCGCAATGAGCTCGAGGACCAGCGCGCCGACGATCCCATAGACCCGCGCGCGCCGTCGATTCGCCACGGTGACGTAAGCGACCCCAAACGCGAAGACGGTAACGAAAAAGTATTGCCATTTGTCGCCCACGAGTCGGGTCGCCGACCCGTAAGGCGATACCATCTCGGAAAACGCCATTTCCACGCGCAGCAGCACACCGCTCGCATGCAGCACACAGATGAGTGCGGTGGCAACAACGCCAACTATGATTGCTGCAATGAATCGTCTCATTCGTCAGGCTGACGCAATCGTATGATAGGATTTGACGACCAAATCGCTAAGAAATTTGTCGGGCGCGGCAACCGCCTCCGAATTAATCGTAAAACTGCGACGGCCCGTGTTGTTCCGGACGAGCGATAGCCCAAACTGGAAGTCCTTGAATAAATGCGCGCAGAGATCGGGCATCGACATGTTCTCAGCCTGCGCTCGCGCCACGGCGCGGTGTAAGGCCGGTTCGTCAAACATGACCTCAAGGTCGTGCTCGCGGCTAAACTTTTCGGCGAACTGGCGCGCTTCATCTTCGAGCGTCACTGCCTCCTGCTTTTGCCCTTCCGCGAGCAGGCGATCGAGCACGAGGCGAGGCTCATTCACCAGTTCCGAGGAGACGCGAAGCTGCGTGATGCGTGAGCCCGCGAGGTAGAATTTGAAATCGCGAAACAAACGTTCGCACACTGTCAGAAGGCCGCGCGCGCCGGTCTTTTCGGTGGCAGCAGATTTCGAAATCAAACGCAGCGCTTCGTCGTCGAAACTGGCCTGGATGCCGTAGGCCCGAAAGGCGCGCTCGTATTGCCGAAGCAGACTGCCTTCCGAAAATTTCATGACGTTGTAAAGATCGTCGGCCGAGAGCTCATTGCACGCGACGCGCACCGGCAGGCGCCCGATGAATTCCGGCTCAAAGCCGTATTCGATGAAGTCCTGCGTCGTGACATGCTCGAAGAGCTGGTTATCCAGCACGCGCACCGGATCGGGCGAGAAACCGATGTTTCCCTGCGCGATGCGCCGCGTGACCTGTTGCTTCAGGCGTTCGAACGCTCCGCTAACGACGAATAGAATATGGCGGGTGTTAATCGTCTCACGTTTCGATTTTCCCTTGCGCTGAAATTCAAACGCGGCCTGCAGTTGCGATTGTAAATCCATCGCGCTGCGCACCGGCACTTCGGTTTCCTCCATCAGCTTTAGCAGCGTGGTCTGCACGCCACGCCCGCTGACGTCACGCCCCATCTGGTTCGCGGCGGAAGCGATCTTGTCGATCTCGTCGATGTAGATAATGCCGAACTGCGCCAGATTGACATCGCCCTCTGCCTTGTGCACGAGCTCGCGCACGAGATCCTCCACATCGCCGCCCACGTAGCCGGTCTCGCTAAACTTGGTCGCGTCGGCTTTGACGAACGGAACTTTGATCAGCTCCGCGATGTGCTTAATCAGATAAGTTTTACCGACACCGGTCGGGCCCACCAGGATCACATTCTGCTTGGCGTACTCGGTGTCCGCCGCGGCCGCAGCATCCTTGTTCGCCAGCTGGCGGATGTAGTTAACGTGATTGTAATGATCGCACACCGCGATCGAGAGAACCTTCTTCGCTTCATCCTGCTGGATGACGAAACGATCGAGATGCGCCTTGATATCGCGCGGCAGGAAATTGAAAACGAAATCCTCGTCGACCGCTTGGGGCGGTTTTTCATCGCCGCCTGCTTCCGTTATTTCCGGCTCGGTTACGGTCGTGAACGCAACCTTGTCGCCGAAGTTCGATTTCATGAACTCGGTGAGCTTCGACTTTAGTTCTTCCGGTGAGGGAAACGGGGGATTTTGTTCCATGATTGGGCCAGCGGATCGCGAGCGGGCGAAAACCTACCACTGGCGTCCGATGTGTAAACGGCTCCTACTTCTGAAGTCGGAGCAAAGGCAAAAACGGGCGGTAGCTGTCCTTCGTCGCAACTGCGGCCGCGGAGAGCCGCGCTGCGACCTCGGGTTGGTTGGTCTCCGACGCAAAAACAGCCGAGAGCCAATTGCGATCGGCGGCGCCGGATGAATCGCGTTTAGCATAAAACTCCGCGACTCCGAGAAAGGCCGCGGGTGAGAACTGCGTCCATTTCTTTCCAGGCGCTTCGCCATATTGCAGGCTCATGGTCAGCTCCGGATCTGTTGCATGCTTGATCCCGATGTAGGCGAGTTGCGGGTCACCGATCGAGCCTGTGAAGGGAGTGCGGTTAATATCGCTGACCAAGTTACGCTGCCACTCGACCAGCCAACGCGCTTTTTTCACAAAGCCATCGCGCTCTCGCATAAGAGATTCATCAGTGACCGTCGCGCCTTCAATTGCTTTTAAAGCCACAGCGAAGTCGAAACGCTTAACCGCATCCAGGTAATTCCTGATGGCGGCATCGAGCGCCGGACGTTCGCGCGCGATCATATCGCTCTTCTGTTTAGCGCGCGCGGCGACCGCTTCCTTCTCCGTTGCGTTCAGTTTCTCACCGACTCGTTTTTGCTCGGCCTTCACCTCGCTCTCAATCAATCGATTGGATTTTGTCTTCTGCGCGATCTCGTTTAACTCGTCGCCCGCGCGCTTCAGATCGGCGGGAGACTGCAATTTCTCGCTGCGTTTCCGCCATTCCAGCAGCGAGCGAACGTCGTCCAGATTCGATTGTGCGATCGGTTTGTAGTCATCGATCCAAGCCGATCCGCCGGGATTTTTCGTGCCTAAAAAGCGTTCAAACAACGCGCCGGCATCTTCAAAATCTTTTTGCGTGAGATCTTTCAAGGCGAATAGGAGCAAACCAAATCGCTCCGCGGCGTCGTCCTTGGTAGCGATGCCCGCCGGAACTACCTGGGGCGCCGCCAGTTTGCGCGCCGCATCCAGAAATGCCGCCGGATTGTCATACTGCTCAAATCCTTGCGCGCCGGCATTTTCGACATCGTTGAAGGCCTGACGCGCCTGTGTTTTCTCGTTCTGTAAATAAGCGGCTAGTCCCTGGTGAAATTTGATCCAATCATAGAGCGGCTGCAGGCCCCGGGCGTCATTGGCGATGGTCGC
>JBBQHM010000102.1:0-7767 GCA_038323965.1 Chthoniobacterales bacterium | reverse complement strand
GACTCCAGCGATGGACGAAAAGGACGTCGCGATTAATTGCGACGACTTGGAGCATCATTGTCAACGCTGCAGCGTCGGCACGCACCAGCCCAGATCGACAACGCGCTGCTCTTTATCCATTTGCAACACCACTGCCGCTCCTTCGCCTCCGCCACCGGCGAGGACGATCGCAATTGACTGAGCGATCGCGAATCGATTAGAAAGTGGCGAAATGAACAAGTTTGTTGCTGCTCTGATCACGTGGTGTCTGTTTTCCTTGCCTGCGTACGCCGGTTCCGCGGCGATCTCCGGTGCTGGCAAAGAAATGGCAGAGGTCGCGCCTCCGCCGGTTCCCGGCTGCTTTGACTGGACCGGCTTTTATCTCGGCGCTTTCGGCGGATACAAGCGAAGCAATGTCGATCTTGACCTGCAACTCTCCGGCTTATGGAACAGCGTTCCCCAGGATCGTGACCTGGTGCAATCACTCGGCTCGGGAGATTTGGATAATGACGGCGCGGAGGCCGGCGGGCTGATCGGCTACAATCAGCAGTTTGGTTGCTGGCTGTTCGGTCTGGAAGCAGCTGGCGGTTATCTTTGGGCGCGGGATTCGCGCGCGACGGGGCTCATTTCCAATACTACCGAGATTAACCCGTTCAGGGTGAGAGAGTCGTTCAAGACGCACTACCTCGTGACGGTGGCGCCACGCTTAGGCTACGCATTTGGCCGTTTCCTTCCCTATATCACGGGCGGCCTGGCAATCGCGGATTTGGAATACGCCCAGCAAATCAGCCTCCTTCGCGGACAAGACACCGTTACCGACGGTGGCAGCGGCAATGTCGAAGGGGGCAGGCGGACGGAAACCAACGTGGGATGGATGGTCGGCGGCGGTTTGCAGTACGCCATCAGTGACCATTGGAGCGCGCGCGGACAGTACCAATACATCGACTTAGGAAGCGTCACTTTCAGCAGCAATTTTGGAATTATCGATGCACCGGCGCGGCACAGCGCCGAGTTGACCGAGCACAACGCCAGCTTCGCGCTAATCTACAAGTTCTAGCTGCAGGGAGCTGGAAGCTTCCCGGCCTTGGCTCTCGCTAATCGTGAATCAAACTCGACCATTTTAAGCGATCGAGTTGGCGTAGCGGGAAGTGCGATGCGTGATAATTACGGGCAGATATGCGAGGTCGACGCAGAGGTTAGCGAGGGCAGCCGGGTGTCGTCGGACGTATTGCCTCGCACGAAATGTCAAAGATAGAGATGCGACCAAAATTCTCCCCATCTGTTGCTCGGAAGCGGTCGCCATTATTGGCTGTCCCATGGAAGACCAATGGGCTACTTCTATACCCTCCGAAGCTTAGGACGCTAGCTCGCTGCCATGCCGCAAACCTTCAAGGTCGATATCGAGTTGCAGGTCGCTCATCACGCGTCAGAACGTTTTCACGTCGTTCCGATGAATCAAATGGTGAGCCACAGCCTGCCAGCAGGCACTCGAGTGGGTGGATTGCTCCGTGGCCGGGTTCGTCGTGAGCGAGAACGGCAGCTCGCAGCTACGATAAGTGGCGGTCACAACGTTCCGCATCCAGCTCAGGTAGGGCCGTGCCACCGCGAAGGCAACCGCAAAAGTGAACTCGCTCTCAAGCCTTTCGACGACATCCTGGTGATGACGTCTCGCACGGTAATGTTCGTTGACGTCGACACGACCTGCGAACATGCGGCGCTCGCTCTACTCTGGATTTACCGTGCCATTAATCCCGAGTTCAGTTGTCGAGTTTACCGCACCCGAAAGGGATTGCGCTACCTCTGCACCTCTGCCGAATACTATCCCGGCTCTGGTGAAACCTACCGCGTCCTCCGCGCGCTTGGCTCCGATCCGAGATACATACGCCGGGTCACAGGCGATCATCTGTTCGTCGCGCGCATGAGTCCTAAACCGGAACGATGTGATGGCCGCCCGCACGACCAGTTTGCCACGTGCGAATTTGTATCTCACGAAGGAAGCCTCATAACTTTCCTTGGATGCGCCGCGGTCGTTAGCATCCATGACATGCTTACTGCAGCGCACAGTGGATTGCCCTTAGCATAACGCCGACATACGCATTTTTTTCCTGCTATACGTGAGTCACGTATAGCACCTGACGCGACCGCGGCGGGTATTGTGTTACCTCGGACGGGATTGCTCGTGAGTTAAACTCGACCGCTTTAAGCGGTCGAGTTAGCGAAGCGCAAAGGGTGATTACGGGCAGATATGCGACGTCGACGCAGAGGTTCGCGCGAGCAGCCGGGTGTTATCGCGCATCTTGCCTCGCGCGAACGGTCAAAGATTTCGACGTGACCCCCACGACCCCTACCCGCGAGGAAAATCGCCACTTCCCAATCGCCGCGAAATCGGGAGAGTTGCCGAACCGTTTCGAATGAACATTCCTTTGCTTCTTACTACTGTGTCTTTGCTTACCACCACTATCTCCGCTCCCGCTGCAGATTCGCCTCCACGCCCGACGCTAAATCCGGACGCCGCCAAACCACCTCTCGCTCCACGCCATCCGAAAACCGTTGGGTTACACGGCGACAAAATCGAGGATCCATATTTCTGGCTGCGCGAGAAGGAGGACCCGGAAGTGGTTGCCCATCTCAAAGCCGAAAATGCCTACACCGCAGCCGTGATGGCGCCGTTCCGGCCTCTCGAGGACTCGCTCTACCAGGAGATGCTTGGCCGGATTAAACAGGCGGACGTTTCGGCTCCCTACCCGCAGCGTGGTTACTGGCTTTACCAGCGGACCGAGGAGGGAAAGCAGTATCCGATTTTTTGCCGCAAGAAGGGCAGCGTCGATGCGCCGGAAGAGGTGGCGCTGAACGTGAACGAACTCGCGCAGGGAAAGAAGTTCATGGCGGTGCAGTCGTTTGAATATAGCGACGACAACAAGCTGCTTGCTTACTCGACCGATACGAACGGCCATCGCGATTACGATTTTCACCTCAAGAATCTCGCTGACGACCAGGAAGTGAAGACGCCGATCGGCAAGGTCGCGGACCTGGTCTGGGCCGCAGACAACAAGACCATCTTTTACGTCACGCAGAACGAGGCGAAGCGAAACAACCAGCTTTGGCGCTACGCCCTCGGTGAAGCGAAACCAACGCTGCTCTACGAGGAGAAGGACGAGCTTTTCGAGATCGCCGTCGACCGATCGCGCGATAGTAAAATCATTTTCCTCGGCAGCGAAAGCAGCCGCACCACGGAGTTCCGCTTTGTCGCCGCCGATAAGCCAAACGCGGATTGGCAGGTGCTGGCGCCGCGCCGTAACGAGATCAAATATTATCCCGAACACCGCGACGGCATTTTCTATATCCGCACCAACGACGGCGCGAAAGAGTTTCGCGTAGTAACTGCGCCCGTCGCGACGCCAGGTCCCGAGCAGTGGAAGGAATTCATTCCCGCCGCACCGGGGCTTACGGTTGAGGGCTTCGAGCCATTCGCTGATCATGCCGTCGTAGTCGAGCGCACGGACGGCTTGGTGCGCTTCCGGGTTACGGATTACGACAACCAGAACTCGAAGCGCATCGACCTGCCCGAATCGGCCTACCTCGCCGGCGCAGAATTCAACGCCGAGTTCGCGACCGATATCTTTCGTTTCAAGTACGAATCGCCCGTCACCCCAACCAGTATCTATGAATACAGCGTCAGGACTGGCGCGAGAAAGTTACTCAAGCAGACCGAGGTCTTAGGCGGCTACGATCCCGCGCGCTACGTCGTGGAACGCGTCCATGCGCAGGCGAAAGATGGCAAACAGATCCCGCTCGATATCGTGCGCAGAAAGGACGTGGCGCTCGACGGCAACGCCCCCTGCTGGCTCTACGGTTACGGCTCCTACGGCATCTCGATCGATCCCTCCTTTTCGGCGAATCGCATTTCGCTGCTGGACCGCGGCCTCATCTATGCCATCGCGCATATCCGCGGCGGTGGTGAACTAGGAGAAGCATGGCACGACGACGGCCGGATGCTGACGAAGCGAAACACTTTCACCGACTTCATCGCCTGTGGTGATTATCTTGTGGAAAAGAAATACACCGCGCACGAACGGATGGTAATCCATGGCGGCAGCGCCGGCGGCCTGCTGATCGGGGCAACCATCAACATGCGCCCCGATCTCGCCCGGGTCGCGATCCTCGACGTGCCTTTCGTAGATGTCCTGAATACCATGTCCGATGCTTCCCTTCCGCTTACCACAGGTGAATACATCGAGTGGGGTAACCCGAACAACAAGCCGGAGTACGACTATATCAAGACCTACAGTCCCTACGACAATGTCGCTCCGAAGAGCTATCCGACAATGCTACTTTTCACCTCCTTAAACGATAGTCAGGTGCCCTACTGGGAACCGGCGAAGTTCGCGGCGAAACTTCGCGCTACTAAGACCGATAAGAACCCGCTGCTTTTTAAGATCAACCTCGAGGCCGGCCATGGCGGTGCGTCCGGTCGATTCGATCGGCTGCACGAAGTCGCCTTCGAATACGCGTTCGGCGTTGCCGCGCTTGGATTCGCCGATAGCGCTTTGCCGGCGAAGAAGTAGCTGCTACTTGAGCACGGCGCCCTGTTCCGCCATTAAGTATCGAGCGGTGACAGCGCGATTCGTTTTCGCCGTAACAGCCGACAATAGAAGTCCGCGTGCGCGGAAAGGGCTGCGAATATACGGCGACGCAGACGTCAGCGAGCGCAACCGGGTGTTATCGCGCGTATGCCGCGCGCGAAATGTCACAGATATGGATGTGACCCTTACTTCCTCCTCCCGAGCAACTGATGCGCCTCGCTCGTACGCGTTAGGCGAGTAGCTCCTGCACGATTTGGCGGCAGCGATCGAATTCGGATAGAAACTTGACCGACGAAGGATGGTAGATGCAACGAGCGTAAGCTTGCTTCGTTTGCCCGACTGGCAGCAATACGCCCGGTCGCCTCGTACATTGAGTACCAACTTTGGTAGCATGACCGCACAGCTGTGTTCCCGTGAAGAGCACCACCTCTGGCTGCAATTGAGTGAGCACGGTCATGAACGGCTGAGCCGCCGCCGCCCACTCCGTCTTGTCCGGACGCATCCGTGCAGCAGTGAGCCGCGTGCTCTGGATGTAAATGTAGTAGGCGACGTTTTCCCAGAGTGCTCGCCATTGATCGGGTGTGGCTTCTCGAGGGTGCATTCCAGTTATTACGTGAAACAGGTTTCGATAGAACCTGATCCGGCCACCCGATCGCGAACCAGCGGCCGTGATTTTCTGCATGAGATCCGCCGTGAACTCGGGACGCTTGTCGCTCTCGGTGAGATAATACGACTCACCGACAATAAGCAATTTGCGGGGTAGGCTTGTCGCATCGCGGAATCTTGTCCCTACATACGGCTGAAAGAATGGCTGAACTTCCGGTGACATGGCTACCTTGACTGCATGAACTGCAACGCAGTATGGAAAAGGCCCTCGGCGTCGGATTGATTTTCGCTGCTCAAGAACAGTCGGAGGCTTTGGTTCCCGTATGGCTTCACCGATGGAATACTGAGTGCCTTGGCGCGGATAGCGTCCGCCTGCGATCTATCTTTCATGTTGGCGAAGTAAAGCTCCATAGTGCTCACGCCCTGCTTATACATCGTCGGGGTGTAGCAGTAGAAAAATGGTGGCTGATCTCCGCCTCCGATACTAAAACCACGCGCCGTCTAGCCAACGCTGAGGCCACGCTTATCTGCTTCACTCAGCACCCATTCAAAGAAGGGAGCTTCGGTTGGTAGAAGTTCAGCGAAGAACTCTTCGCGCTTTAGGGTTCCGGACCGTGAAGTCAGTTTACCCGCTGACAACGAACGCTCCTTCGGCACTCGCTCAGTCGCGGGGGTGGTGAAGCGTTCCAACCCATCCCAGGACGAACGGGCCGGCTCTCGCGTTCTCGGATCAATGAGGCCAAGCTCATCAAGCGTGTAATCCATGCGACCGAAATTACATGGAGCGCAAGTGATCACCATGTTCTCTAAGCTATTGTCTCCTCCTCGCGCATGAGCAAGGAGGTGATCGTATTGTACCCACATGCATTGGAAGGCGGCATGCTGGGTTGGGTTCGTAGGGCCCCACGGTAACGCGTCCGGATATACGGCTTGGATACGCTATCTTAATGCGCCACGGATGAGAGGAATACCACAAAAGCGACAGTGATAGCCATCGCGTTCTAGCAAAGCCTTCTTCTCGGAGGTGGTCGGCATTCGCAGGGGGATCCGAGCGTCGCGAGGCATGCTCCTAGGCGCATCGGCGACAAACCGGTACTGCCTGTGCGGACTCTTCGGGCCCCAGAGGGACTCAGACCAATCTCTAATGGCCGGCATATCAGCTCGCCGGATGAGTTCGTCCGCGGAAGCGCTGTCACCGTCGAGATGTGCAGTTACTGCTTCGTTCAGGCAGCGAGCAGCTTCAAAGATCTCCGGAATAGGTTCGCGGAGGCAGGTTCTATCGTCGGTTCTCATACCGGTCTAAGAAAGCCTGTCAGGACCAAGCTGTCGGATTCTATTCGAAGCAGAAATGTCAAAGATATGGATGTGACCCCCAATTCTTCCCCACGGATTTATTTCGTGCCAAGGTTCGACTCTTTGCTCTGCATCTCATCGTTCTTGAAAGTAATCAGCGCGAAGTTCTTCCCTTCCTCGTAACGGTAATCGGTCTTCTTGAAGATAATCATGTCCTTCGTCTCAGCTTTCGTAGGCGCGCCCAGCACCTCCTCGACCTGCGCCTTGGACATACCGGTCGTGACCTTATTGTAGTTATCCAACGTCAGCTTCGAGCCGGTCAAGGCATTGCGCTGGCAGGCGAACAGACCCAGGGCGACGAACGCGCCGAGCAGCGCCATGAGGAATCGAGAATGTGTCATGCTGCATTGCATGCCTTCTCGCGATCCAAGTCCAGCTGTTTAGCACGGCCGACGCAGACGTCAGCGCGAGCAACCGGGTGTCATCGCGCGTGTTGCCGCGCGCGAAATGTCAAAGATATGGATGTGATCCTAGGTCTTTCTCAAAAGTGCAAAACGTGAGCACTGACCCCTAATTCTTGCTAGTCACAATTCCGTGCAGACAAGAGCGTGGAGCTTGCGCGGGTTGAGGCGATTTACGAAGTCACGTAGCTCGCGACTGTCCGACAGACTACCCTCAGCTGCCGTTACTCCAAGCTGTTCGTCGAGTAGATCTTTTAATTGCTGTCTCGTTACCCGCGCCACATGACCGCCCCAATCCGTTTGCTTTCCGTCAAACGCGCCGCTGCTAATACGGTCCAGAATAACCCGCTGAATCCGGCTCCCGTCAGGGAAAAACGGGCTAAGCCGGGTAGGCACATTGCCGTTCCAATCACCGCCGTCCCAGTGAAAAGTGGGATCGTTCAAATCGCCGATATATACGTCCAGATAAGACATCGAAGCGCTCGTCCCAATAAGTTCTCAAACACTGTTAAGCAGGTGTCATGTCGATGCAAAGGTTAGCGAGAGCAACCGGGTGTCGTTTCGCGTGTTGCCGCGCGCAAAATGTCAAAGATATGGATGTGATTTTAGGTCTTCCTCAAAAGTTAAAAAAGTGAGCACTGACTCCTATTTATCCCCCGCAACGAGGGCGAGGACTAGCTTAGGCTTCATCGAAGTAGTTCTGATTGATCTCGTGCGTCTCGACCACGCGCACGCCAATATTCTTAGTTAGCATGATGTCGATGAGCTGCTCGCCGTCGACGAGGATCACTTTGGTTGGTGAGCCACGCTGGACGAATTCATGAGCGGTTCCAGCAAACGAGCTC
>JBBQHM010000101.1:0-7901 GCA_038323965.1 Chthoniobacterales bacterium | reverse complement strand
CAATAAGCTCCGAGGCTTCCGCTTTACTAACGTCGGCTGGGACGGTAGCGCCCAGATCTCTAAGATAGCTGAGCTGGCGTTCCGTCGCGGGATCGCTGCCCCAGTCATCCGGGGTAGTCCCATCTATTTTAATGTTCAGGGAGTCCCAATTGTTTTTCAGTTCGGGATACCGAGATAAGATAAGGGTGGCGAATTCCTCTGCCGAAGTTTCACTAGCCCAATTGGGAATATCGTCGTGAAGGAAGTCGATCGTCTCCCGGACTTGCCCCACATTTGGAATCGTCATCCGAAGTTTGAAACTGCTCCGCTGGAGAAACTCTAGGAATTCTTTCTCTTTGGTTTTCTTGACGCGAAATATTTCCAAACGGGATTTAACTGTTAGCTCCTTACACGCCTCGTCTATTTGGTCTTGGCAGTCTCCTTGGGTAAGGTCGCGTTTTACCTTGAATCCAAGGAACCGCATTTCGGATTTCTGATCACACGTAGCTACCTTGCGACGCCAGCCATCTGAGACGTGTTCGCCTTGCTGATCAAGTCGAGCTAGGACGGAAGACAGCGGTACCCAGTCAGGCATACCTTCACACCAGGCGAAGTCAGTGGCCGTCAAAGTGCTAATTACAACGCACGCCTGAACCTGCTCCAGCGTGTATGGGTCTTGATCCTGACCATCACGGTGGATGAAGATTTGGCTCATAAGGACCTGGCCAGCTTAACGAGAACAAGATCAGCCACCGCGCGCTTTACCAGTGACGTTCATGAAATGCCAAGTTGAGCATAGCGGACGGTCGCGGTTGGCTGCATCGCTTGGTTAGGTCTTAGCGTGTGATCAGCCACAAGACTAAGCCGCCTATTACCGTGCCGAGAATACGAAAGAACCATCTGTAGATCGCGAGCTTGTGCTGAGAAAAGAATCCGGGACGCGCGAAGTGAAAAAGACTTTCCTCAAGCTGTCGAAGATAATCCCGGCCCGAAAGCGTGATGGCGAGTCCACCAAAGACTTCGAACCGCCCAACATGGTCTTGCACGAAATCTCCCTCCATGTAGCCCGCATCCAGCAGTTCCTTGTAAGCGCGCATATCTAGCTGCGGGGTATCTGGGGTCGTAAAGGCCGTCTGCGTGGTGGCGGCGAGTTCTTTCAGAAGCCGATAGTGCTGCATTTCGAAAGACTCCCCGTGTGACGACATAGACCTAACGAGTATTCGAGAGGAAAATCCCGGCTTTGAAGGCGGGATTTTCGCGTCTATTCCTGCAGCGATCGCTTAGCGCGCTCATAGTTCGAAGAAGGAGCGTAGTTTGCGCAGGAAGGTGTCGCTGTACTCGCGCTCGGTGTTGCCGTTGCGGTCGCCGGCGCTGGCTTCGCGAATGATGCCTTCGTTTTCCATGCGGCGCCTGGCCAGGAGCGCGCTGAGTTGCTCGAGGCAGGCGGGCGATTCGCGGATGACTTCGCCCATGACCGGTTTGCCAATCTCGAGGACGTAGCAATCGCCCTCGGCGCGGACGGTGGCGGTGCGTTTCTCGCCCGTCAGCAATGACATTTCGCCAAAGCAATCTCCCGCCCGCAGCACTCCCACGCGGATGGGTGCGCCGTTCTTATCTACCGTGACCTGGGCGTTGCCGCGCAGGAGCACAAACATACTCTGGCCCTGCGCGCTTTCCTCGATGATGCGTTCGCTACTACCATAGTAATCGTACTCGCTCTGGGTGAGCAGGGTGGTGAGTTGGGAGTCGGAGAGGCATTGGAAGAGCGGGTCGCGCTGTAGGATCCGCAGCGCTTCGTTTTGTTGGGTGCGCCCGTCGTCCGATTTGCGGCGATCGATCTGCAAAGTACGGATGGGGAAGGGGATGGTAATCCGTTCGCGCTTTAACTCGTACCAGACGTTGGTGCGGAGAGCGTCGCTTATCTCGTTAAAGGCGGCGTGGTCGTCGATGTAATACTTAATCTCGTAGATGACGGCGTGATCTCCGAAATCGACCATGAACACTTTGGGCGCGGGCGACTTCACCACCCCTTCGGCATCGTCGGCCGCGCGCAGGAGCGCTTCCTTAACGCTATTCGGCGGGCTATTATAGTCGACGCCGATCCGTAAGCGCATGGCGTGCAGACTGGTCGGGTAGTGCAGGTTGATGATGGTCTGGCGCGCGATTTCGGCGTTAGGAATATCGAGGTAGATGGTATCGTTGGTGCGGAGCCGGGTGGAGCGCCAGTTGATCTCCATCACTTCGCCGTAGTTATCGCCGACGCGGAGCCAGTCACCGACGCGATAGGGACGGTTGATCTGCAGGGCGATGCCGGCGGCGATATTCCCCAGGACACTTTGCGCGGCGAAACCGATGATGATGGCGGCGACGCCGGAGCCGGCGAGCAGGCCCTTCAACTCCGCCTCGGCGTGGTAGCCGATGCTGAGAACGAGAACGAGCGCGATAAGAAAAATAAGCAGCGCGATGGTCTCGCGCAGGAGGTGGGGAATCGGGATGCGCCGGCGTTTCTCGAAGTAAAAATCCCAGACGTAGCGATTTACCAGCGCGACGACCACGACGGTGCTGAGAAGCGCGAGGAGCGCGCCGATGTGATTACGCCAGCTGGCGTGCACGCCCCAGGCAGCGATCGCGGCGTAGAAGGCGAGCGTGAGACAGAAAAGCTGGTAGAGCAGGCCGAGGGCGACGCCGGCGCGACGTTTCAGCAATCGCCCGATGGCGAGGGTGGCGAAGAATGTTCCGACGAACGCACCGACGGTGGCGGCGGCTCTCTCAGTTTCCGGGAGGAGATGGAACATCGGGCGGAGTATTAGGCGTGGGCGCCTTGCCGACAAGCCTGCGCGTTATTTAGGTGGAGCGATGACGAGCCAGGCCCAGCCGGCGAGGAAGCAAAGCCCGCCCAGCGGTGTGATCGCGCCGAGCGCGCGGACGTTGGTCAGGGACATGGCGTAGAGGCTACCGCTGAAGAGAACAATGCCCGCGATAAAGAGAAGAGAAGCCCCGCGATTTGCAGTGTGGTGGAGCGCGAGAAAGAGAAGTGCGAGCGCGTGCAGAAATTGGTAGAGAACGGCCTTATCCCACGCACTGGCGAAGCCGGACGCATTCAATTTCGCGCGCAGCGCATGTGCGCCAAAGGCACCGAGGGCGACGGCAATGAAGCAGAGCGCGGCAGCTGTCCGAAAGAGCAGAACGTTCATCGCGGCGGAATCACGCAGCGAGAATACTGACGCGGAGCAATGCGGCAAGCTTCCGCGCAAAGAGCTGCACCACCGTGGACGAAGCGCGCGGCGGCCGTCGTTTTATGGGGCGGAAGTGAAACTAATCGCGGCGTGAGACGCGGCCGGCCCCACTAATACTTTTCTCGATGGTCTTCGGTTCGCCGCCGTAAGTTACTTTGCCAGCGCCCGCGATGCTGACGTGAAGTGATTCTGAGACGGTAACGTCCGCGCGGGCAGCGCCAGTGAGCGACATTTCGGCGGTGCTGGTGTTGAGTTCGCCGGCCTGCAGGTTGCTGGCGCCGGTCATGTCGGCCAGCAGGTGAGTCACGTTCCCATCGAGGTTCACGCGAGTCGCTCCGGCGGTTTCGATGGCAAAGGTGTCGCCCGTGAGATGGGTGGCAATTAACCGGCAAGCCCCGGTCAGCTTACTACTGGTTAAGGCGGGGCTCGAGACCACGGCTTTGAGCCTGTTGGTGGGACGTATGCTTCCATGATAACTCAGGCGCAGTTCCTCCCCGCGATTGGTAACTTTGATACGCTCCTGCAGATTAGAATCGGTGGTGATGCTGACCGACGGCGGGCCGGCTTTCCATTCCACCTGAAATGCGCCGGTCGCCGTCACCGTGGTGAAGTCGGAAGTGGGACGCTGCTCGGTGGTGATGTCGTGATTACCGCGAATGGCGGAGCTGTCGCAACTTGCGAACAAGGCGGCAGCAAGGACGAGGGCGAAAAGGGCGGATCGGTTCTTGGAAGCGTTCATCTGCAGGTGGGATGCGGCGGGGCGCGGTTTTGGATTCAGAAATATTCGTGGTAGCTGGTCGGAATGCGAGGGTGGATTCAAACAGCGATCGTTTTTTGCGGGGCTTGGGCGGTCTCCTCCGCCTGGGCGAAGGGCGAATTCCCGACCGCCATCGGCACGACCTGGCCCTACCAGATGACCCAGGAGTTTGGGACTGGCGTCCATTCCGCGGATGCGAATACCAGGGCCGACGCCGATGGGAAATTGAGGATGCCGCTCTCGATGCATGTCGCGGCGGGCGAAAAGATTGACGGCGTCGAGACGGTGCGCCTCGAGATGCATCGCCAGGGCGCGGTGCAGCTCACTGAATTCATCACCGCCCGCAGTGATGGACTTCGGATCATGGCCAGATCGCCGGCCGGCGGCGAAATCTACAAGCTGACTCCTCCCGAAGTACTCCTAAAATTTCCGCCGCAGGCGGGAGACGTCTTTGATTACAAAGGCAAAGCCGGTGACGCGAACACTGAGCAACATATCGAGGTTCTGGGCATTGAAGAGGTCGAAGTGCCGGCGGGAAAATTCACCGCGTTTCATTTGAAAATCACCCAGGACGGCCTGCCCAGAGTAGTGGAGGACCGATGGTTTGTTTCCGGCATAGGTTTCGTTAAGATCGCGACCTTGATGACGCAGCCGAAGACCGACAGACTGATCCAGCGCATTACGCTCGAGCTCACGGAGAAGCCCAGGATTGCGGCTCGCCCGCAAGTAACTACTGCTCCAGCACAGGCGCGGTTACTGCATGGTTCGCTCGCGACTTCTGCCAATGGTCAGCCGACCATGACTTTCAAGGCCGACGTGAAGAATATTTTTGCGACCTGGCAGGGCGACTCACTGAAGAAAGAGGACAAAATCCGCTGCGTCATTACCGCGGAGGGTGATGGCAGGAAGATCGAGTTATCGATTAATGCGAAG
The DNA here is from genome assembly GCA_038323965.1 of Chthoniobacterales bacterium. Taxonomy (GTDB): domain Bacteria; phylum Verrucomicrobiota; class Verrucomicrobiia; order Chthoniobacterales; family UBA10450; genus JBBQHM01. The sequence continues at coordinate 2,996 of JBBQHM010000101.1, read as the reverse complement.
GAAGCGACTGACTCCGGCACCTTCACCTTCGTAGCATCCGGCCGGAGCTGGCCGCAGGGTAAATACCGGGCGGAGTTTTACGCAGGCAGTGAGCTCGCCGATACGGTCCGCTTTACGATCGGGCGCTGACTATTCCGTAATCTTGATGCGCACGGTGGCCGTGAGTTTATCGTTCACGTAGAACTCTGCGCGATAATCGCCGGGCGCCCATCCATCTTCCGGACGCGACAAGGCGAATGAACCATAAGCATCCGGCTTGCTCGCGGTGGTCTTCGCTTCATCGATGGTGTAGTTGGGTTCAGCGATATCGCCGACATTCTCGGCGATCCAGACGCAGCGAATCTTCGCTTCGTCCGGCAGATGGAGCCCGCGCCATTGCGCGTAGAGTTTCTCCGTCCGGCTGGGGAAAGTGAGCTTTGGTTCGCCGCTCGCCGCATCGGAAAACGAGGCGGTCATTTCCTTGTCGCCCGGGATGAATCGAGGGGTGGGCGATACCGTGGCGACGGGCAAAGCCTTGGGCACCAAATCCTGGGCCAGCAGCGGCAGGCTGGTCATCACGATCGCGAAGAGTGGAAGGAGCAGTCTCATTTCCTGGTCTTATGTCCCGTTAGCTCCGCGACGCGCGTGCGTGGATCAATCCTGGTTAGTTGTTTCACCATCGCGGGAGTGACTAACGCCTTGTGCGGGATGTCGCAAAGGTAGTCCGGAATGTACCAAATGCTTTTCTCCGCCGTCATCCAATGGAGTTGATCGAAGCGCGAAAGATTCACGGGTTGGGAATAGCGGCGCAGGGTGCGCTGGCCGCGCGGGTTGAAGTAGATATTGAAGTAACTCATCGCGAGCTCGCGCAGCGTGCGGTAAACCGGCTCGCGATAACGGCAACCGACGTAGTTTGAAGTGGCGAGCGCCCCCCAGCATTGACCAACTTTAAACAGCGCGAGAACGTGATCGGTATCGTTCTCCGCCTCGAGGTCCCAGATGAGTGGCGGATAGCCGAGGACGCGCAACGCGGCAGCGGCAAAGATCGCGCCTTCGAGACAATGTGCCGTGCGCGTGCGTAAAACCTTGCGCGGCGACCAAACAGTTTCCGCAAGATGATACTCGCAACCATCGAGGAAACGCTGGATGCCCGCAGGCGTTTTCAGCACGCGGAGCTGGCGCAGTTCGGCCGGCGTAAACTCGTTCAGGGCGCTAAGTTTCAATCCGCACAGCGGAACCCAATGCTACGAAAGACGCAAGCGCAGCCGCGGATCGAACGCGGCTGGGGCTTAATCCGACTAGTTCCCGCCGCCAGTTGCAACGATGTTCCCGCCACCTGTCGCGACGATACTGCTGCGCGGCGTCGAGATCAGCGAGGACGAGGCAGGGCGCGAAGCAAGGATGTTGCCGCCGCCTGTAGCGACAATGTTGCCGCCGCCTGAAGCAACAATATTGCCGCCGCCCGTAGCGACAATGTTGCCGCCGCCTTGGGCCACAATATTGCCACCACCTTGGGCGACAATATTACCGGCTCCGGTGCCAAAGATATTCCCGCCGCCTGTGGCGACGATGTTCCCGCCGCCTTGTGCGACGATATAGCCACCGCCTTGTGCGACGATATTGTCACCGCCCTGAGCGACGATCGCTCCGCCGCCAGCGGCAAGCAGATTTCCTGCTCCTTGTGCGACAATGGTGCTGCCATTCGGCACGAAGATATTCCCCGCGCCTTGCGCAACAATCGCGGCGGTGTTTGAGAGCAAGGAAGCGCCGTCGGTGACACCGATCGGAATCGCATTACCGGCTCCCTGAGCGACAATGCTACCGCCATCGTTGCTGATTAGATTGCCTCCGCCTTGGGCGACGATGTTCCCCGCACCAGACGCAACGATTTTGCCGCCGCCGAGATCGACGACGAAAACGTCGCCGCCATTAAAGAGGTATTGGTTCAGCGGATGGCCCGCGATGCTGACCTGCACGGACTGCGGCTTCGGAATTAACGGACTGCCTTCGATCGCGGCGCTAATCGGCGCCGTGTCGAGAAAAGCGGCGTACTCGCAATGGAAGTAGCTGCGAGTGCCATTGGCGTTTTCGTCGTTCACGATCGAGCCGACTGGTCCGCTGGCATTGAAGGTCAGGGTAATCGCGCCTGCCGTGTGTGGGGCCAATGTATCAATAAAAAGAACCAGGCTACTGGCGTCGGTCGCGAAGATGGAGCTACCGGCGACGGAATGTGTTTCGCTGACGAAAGTAGAGTTAGTGGGCCTGATCATGAGCATTTGTCCATGTCGCACTTCCGCGTCGCCGTAGTTAAAGAACACGAATGTCACCGTGAAGTTCTGGCCGGCGATGATCGGACCTTTTACAAATTTCTCGACGCCGATTTGGGGCACACGCGTAGCGTCCGCGATCGGCGTGAAGCTAAGCGTGTTACGACCCGTGCTGGCGGCGCCGACTGGGGCGGCGGCAGCGTATGCTTTGGCGCCGGGCGCGGTGTTATCGACAAATGTCAGCGGGGTGGTGTTGTCGCCCACAGCCGAGGCGGCTGGTTTGATGACGGAACTCGGAATGATAATCTCGATCATCACATCGCCGCTGTAGCTTGCCGGAATTTGCGAGAACGTGAATGCGACCGTGCCGTTCGTCAGAAAAGAGGGCGCGGTGATACCGAAGCCGGCCGGGACCGCGGCGGGCAATAGAACGGTGCCGGGCAACATTCCGTCCTGGCCCTTCTCGTCCGTCGCTGGCAGCGAGACAAAGGCGGCGCGGTAAAAAAGCGTTTCGGGCGGAAGAGGAACGTCGAAGCGCTTATTCGTGACGGCGACGGTTCCTTTGTTCTCGAAGTGAATGTAATAGCGCTGGACGCCTTTGACGTAAGCGCCGCCGCCGGCTGGATCGAGCGGAAGGGCGCTCCAGTTACTGGCGTAGATACCGTTTAACTGCGTTGCCGTTGCGTCGACATCGTCACTCACGGTTGGGCTCGCGATCATTGGCCGCGCGTGTGGATCAGGCAGATCGGT
>JBBQHM010000100.1:0-7988 GCA_038323965.1 Chthoniobacterales bacterium | reverse complement strand
CTACAGGATGCGGCGTTAAAAACGTGGCGAGGTTCTGCGGACAACGTTGCACGCGCGCAGGCCGCCCTTCACCATCGCGCGAAATGCAATAGCCTCGCGACGCTGGGAAAATATTCGGCCGAGGCGGAACAGGAGACGCCGTGAAGATAAGTCCCCTCGCGGGGAAGCCGGCGCCACCGGAAATTCTGGTCGATGTGCCGCAGCTCATCACTGCCTATTACACCGATGTTCCGGATCCTTCGGTAGCAACGCAACGTGTCGCCTTTGGCACGTCCGGCCATCGCGGCTCGTCACTCCAACGCGCCTTCAACGAATGGCACATCCTCGCGATCACACAGGCGATCTGCCAATACCGCGCGCAGCAAAAGATCACCGGCCCGCTCTTTCTCGGTATCGACACCCACGCGCTTTCCGTTCCGGCCTGCGCCACCGCCCTCGAGGTGCTGGCGGCCAACGACGTCGAGGTGATGCTTGCCGAAGGCGACGAATACACGCCGACGCCGGTAATTTCCCACGCCATTCTGGCTTACAATCGCGAGCGCAAAACGGGACTGGCAGACGGCATTGTCATTACTCCCTCGCACAATCCGCCTAACGACGGCGGCTTTAAGTATAACCCACCCAACGGAGGTCCGGCCGACAACACCGTCACCGATTGGATCGGAGCGAAAGCCAATGCGCTTTTGGAAGCACGCCTCGAAGGAGTGAAGCGAATTCCGCACGAACGAGCGCTTCACGCTTCGACCACGCACCGCCACGACTATCTCAACAGTTACGTAAACGATCTCGGCAACGTCATCGATATGGATTTAACTCGTGGTGCAAAAATGCGTCTCGGAGTCGATCCGCTAGGCGGCGCCGGCGTCCACTACTGGCCGCGCATCGCCGAACGTCACGGCTTGAACCTGACAATTGTAAACGAAGCGATCGATCCCACTTTTCGTTTCATGACCACGGATTGGGATGGTCAGATTCGGATGGACCCTTCTTCGCCCTACGCGATGGAGCGGTTGATCGGACTGAAGGACCGTTTCGATCTCTCATTCGCCTGCGACACCGACCACGACCGGCACGGCATCGTGACCAAAAGCGCCGGCCTTCTTCCGCCGAATCATTTTCTCGCCGTCGCCATTTCCCAACTCTTTGCAAGTCGTCCGCAATGGCGCGCAGAAGCCGCAGTCGGAAAGACCGTGGTCAGCAGCGCGATGATCGATCGCGTCGCCGCCCAGCTCGGCCGAAAACTCTGCGAAGTGCCAGTCGGCTTCAAATGGTTCGTCGACGGCCTGCTCAATGGGTCGTTAGGCTTTGGCGGCGAAGAGAGCGCCGGTGCGACCTTCCTGCGGCTCGATGGGAGCGTTTGGACGACCGACAAGGATGGATTCATCCCCTGCCTGCTCGCCGCTGGAATCACTGCGCGCACCGGGCGCGACCCGGGCGAACTTTACCGTCAGCTCGTCGGAGAATTCGGTGAATCGTTCTACGATCGCGTCGAGGCGCCAGCCACTCCGCAGCAAAAGCAACGCCTGGCAAAATTATCGCCCGAACAAATCACGCTGACCGAACTGGCGGACGAGAAGATAGAAACCGTCCTCACTCACGCGCCGGGCAACGGTGCTTCCATCGGGGGAATAAAAGTCATAACCGAGAACGGATGGTTCGCGGCGCGCCCGTCCGGAACTGAAGATATCTATAAAATCTACGCAGGAAGCTTCACGGGGGCGGACCATCTACGCCGCCTCCTCCAGGAAGCCCAGACAATCGTCGACGAAGCTCTGTCACAAGCAGCAGTAGCGAGACCGGAAAAGGATCATCCGTCAGGGAATCATCCTCGGATGACGCTGCCGGAAGCAGTCGCAGTATCTCGCAATGAGGGAGATCCCAATTAATGCCTTCCAAGATTACAACCTTGTTTCTCGATATCGGGGGCGTCCTGCTTACTGACGGCTGGCAACGCGACTCGCGGAAACGCGCGGCCAAAGTGTTTCGTTTGGATCAGAGCGAAATGGAAGAACGACATCACATGGTCTTCGACACCTATGAGGAAGGAAAACTCACGCTTGAGGAATATCTGGACTGGGTGGTGTTCTACAAAAAGCGACCGTTCACGCCGGCACACTTTCGGCGCTTCATGTTCGCCCAGTCGACACCGTACCCCGAAATGATCGAGCTCGTCCGACAGCTTAAGGCCAAATACGGCCTTAAGATCATTGTCTTGAGTAACGAAGCGAGAGAGTTAAATGCCTACCGGATTCGCACGTTCAAGCTGGCCGGGTTTGTCGACGCGTTTGTTTCTTCCTGCTTCGTTCACCTCCGCAAGCCCGACGCAGACATTTTCCGGCTGGCGTTGGACATTGCTCAGACGCCAGCCCGGCAAATAATCTATGTCGAAAACACCGAGATGTTCGTCCAGATCGCGGAAGGCATGGGGATTCAAAGTATTCTTCACACGGACTGCCGCTCTACTCGCGCGCAACTATCCGCGTTTGGGTTGCAGAGTAACTAACGAGTCTTACGTGAATCCGGCTGCATCATTCATCCTGACCATCAACGGCGGCTCCTCGAGCATTAAGTTTGCCTTTTACCGGGTAGGTGAACCGCTGAAGCGAGAACTATACGGAAAGATTGATCGCATCGGCTTGAAGGGAACAGTTTTGACCTTCAACGATGTCACCGGGAAACAGCCAGAGAGTCACGAACTCGCCGCCGCCGATCATAAGGCAGCAGTAAAGTTGTTGATTAGTTGGTTCGAAGGCCAGAAGAGCTTCGAATCAGTCCAGGCGGTGGGACATCGAGTCGTTCACGGCATGCAGCACACCGCGCCCGAGCTCGTCACCCCGGAGCTGCTCGACGAACTGCGTCGCCTTACGCCGTTCGATCCCGAACATCTCCCCAGCGAGATCGAACTGATCGAGGCCTTCCGAAAGCGTCATCCGCAGATGCCGCAAGTGGCTTGTTTCGACACTGCGTTTCACCGCGACATGCCGCGCGTCGCGAAGCTCCTTCCCATCCCGCGGCGCTACGATGTGAAAGGAGTGCAACGCTACGGCTTCCACGGTTTGTCCTACGCGTATCTGTTGGAAGAACTGGCGCGCCTTGGCGATCCGGCGGCGACGAAGGGCCGCGTGATCCTCGCGCATCTCGGCAACGGCGCGAGCATGGCCGCGGTGCGAGACGGCAAAAGCATCGACACCAGTATGGGTTTTACGCCCGCCTCTGGATTACCGATGAGCACGCGCTCCGGCGATCTCGATCCGGGGTTGATCAGCTACTTTGCGCAGACGGAGAAAATGACCGCGCCGCAATTTCAAAAGATGGTGAACCACGAATCCGGCCTGCTCGGAGTTTCAGAGATCAGCTCCGACATGCGCGACTTGCTCGCGCTGGAAAACAGCGACGCGCGCGCGGCGGAAGCGGTGGCGCTTTTTTGTTATCAGGCGAAAAAATGGATCGGCTCCTTCGCTGCGGCGCTCGGCGGATTGGACACGCTCGTCTTCGCCGGCGGCATCGGCGAAAGCGCGCCGCTCATCCGCGAGCGGGTTACTGACGGACTCGGCTTTCTCGGCATCGAACTCAGCCCGCAACGCAATGCGAAAAACGAAGCCCTGATCTCGCCGGACGGTGCCCGCGTTACCGTGCGAGTCATTCGCACCGATGAAGAATTCATGATCGCAAAGTCAGTCGCTCGCCTCCTGCAATTGGAAGTGCCTAACGAACAATGAACACACTCACACCTGACCTCCTACAAAAGATCGACGCTTACTGGCGGGCGGCGAACTATCTCTCAGTCGGCCAGATTTATCTCTTCGATAATCCGCTGCTCAAACGTCCGCTCGCGCTCACGGATGTGAAGCACATGCTGCTTGGTCACTGGGGCACGACGCCAGGACAGAACTTCATCTACGCGCACTTGAATCGGGTCATTAAGAAATACGACTTGGATATGATTTATGTCTCCGGTCCGGGACATGGCGGGCCCGCGGTCGTGGGTAACACTTATCTCGAAGGCACCTACAGCGAGATCTATCCAAACATCAGTCAGGATGAGGCCGGGCTGCAGAAGCTCTTTCTGCAGTTTTCATTTCCAGGTGGAATTCCGAGTCACGCTTCGCCGGAGACACCCGGCTCGATTCACGAAGGCGGTGAGTTGGGCTATTCGCTTAGTCACTCCTTCGGCGCGGTCTTTGATAACCCTGATCTCATCGTGGCCTGCGTGGTCGGCGATGGCGAAGCGGAGACCGGACCGCTGGCCACGGCCTGGCATTCGAACAAGTTCCTCGATCCGGCGACCGATGGCGTGGTCCTGCCAATCCTGCATCTCAACGGCTACAAGATTTCCAACCCGACCATCCTCGCCCGCATCACGCACGAGGAATTGGAACAGTTGCTTCGCGGCTACGGTTGGTCGCCGATCTTCGTCGAAGGTCATGAGCCAGCACTGCTGCACGAAGCGATGGCTACGGCGCTCGATGCTGCGATTGAGCATATCAAACAGATTCACGAACGCGCCCGCGCCAATGGCGACCTCACACGACCGCGCTGGCCGATGATTGTGCTCAACTCACCCAAGGGTTGGACCGGACCAAAGGTGGTCGATGGGTTGCAGATCGAAGGAACGTTCCGCGCGCACCAAGTGCCTATCTCCGACCCGCGCGCTCATCCTGAGCATCTGAAACTGTTGGAAGATTGGCTGCGGAGTTATCGGCCGGAGGAACTCTTCGATGAGTCAGGCCGCCTCAAACCAGAGCTGGCCGAGCTTGCGCCCAAAGGCGAACGGCGGATGGGCGCAAATCCTCACGCCAATGGCGGAATCCTCCTGCGCGATCTGCGGATGCCGAACTTCTGCGATTACGCCGTCGATGTGCCCGCGCCCGGAACCCGCGGCCTCGGCGATACCCATGTGCTCGGTCCTTTCCTCCGCGACGTCGCGAAGCTGAACGAAGATCAGAGAAACTTCCGCGTCTTCGGTCCGGATGAAACGCTCTCCAATGGTCTCGAAGCACTCTTCGGCACGACCAATCGCCAATGGGACGCGGCCACCGTGCCTAACGACCAATGGCTCGCGCCCGCCGGCCGCGTCATGGAGATGCTAAGCGAACATCAATGCGAAGGCTGGCTCGAAGGTTATCTGCTGACCGGCCGCCACGGACTCTTCAATTGCTACGAAGCTTTCATCCACATCATCGACTCGATGTTCAACCAGCATGCCAAATGGTTGAAGGTCACCGCGGGTCTGCCGTGGCGTCGGAAGATCGCGTCGCTGAACTACCTACTCGCTTCGCACGTCTGGCGTCAGGATCACAATGGCTTCACCCACCAGGACCCCGGCTTCATCGACCACGTCGTGAACAAGAAGGCGGAAGTCGTCCGCGTCTATCTCCCACCGGACGCCAACTGCTTGCTTTCAGTGATGGATCACTGCCTGCGCAGCCGTCATTACGTCAACGTCGTCATCGCCGGCAAACACCCCGCGCCGCAGTGGCTCACGATGGACGCCGCGGTCAAACACTGCACGGAAGGCATCGGCATTTGGTCGTGGGCGAGCAACGACCAGGACGTTGCGCCCGATGTCGTCATGGCTTGTTGCGGTGACGTCCCGACGCTCGAGACTCTCGCCGCCGTCTCGATCATGCGAGAGCATTTGCCGGAACTGAAGATCCGCGTGGTGAACGTCGTGGATCTCATGCGACTCCAGCCGCAAACCGAGCATCCGCACGGTTTGAGCGATCGCGATTTCGACGAGCTTTTAACGAAAAACAAGCCGGTCATCTTCGCCTTTCACGCCTACCCGTGGCTCATCCATCGACTGACTTATCGCCGCACCAATCACCACAACATTCACGTCCGCGGTTACAAGGAAGAAGGCACCATCACGACGCCGTTCGACATGACCGTGCTCAACGAGCTCGACCGTTTCCATCTCGTCATGGACACGATCGATCGTGTCCCGCAGACCGGTGAGAAGGGCATCTATCTCAAGCAGCAGCTCCGCGACAAACTGATCGAGCACAAGCGTTACATCGACAAGAACGGTCAGGACCTGCCCGAGATCAGGAACTGGAAATGGGAAACGTCGTCGCAATCATGAACGCCAAGCCCAGCCTAACGAACAAAGGGGTGATCGTTTCAGTGCGCGGAAGCGTCGTGGATGTGCGCTTCGATGAAAAACTGCCGTCGATTTACTCGGTCCTGCGCACGGGCGCGAAAAAAGAAATCGTGCTCGAAGTCCTGGCGCAAAGTGACGCGCATCACGTGCGCGGAATTGCTCTCACGCCGACGCAAGGTCTCGCGCGCGGCATGGCGGTGGAGGACACCGAGGGGCCGCTCAAAGCGCCGGTCGGTAAAGGCATCCTCTCGCGCATGTTCGACGTCTTCGGCAACGCGATCGATCGCGAGCCGGCACCAACCGATATCCAATGGCGTTCGGTCCATCGCGATCCGCCGCCGTTGAATCGGCGTTCGACCAAATCGGAAATTTTCGAGACTGGCATCAAGGTGATCGACGTCCTGTTGCCCTTGGAGCGTGGCGGCAAGGCTGGACTTTTCGGCGGCGCGGGCGTGGGCAAGACGGTGCTGCTCACCGAGATGATTCACAACGTCGTCGCCCACCAGGAAGGCGTGAGCATCTTTTGCGGCATCGGTGAACGCTGCCGCGAAGGCGAGGAGTTTTACCGCGACATGAAAGCGGCCGGTGTGTTGCAAAACATGGTCATGGTCTTCGGCCAGATGAACGAGCCACCGGGCAGCCGTTTTCGGGTCGGTCACGCCGCCCTCACGATGGCCGAATATTTTCGCGACGACGAACATCGCGACGTCCTGCTCCTGATCGATAACATTTTTCGCTTCATCCAGGCCGGCATGGAGGTCTCCGGTTTGATGGGTCAAATGCCGTCGCGTCTCGGTTATCAGCCGACGATGGGGACCGAGCTCTCTGGATTGGAAGAACGCATCGCGAATACAGATTCCGGCGCGATTACTTCCATCCAGGCCGTCTATGTGCCCGCGGATGATTTCACCGATCCCGCAGCGGTCCACACCTTCTCGCATCTCTCCGCGTCGATCGTCCTTTCGCGCAACCGCGCGAGCGAAGGACTTTTCCCCGCAATCGATCCGCTGCAATCGAGTTCCAAAATGGCGACGCCGGGAATCGTCGGCGACCGGCATTACAAATTGGCGCAGGAAATCCGGCGTACGCTCGCGCAATATGCCGATCTCAAGGACATCATCGCGATGCTCGGGCTAGAGCAACTTTCGCCGGAAGATCGCAACGTCGTCGCCCGCGCGCGGCGATTGGAACGTTTTCTCACGCAACCTTTTTTCACGACCGAGCAGTTCACCGGGATGAAAGGTAAACTCGTTAGTCTGAAGGATGCGCTGGATGGTTGTGAGCGCATCCTGAACGACGAATTCAAGGATTACCCGGAGAGCGCGTTTTACATGATTGGGTCGGTCGATGAAGCGAAGGCGAAAGCGAAACCTGCCGACGCCGCCAAGTCTACGCCTGACGCGAAACCTCAACCGACACCAGAGCCAGCGGCCGTCGCATGAAGCTCAAGATTCTCCTGCCATTCCAGGTCTTCGCCGAGAAGACCGATGTGTCACGCATCGTCGCGGAGACGCCAGATGGCTCCTTTGGCCTTCTGCCCCAGCGTCTCGATTGCGTCGCCTCGCTCGCGCCCGGAATCCTGACTTACGAAACCGAATCCGACGGCGAAGTCTTCGTCGCGGTGGATGAAGGCGTGCTCGTTAAGACTGGCCAGGATGTCCTCGTCTCGGTGCGTCGCGCGCTGGGCGGAACCGATCTCGGACAACTGCGCGACGCGGTGACGAAAGAGTTCCTCAATCTCGACGAAGCCGAACGAAACGTCCGCTCGGTCATGGCAAAATTGGAAACCGGATTTCTGCATCGTTTCGCCAGTTTCCAACATGAGTAACCCGCCTAACGAATCGCCGGATTTCTCCGAACAGATCGGAGCGAAGGCGGCGCGCAA
>JBBQHM010000099.1:0-8001 GCA_038323965.1 Chthoniobacterales bacterium | reverse complement strand
GCCTTCCGCGAAATTTCCGAGGCGACGGAATTTATCGTAGCGCGTATCGAGCAATTCCTTGGTCGGTTTCTGTAGCAAATGCTCGAGATTCTTTTGCAGCGCGTCGCCCAAGGTTCGAGCGGCAGTTTCATGATCGCGATGTGCGCCGCCGTAAGGTTCGGGCACGATTTCGTCAACCACTTTGAGGCTCATCAAATCCTGCGCAGTCAGCTTTAGAGCTTCCGCCGCTTCCGGGGCGTGCCGCCGATCTTTCCACAGGATGGCGGAGCACGCCTCGGGACTGATGACGGAGTAGTAGGCGTTTTCCAGAATCATGACGTGGTCCGCCACGCCGATCCCGAGCGCGCCGCCCGAGCCGCCTTCCCCAATCACGGCGGCGATCACCGGAACGCGCAGCAACATCATCTCGCGGAGATTCACCGCGATGGCTTCGGCGATATGGCGCTCTTCCGAACCGATGCCGGGATAAGCGCCGGGAGTATCGATCAACGCGATAATCGGCATGCCGAATTTCTCCGCCATGCGCATGAGACGCAGCGCTTTCCGATAACCTTCCGGATAGGCGCAGCCAAAATTGCGCATCACGTTTTCCTTGGTGTTGCGCCCTTTCTGGTTCGTGACGACGACACATCGCCGATCGCCCAGCATGGCCAATCCGCATGGCATCGCCTTATCGTCTGCGAAAAGTCGGTCGCCTCGAAGTTCTACCCAATCCGTGAAACAGCGCTCAATGTAATCAAGCGCGTAGGGTCGCTGGACATGGCGCGCGATTTGCACCCGCTGCCAGGCGCTAAGATTTTCGTAAATCTCCCGGCGCGTGGCGACGATCTTCGCCTCCATTGCTTCGATCTCGGAGTCGATGCTGAAATCGTGCTCGTCGGAATGTTCCTTCAGGTCGTGTAAACGACGTTGCAGTTCGAGAATGGGTTTCTCGAAATCGAGCGGCTGGACGTCCATCATCGCTAGTCCGTAATGGTGACAGGCGTCCTGCTGTTTACAAGACTGCTCAGTTCTTCGAGGTCGCCGGCATTCATGCCCAAACCGGTTGGCGGGGGCGGCTGGTCCTGTCCGGGATGAGTCGCGTCCGGCAGGGAGTAGAGGTAATAACCCGGCGCCGAGAGACGGATCCAACGCGTGCTGGTGGCGTATTCACGGGTGCCGAAGCCGACACGTTTGCCGCCTTTCCACGCCATGATCTCGGCGACTTTCGTCGTGATTCGTGCCGGCTGTTTCGGTGAGAGTTTTTCTTCACGCAACCGGTACTGTTTGAAGAACTCTTTGTAATTCACAAGGACGAGCAGCTTTAGCTTGCGCTGAATAAGGATCTCGAAGTCAGGATGCGAAATCTGCAGCTTCTCGCCGATGTGCAGCATCGTGCCGTTCATGTTGTTCGTCCGCATGATCAACTCAGGCGTCGATTTCATCTTCTGCGCCACGCGATTAATCACGTCGCCTTTCTTCACGGTGTATTCCTGTTTTTCCGGCGATGGAATCGGCGAGAAAAGAATGTCGATGTTCACTGCGCCCAGCCCATCTTTCGCCTCGTCCACGTGCGCGCCATTGGGATATTTCTTGATGAATGCCGTGAGCGCTTCGCGCGCTTCCACCAGCTTTCCATCCTGTCGCAGCTTGGCCGCGGCTTGAAATTCCGCGAGGCTAACATCGGGCGTCGGCGCAGCTGAGACTTCGCCGCTCTGTTCCTGTCGGACCGCGATCGCCGGCTTCGCCAGGTTGTAACTAAAATAGGCAGCCGTCCCAAAGATCGCGACGGCGAGGAAGAAGGCGAAGAGCCATTTCATAACGAAAATTATTCAACTCGCGCCGCCGGTGGGCGACGGCGGGATCAGCTCTTTTCGGCAGGATCGCGCCCGGCGAAAAGTGTGCTCCAGAGGCGTCCGGTCGGTTGCTCTGCCTGATCACTCCAGGTGAAGTGACAATCTTCGCAATAGAATTCCTTCGGGAAAATCTTGAGCGCCAGCAGTATGCCCATCAGCGCTGGCGTGAGAAATTTACGCGTGAGCTGCGGGTACTGGATCCGCGAGGACTTGCACTGCGGGCAGCGAATCGCCAGGGCAAGAGCGGGATCAGTGGTCTCCCAGTCGAGCAGAAGTTTTTGTGCTTTCGCAAAATCGTCATCCGCCACCGAGAGCTTGATGTTCGCCCTGGCCTTGGCGCCAGCGGCGACCTGTTGCAGATGACCTTCGCTATTAATATCCGCTCTTACGCCAGCCTGGATGAGGCGCTCGCGGAGGTGTTTCGCATTTCCGCTGTCGTTGAACGTCGCAATGATGACCATAGAGAGCGCTCTCGAAATCGCGCTCTCGAGAGCAAACATCAACTAGCGTGACAGCGCAAGATTCGCTGGTGGAAACCAGCGATAAAGCATCATGTAAACGAGCACGCCCGTGACTGAAACGTAAAGCCAGATGGGCATCGTCCAGCGCGCGATGCGCCGATGTTTATCCCAGCGCCGGCGGAACACCGGGATCAGGGTCAGGATCACCAGCGGCAAAGTTGTGACCGCCAGAATGATGTGGGTGATCAGCATCGAAAAATAGATGGCCGCGATGGCGCCGCCGGCGTCGAAGTGCGTCGATTTTTCGCCGACATGATAATGGTAAACAAGGTAGCCAGTGAGGAACGCGCTGGAGGAGATTAGCGCGGTCACCATGCAGGCCACGTGCTGGCGCCATGCCCCGCGGCGGATGAACACCCAGCCCGCAGTGATAAAGATGGTGCTGACTGCGTTTAGGATCGCGTTCGTTGCTGGCAGATCGGAGATCGTCACGATGGAAATTAGCACGAGGAATCGTCATCTTGAAATCCCGATGAGCGCCACCAAACTGCATTGATGTCGACGCCAGTAGCCGATCCCCCCGAGCCGGAGTTGCGCGAAGAATCGCGTTCCTTCCGTCGCCGACTTCTGATTAGCACCGCGCGGTTGGCGATCGTGGTCACGATCGCGGCGACCATTGGCGGCGGGTGGTATCTGGCGCGCAAAGGTTTCGGGCGCCAAACGCGCGCGCGCGTCACGGAAGAATTACGAAAGCGCGGAGTCGACGCCTCGATCGGACAGCTCACGCTGAATCCATTTCGCGGGCTGGTCGCGCACAATGTGCGCGTTTTCCAGTACGATAATCGGGAGAATGTGCTCGCCGAAGTGAGCGAGATCGCGCTCGACATTAACTTCGCCGCATTCTTCCAGCATCAGCCGTTCATCAACGCGATCGATATTCGCGACGCTAATCTCACGATGCCCGTCGATGCCAAGGCGCCTGATGCGCCGAAGGCCGAGCTTCGGAAAGTTCGCGCACACGTCTATTTCCCGTCGGAACGCATCGAGGTAACGCAGGCGCAGGGTTTTTTTGGCGGCGTCCGCATTTCCGTGACGGGTGAGCTAATCAAGCGCAATGACTACGTGCCGTCGCACGAGCTAACGGAAGAGGAATGGCGCCAGCGCAGGGAGCTGATTTATCGCGCTGCCTCGGAACTGGCGCTTTGCGACTTCGCCGGAACGCATCCGTCGCTGCAGGTGAAGTTCAGCGGCGACCTCGCGGAAATGGAGAATGCACGGGTTGAGGCGCAGCTCCGGGCGGACCACCTGAAACGCGGTACCTACGAAATTCGCGGGGTCGCGATCGATGGCGAATGGGCGAACCAAACCCTGAACATTTCGCAGTGCGAATGGAAGGACGCGGTCGGCACTTTCACCGCGCACGCCCGCTGGGTCCGCTCAAATGGCACGGCGGAATTTGGCATCCGCACTTCGACGGATATTCGCCAGTTTCTCTTCGCGTTCGGCTACCAGGATGCACTCAAAGAGTTGAATTACCAGATCGCGCCGGTAATCGAACTGACCGGAACCGCTGACACCACCGGCGAGAAGCCGCGGTTGCAGGTTGTCGGCCACACTACGCTCGCTGCGTTCACCTATAAGCAGGTGCCATTTATCAGCGGCACCGCGCAATTTTCGTGGGACGGCGAGCGGACGCTGGTGCGCGAGATCCATCTGCGACATCTCAGCGGCGCGATCGATGGCGAAGTTTTGAACATGCCGGGCGATTTTCGCGCCGACATTCGCAGCTCGGTCAAGCCATCGGATTTTCGAGCTGCGGCGCCGGCAAACATCCAACAGTTTCTTTCCGAGTGGGAGTGGGAGAGCGGGCCTGCCATTCAAATGTCGGTTCACGGCGCGAGTCCTAAACCCGAGACATGGAGCGGCGATGGCACGGTGGCTTTTGCGCGAACGCGCTTCCGCGGCGTCGGGATGAACAGCGCCTCGGTCAAAGTGCATTTCGGCGATGGGGTTGTCTCATATAACGACGTGCGCATTGCGCGCGACGAAGGCGTCGCGACCGGCGCATTTACCTATGATTTTGCGAAGCGGCAGGTCGCCATCTCCAACGTAAAATCAACGCTGCGTCCCACCGATATCGCAATCTGGATCGATCCAAAACTCTTGAAGGCGATCTCGCCCTACAAATTCAGGGAGGTGCCGAACGTGACGGCGAACGGCATTTATCAATTCGGCGGCGGCAAAAACACGCGCATCGATATCGGGGTGGAGTCTCGCGCTTTGGATTACGTTTTTCTGGGCAAGACGCTACCGTTCGACAGCGCTTCGGCGAAGCTGCTTTTTACCGACGATCGCCTGCAAATCACGCAACTCGATGCGGCCCTTTTTAGCGGGCTCGCTCATGGCACCGCAGATATTTCGCTCGCAAAAAGCGATCAGCATTATACCGCGTCCGTTCGGATCGATAAGATGAATTTCCCTGCGTTGAGCGATCTCTATTTCCAATTCAAGAGCGCCCAGGGCGAGCTGAATGGTCACTTCGATTTTAGTGGCGTGAGCGACGACGCGCGCGCGATTCGTGGTCAAGGGCATATCGCGATCAAGAACGGCGACGTCTTTGCGATCCCAGTTTTCGGCCCGCTTTCAGGTTTGCTCAACGGCCTCTTCGCCGGACACGCCGGCTACAGCGTCGCGCGGAAAGGGACAGCGGATTTTAAAATGAACGAAGGAGTGCTTCATACCGACAATCTCGACATCGGTGGCCAATGGTTTCACATGGTGGGCCATGGTGACGTTTACGCTCTGGACGATCGCCTCGACATGGATGTCCGCGTCGATCCGAGCGGTGCCGCGATCCTGCTCTCGCCGGTTTACAAACTCTTCGAATACAAAGGCGAAGGAAGTCTGAAGCATCCCGACTGGCACCGAAAGGGATTCTGAAAAATGCGAAGCGCGAACTCTGGATTCGTCATGTCGAGCGAAGTCGAGATACCCCGTTGAAGCAGCGAATCGTAAAGTCACGGGGTCCCTCGACTTCGCTCGGGATGACCAGCAAACGCGTAACCGCGAATTCTAAAATCCTGCTCGGTTCGCATATGTCGACTGCGGGCGGATTGCACAAGGCGATTGAACGCGCGTGCTCGATCGGATGCACGGCGATGCAGATCTTCGTGAAGAACAATATGCAGTGGTTCGCACGACCGATTACAACCGAGGAGTCGCGCGCATTCTGCGAACATAAACAGCGCGCCGAGATTCGCTCGGTGTTCGCCCACGCGAATTACCTGATTAATCTCGCGACCACGAACGCGCAGTTTCACGCGAATTCGATCCGCGCCTTAGCGGAAGAGTTGCAACGTGCCGACGCCTTGAAATTGCCGTTCCTCGTTCTCCACCCCGGCGCGCATCTCGGCGCGGGCGAAGAAGCTGGCCTTAACAAAATCGTCGGCTCGATCGACGCGGTTTTCGCTACAATTCCGAAAGTAAAAACGCGCATCGCGCTCGAGACAACCGCCGGCCAGGGCTCCTGTCTTGGCGAGAAATTCGAGCATCTCGCCTACATCATCGCGAACGTGCGCGAACCGGAACGCCTCTGCGTTTGCGTCGATACCGCGCACATCTTCGCTGCGGGTTACAACATTGGCAGCACTGCCGGCGTGAAAAAAACCTTCGCCGATTTTGATCGCATCGTCGGGCGGGATAGACTCACAGCAATTCACATCAACGACTCAAAAACCAAGCGTGGCTCGCGGGTCGACCGTCACGCGCACATTGGCGAAGGCGAGATTGGCCTCCACGCATTTCGCTTCATCATGAGCAATCGCCGCTTCGCCAAAATCCCCAAAGTCCTCGAAACGCCGAAAGGCAAAGAGCTAGAAGAAGACGTCGTCAACATGCGCAAGCTCCGCTCTTTAGCTCCGTCATCCCGATCCCGCGGCCGCGGGACGAGGGACCCCGCGATTAACCGAACCGCTCACGGCAGGTGACGTGCATCGCGCCATTGCACGCCCGTCGCGTCGCCACGATTAATGGGAATGAAATCGCCGCAAAAGATCGCGCTCGTCACCGGCGCAAACAAAGGCATTGGCTTCGAAGTCGCGCGCCAGCTCGCACGGCAGAATTTTCACGTCTTTGTCGGTGCACGCAATGTCGAAGCCGGTCGCGCTGCGGTCGACAGAATTGCCGCGGACGGCAAGGCCACTTTTCTCGAGATCGACATCTCAAAACCGGAGAGCATCCGGAAAGCAGTCAAGGATTTTTCGCGGAACTCGGATCGACTTGATGTCCTGATCAACAACGCGGGCATATGCCTCGATGAGGATGAATCAATTCTCGCGACGACGCCGGAAATCTTCGATTCCACGCTGCGCACAAACACGCTTGGCCCGCTGCTGATTTCGCAGGCGTTTATTCCGTTCCTGCGCAAAAGCAAAACGCCGCGCATCGTCAACGTCTCCAGCGGCGGCGGGCAGCTCGCCGATGGCGCTGACGGCTGGGCGCCGGCTTATTGCATATCCAAAACCGCGTTGAATGGAGTGAACTCACAACTGGCCACGGCGTTGCCAGATTTCGCCATCAACGTCGTCTGCCCCGGCTGGGTGCGCACCGACATGGGCGGCAAAAATGCGACGCGTTCTATCAGCGAAGGTGCCGCTGGAATTGTCTGGCTCGCGACCGATGCACCGCAAAGTCTGACGGGAAAATTTCTGCGCGATCGCAAGGAAATTTCCTGGTAGCGAGCGATTGACTTTGACTCACTCATTCGGGTAAAACGGTGGACGCCGCTGATGATCCAACAGCGGAAACCAGGAGGATTCAGTTATGAAAAAGTGGTCTTTCGACGCCGATTATCTTCAGGCCTGCAACTGTGATTATGGATGCCCGTGCGAGTTCTCCGCACCACCGACGACCGGCTCGTGTGAAGGCGTTGGCGTTTGGCAAATCGACAAGGGCGATTACGATGGCGTGTCGCTAAACGGACTTGGCCTCGGCTTTGCGGCGAAGTGGCCCAAGGCAATTCACGAGGGCCACGGCACCGTCTGCCTTTTCGTGGATGAAAAAGCTTCGCAAGAGCAACGCGCTGCGCTTCTCGATATCGGCTCAGGGAAAGCGGGCGGCCTGCCGTTCGAGATTCTCGCTTCAACGATGGATACAATGCTTGAGCCGCGCTTTGTGCCTTTCGAATTCAAGCTCGATGGGCTACAAAGTTCCGCGCGCCTGGCCGACCAGCTACACATCGCGCTCGAGCCGATCAAGAATCCCGTATCCGGCGAGCCGGAACAGGTCGCAGTGCATCACGGTACCGGCTTTATTTTTAAAACTGCCGAGTGCGCTTCTGCTCGCGAAGGCTCCGTGAAGATCGACGAAATGAGTTTTTCGTATCCGCATAAAGCTGGATTCGTCGCGCGAATTCATTACGGGAATTAAGTCTCGGGAGATGAGTGCCGCGCCATCGATATTGCGGCGCGAACGTTTGCTCATTGCCGGCGCGCTTGCCTTCGTCGCCGCCATCGCGTGGGCTTACATGATTTACGAAGCGCGCGGGATGAATTTAAGCGGCGCGTGCAAGTGTCTCGGCCTGCAGATGGGCGGCGCAGATTGGTCGGCGGGCTCGTTGCTTCCGCTTTTTCTGATGTGGGCCGGAATGATGGTCGCGATGATGTTACCCAGCGCGGCGCCGATGATTTTGACGTTCGCCGCGGTCA
>JBBQHM010000098.1:0-8241 GCA_038323965.1 Chthoniobacterales bacterium | reverse complement strand
TTCATCGTTTAAATTTCGCGGCCAGCGCCGCGGACACCGCTTTCGGGACGAACGCAGAAACGTCTCCGCCGAGCCGCGCGATTTCCTTCACGATGCTCGAGCTAAGATAAGTGTAGTCCTCGCGCGGCATGAGAAAGATCGTTTCCACGTTGGCGGAAATTTTCCTATTCATCAGCGCCATCTGGAATTCGAATTCGAAATCCGAGACCGCCCGCAGCCCGCGCACAATCGCGATTGCTTTCTGCGTAGCGGCGAATTCCACCAACAATCCCGCCATCACTTCGACGCGCACATTCTGAATATCGCCCAGTGCTTCGCGCAGCATCGTGACGCGGTCATTGACATTAAAGAGCGGCTGCTTGTTCTCGTTGTAAGCGACAGCCACGATCACTTCGTCGAACAATTTCCTCGCACGTTCCACTACGTCCAGATGTCCCTTCGTGACCGGGTCGAAGCTGCCAGGATAAATTGCGCGCCGCATGACGGGACACACTCGCAAACAAAATGGGGGATGAAAAGTGCGTCTGCTAAATCGCGTCCGTGCGAAAGCGACGTAGCATAAGAGAGCTCACACCCCGATGCCCCGCCCGTCCCCGTATCGCGCCATCGCCGTCGCGAGCACTTTTTCCCCACGCTTCGAGAAGGTTCTCGGCGAAGCGAAACGCATGCGCGATCGATTCGGTGCCGATCTGAATCTTCTCTACGTCGGGCAAAAGGACGATGAAACCACGCGCAAGTTTTCCGAGGCCCTGCACGCCTTTGCCCTACCGGCCGAATCGAATATTCACTATCTCGAAGGCGAGCCCGGCGTCGCGATTTTATCCGCGCTGCAGGATAAGAAACTCGAGCTAATCATTGCAGGCGCGCTCGAGAAGAAAGTAGTCCTGCACCCGTTCCTCGGTGATGTCGCACGGCGCCTCGTTCGCGAAGCTGTCTGTTCCGTGATGCTTTTTACTTCTCCCGAACGCGAACCGAAGCCACTGCAACGCATCGTTTTTGTGACGGACGGGTCGGAATTTAGCAAAGCGGCCCTGCTGCAAGTCCTGCATCTGGCGGAGCAGGAAAAACCGGAACGCGTTTACGTCATCCGCGTGCTCACCACCTTCGATGCTGCGCGTTCGGCCGATGAGCCCCGCAGCGATGCCGAAGAAGAGAGTGAGATCGAGAAATTCGTGCTCGCAGCTGGCGAAACCAAAGTGCCCATCGAAGCGCGCGTGATCCGCGGGAATACTGGATTTGCCGCCGCCGATTTCGTGAATGCAGTTGGCGCCGATTTACTTGTCGTTCCTGTCCCCAAGACGGAAACGAAGCACGAGCTGCCGGCGCATTTCGCCTGGATCAACGAAGTCATTCCCTGCAATCTCTGGGTGATTCGCTAGGTGTTTGATGGAAAACACTTTTCACCCGTACGGGTTGGCGCACATCGTTGTAATTCTTTTGACGGTGGCGTTGCCGCTGCTGCTCGCCTTTGCCGTCCGCAAAACGCATTCTCGATTACTCGAGCGCGCAATTATCGCGGCGTTGACGCTCCTGCTCGTCATCGATTACGTCGGATATCTCGTTTACGTCCGCGGAGCATCGGACCTGCGCTGGAGCGAGATGCTCCCGCTGCAGATGTGCGACTGGGCGATGGTCGTGATTATTGTCGCGATGTGGAGCGGGAACCTGCGCTGGTTCGAGGTCGCCTACTTCTGGGGAATCGGCGGAACGTTGCAAGCCGTCCTCACGCCCAATCTGACCTACGGATTTCCCGATTTTCGGTTCATCAGCTTTTTCGTCGCGCACTGCGGCGTGATCGTGGGAATCGCG
The DNA here is from genome assembly GCA_038323965.1 of Chthoniobacterales bacterium. Lineage (GTDB taxonomy): Bacteria > Verrucomicrobiota > Verrucomicrobiia > Chthoniobacterales > UBA10450 > JBBQHM01. The sequence continues at coordinate 6,432 of JBBQHM010000098.1, read as the reverse complement.
TTCCTGATGTTAACGCGACGCTACCGTCCGCGTCCGATGTCGCTTGTACGCGCGTTTGCGTGGTCGGAAGTTTATTTCGTGATCGCGCTGGCCGTCGATTTGATGACCGGAGTGAACTACGGGTTTCTTCTGCATAAACCCGAGGCGAAGACGCTGCTGACATTACTGTCAGATTCCCGCCCGCTCTACCTGATGCAAATGCACGCGGTGGCTCTCGTCTTTTTCTGTGTGTTATATGCGCCGTTTGCTTTGGCGGATCTATTCAGGAATGCCTCTCACGAAGTCCTCTAAGGAACACAAAGTTAGGGAGTGGGAAGAAGAAACCTTGGCAAACCTTGGTGACCGTTGTGTGAGGCCGCTTCTGGATACCGGAGGAGGCGGTCGCCCGCATTTGGGTGATCGAACGTCCACGCTTTGCTGCCATCCAACGGACGCAGAAAGAAGTTCGACGGAATGACGTCGCCGACAGCAGTCCAAGCGGGCGCGGGAGTAAGTTTCAACGAAACAGACTCGCTGCCGTCGCCCTGGGTGGTCCGCCATTTCGCCCTGGGAATGACGACGGACGGGTATTCGCTTCGCCTAGCCGATGCATTGTTTCGCGCCTCTCTTCGCGACGAGCGAATTATTTCAGCTTGTTCACGGAGCAACAGCATCGCGTTGAGACGAATCCAGGCTCGCGTCGTCTCCAGACGGAACGCCGTGGAGATGGCGGTCAGTCGGGGTATCGCGGAAAAGCGAGGCGCATAGGCCACCGCTTTATCGTTCATTTCGCGAATGCCTAGATCAGGATCAGAAATCCCAGCGTCCCGACTAATTCGAACCTGTTCGGCCATCCTTCTGGTGAAACGATCGCAATCGATTTCGAGAAGGGCATGGAGAAGCGTGAGCTCAACGCGCGCGCGGGTGGGGGCGTTTCGAATTTTCTTCTCCAGATCTTCAGGCGAAGAGCCCATTCCGGCAATGAGCTGTTGCACCGACAAAGTTTCCAACTGCAGCGCGTCGCGCCATTTCTCGCGCTTCCGTTTCACTTCGATCGCAAGGTTTCCCAAAGCCTCTGAATCGTCGGGCAATCGTGCGATGACTGGAGCGTAGAGTGCTTCGATCGCCACGCGAATCATCTGGGAAAAAATTATGGGCTGCTCCTCAAAATTGGCCGTCGCTTTCAATCCAGCTTCGACCGCTCTCGCAGCGCCCTGCGCGTCGCCTCGGTCGATTTGCAACAATGCGTCGGCGCAAATTACGCGAGAGATATTGCGTGCGACGAGGAAGCTTGGTGGTCGGAGCTTCATCCCATCGTCCGGCACGAACGTCCACACCGGCGCTTCGCGGTTCAAAACACCATCGTAGAGTCGATCAAGATCGTGACGATGTTGCGCTACGTACGATCGCGCCTCGGTTTCCAGCTCGCTGCGATCAGCGGCCGCAGCGGTCGCTTTCTCCACGAAGTCGCTGATCGCCGCGGGGATGTTCCCTTTGGCTTTTTCTTCTTCGCCGGGTGGCGCCTTGTAAAAGCTCTCAATGCCGAATGGCTTCAAATCGTGCGTCAACACGCGAAGCGATTCGTTTTCTTGAATGTGTCTGAGGCGAGTGGCGAATTGCTGCATCGGCCGGCTAATCCCAGCCCACGCGGCAACGGCATCTTGTCGGCACCTGATAATATAGAGATGAGTGCCAAGAGCGGCAGTGCCGATGAAGACGACGCAGACTACCATGGCGATCGCGGCGGCGTAGCCGGGATGGACGGAGTCGCCGAGCTTCAGGGTTTGGCGCAATTTCTGCATGCAAACGCAGAAAGAGAAAAGCCCGAGCCATTCCGGGAAAATGGAAGACCTCACACAAGGTCCACAAAGGCACGAGGAGGAAAAAAGAAAACTTCGTGTCCTTTGTGACCGTTGTGCGAGACCTCTTTCTGATTGATCGTTCGCGCACGTGAAGCGTCAGAAAATCAAAATCGGAAACGTCACGCTCGGCGGGAAAGAGCCGGCGTTCATTCTTGGCCCGTGCGTCATCGAATCAGAGAAATTCGTCTGGCGAATGGCGCGCAAGATCGCCGACATCTGCGAGCGCGAAAAGGTGCAGTTCATCTTCAAAACGTCTTACGACAAGGCGAACCGAACCTCGGTGAAATCCTTCCGCGGGCTCGGCGTCCGCGAAGGTTGCGAAATTCTCCATGCGATCGGAAGTGAACTCAAAGTGCCGGTCACGACAGACGTCCATTCGCCTGAAGAGGCAGAGATCGCGGCGGAGTTCATCGACATCCTGCAGATCCCATCGTTCCTCTGCCGCCAGACTGACCTGTTGCGGGCAGCCGCGGAAACCGGACGGGCGATTAACGTGAAGAAAGGGCAATTCCTCGCGCCGTGGGATGTTCGCAATATCGCTGAAAAACTCGCGACGTTCGGCAATTCGAATTTCATGTTCACCGAACGCGGGACGACCTTTGGTTATAACAATCTCGTTGCTGATATGCGTTCGCTTTACTGGATGCGGAAAGCCGGATACCGCGTGATTTTCGATGCAACGCATTCGGTCCAACGCCCCGGCGGCGCGGGCGACTCGACTGGTGGCGACGGCGAACTTGCACCGGTGCTGGCGCGCGCAGCCGTCGCCACCGGTTGCGACGGCATCTTCATGGAAGTGCATGACGATCCCGCGCACGCGCTCTCTGACGGGCCGAATCAATTACCGCTTAAAAATTTACCGAAGGTGCTGCGCATGTTAAAGGCTATCCATGTTGCCGTTTCGTAACGGCGCGGGACGCACTCTCTGGATTTTCGCTCTGTGTTCGATGCTGGCTGGCTCGTTGCTGGCTGGCGGAGGAAAACACAAAAAGCAAAAAAAACAGAACGCGGCTGCGTCAGCCACACCTGAACAATTGCTCAAGGGGATGGCCGATATCCCACTACCCATTGGTCACGAGGCGAAGGGGTTAACGCTGCCGGATTTCGACGCGAATGGGCAATTGCGAGGCAAGTTCACCGCGGGAACTGCGCGTCGCGTCGATCAGATTCATATGGCGTTTCAGGACCTGCATATTGCAACGTTCGACGAGCAGGCGAAACCGGATCTCGATGTCACCACTGCGAACTCCATCTTTGATCTGCGGACTCACATCCTCACTTCAGATACCCGCGGCACGATCAAGCGCGCTGATTTTCAGATCGATGGCGATACCATGGAGTTTAACACCGACGCGCGGCAGGGGACGCTGCGCGGGAATGTGAAAATGGTGATAACGGGCAACCCGAGTCTCGCCGCCAAGCCAGCCAAATGAGCCGTACTATTTTGATTGCAGCGTTGTTCTCCCTCGGCGTGAGCCTTGCGCATGCTCAGACTCCCACCCCGGCCCGGAAGAAGGCAGAGAAGAAAGAAGACAACTCGTCGGCCGCGGAGAAATTCCTCGGAGGATCCAACGCGGACCCGAACGTCCCGATTGTGACGGAGATTTTTTCGGACGAAGCGTTTTTCGACTCGGCGAAAAGCACGGGTGTCTTCAATGGCCATGTGAAGATCGTCGATCCGCGATTCAATCTGCAATCGGACAAGCTGACCGTGTTCCTCATCAAAGGCGAATCGCAGGGGCTGCAGAAAGCGATCGCCGACGGAAATGTGGGCGTCGTGCGCGATCGGCCTGATCCAAATGGCGGTCCGCCGACTCGCTCAATCGGTCGGTCCGATCACGCGGTCTACACCACGTCCGATGGAAACGTTGAGATGACCGGAACGCCGCGCGTCCAGCAAGGAATGAATATGCACGTCGCGACCGCGCCGGATACGGTGATGATCTTGAACGCGAGCGGCCAGTTGACGACGAAAGGGCCGAGCCGCACTGAGATTCACCAGGAAGCGAAAGAGGGCAAAGGCGAAAAAGGCGACAAGCCGGAGGCAATCAAGAAGTGACGACGGATTCGCCGCCGGTAGATGAATTTGCGCGAACGCCGACGGCGGTAGGCGCCGAACAGGTTCTCGTTACGGAGGAGCTCGTAAAAATCTACGGCGGGCGGGCCGTCGTGAACGGCGTGAACATTAATGTGCGCGCGGGCGAGATCGTTGGCCTGCTGGGCCCGAATGGCGCGGGCAAGACAACGAGCTTTTACATGATCGTCGGTCTGGTGCGGCCGAACAGCGGCCTCGTCCACTTCCGTGGCACCGACGTTACGAAATATCCGATGTACAAAAGGGCGCGTCTGGGGATGGGTTATCTGCCGCAGGAAGAATCGATTTTTCGTAAACTCACAGTCGAGCAGAACATCATGGCAATTCTGGAAACGCTCTCGCTCTCGAAGTATGAACGACGGCAGCGCTGCGATGAGTTGCTTCATCAATTCGGCATCGAACGCATCGCCAAGAATCAGGCGCTAACTTTGAGCGGCGGGGAAAAACGGCGCCTCACGATCGCGCGCTCGCTGGTGACGAATCCGCAACTGCTCATGCTCGATGAGCCTTTTAGCGGCGTCGATCCGATCGCGGTTTACGATGTGCAGCAGATTGTGGTGAACCTGCGAAAGTCCGGCCTCGCCATTTTAATCACCGACCACAACGTGCGCGAAACGCTTTCCATCGTCGATCGCGCCTATCTCATTTTCGAAGGCCGCGTCGAACGTGAGGGGAGCAAGGATTTCCTGATCAACGACCCGGTCAGCCGTCAGCTCTATCTCGGCGAACGCTTCCAGATGTAATTCCCAGGCTCAGCAAGCCAGTAACGGCGAATTTGATCGACAGGGTTTTTCTCTGCCGGTAGCATTGGATTGAGTGCGAAGGCGCGACCGCGACAACGCGCCGAATTCCTAAGAGGATGAGGTTTTGAAACCATTTCTAACTGCGGTGCTGGTGGTGGGACTACTGGTGAGTCCCTCTTTTAATGCCTTGGTGAGCGCTCAATCGAAGAAGGTCCGCAATAATCACAAGTCTAGCTCTGTCGATGAAGATGATCCGCTCGCACGTATAAAGTGGTTACGCGAGAACTGGGGGGAGCCATCACCGGATGCGGCACGCCACGTCCTAAAGCAAGCAGAGCTCCAGCGCCAACGACATCCCGCGCGGTTTTCGGCGATTAACGGGTCACAAGCATTTGCAACTGTCCCCAACTGGAAATCGATCGGCCCGACGTCGGCTAACTTCGCGACAAACGGAGTTACTCTTAATGTGGTCGATAGTGGTCGCGTTCGTACGATCCTACCTCATCCTACTGATCCCAATACGGTCTACCTGCTGAGTGCAGGAGGTGGGCTGTGGAAGACGACGAACTTTCTCAGTGCGAATACGACATGGGTAGCTAAGACCGATTTTATTGGAAGTACCTCCGGCGGTAATTTCGCATTCGGCAAAGCAGTCAGCACGCTCTATCTCGGGATGGGGGACCCCTTCGATGCCCAAGTTGGAGGATTGATGTTGAAATCGACTGACGGCGGGGATAACTGGTCCAGCCCGATCTTTCTTGCTGGAGCTACTCAGGTCCTCGATGTGAAGGTAGATACGAATGGGGCCACGGATGTTGTCCTGGTTGGCACCGACAACGGTTTGTTCAGGTCGACTGATGGAGCGACTACCTTTGTTCAGGTAGCGTCGCTCTCATTCGGATCCAACAGGGTTTGGAGCGTCGTCCGTACTAGTGCCGGCTGGTTGGCTTCGAGCCAGATTGCTACTACCAACAACAGTGGTATCACAACACTATATTTGTCCACGGATAATGGTGCTTCGTGGAATGTCACGGGCAGTGGTTTCGCCTCTGCCGCCATCCGCACAACTTTGGCGGTAGGAGACGATGGTGACAGCGTAGTCTATGCTTTGGCGGGAAAGTTTACCTCCTCTACTTCCACTTACTCGCAGCTGGATTTATTTCGATCCACTGACGGCGGGCAGTCATGGACTGCGCTAGGGGTTAATGACGGCAAACTTCCATCTAATCCCAATGCCGACCAGCCAGACATGAATCTCTTGTCCGGGCAGGCTTATTACAATCAGATGATTCTGGTCGATCCATCCGACTCTACCCGGAACACGGTTTATCTCGGAGGCCAGTTGAGTGCCGCCAAAACCATGGACGGCGGCGCAACCTGGACGCTACTCACGAATTGGCTGTCGCATTTTACTCTACCTTATGTTCACGCCGATATGCACACGGCGTCTTTCTCAAAGCTGGGTGGCGTTGTCTTCGTCGGGACCGACGGCGGAATATTCACTACCGGCGACGGAGGCGTAACGTGGATCAATGCCAAGAACACAGGTTTGGTCGATCAACTCGTATACTCAGTGAGTTCATCCACCGTTCATCCAGAACAAGTGCTCATTGGTTTGCAGGATGCCGGAACGCGATTTCGCGTAGGCAACTCGACTGTCTATAATCAAGTTGTCGGTGGAGACGGTCTCGGCACGGGTTGGAGTCAGGCTAATGATAACGTGAGTATCGGGACGGTTCAGTCCGGTAAATTT
>JBBQHM010000097.1:0-8290 GCA_038323965.1 Chthoniobacterales bacterium | reverse complement strand
TCTGCGCGGCATTGGGTGGGCGTTCACTCATCCGCATGCCCGAAACTGGCATCCACTAACGACTTTATCGCACATGTCTGACGTCCAATTGTTTGGGATGAACGCGGGCGCACATCATCTCATGAACGTCGCGCTTCATGCTGCTGCGGCGATACTTTTGTTTTTGGCTTTGCGATTAATTACGGGCGCGATGTGGCGAAGCGCGTTTGTCGCTTTCGTATTCGCAGTTCATCCCCTGCGCGTGGAGTCGGTCGCCTGGGTTTCCGAGAGAAAGGATGTCCTGAGTGCGTTCTTTTTCGCGCTAACTCTGCTGTTATACGCGCTCTATGTGAGGCGAGGCGGCTCCGCGCGATACACGCTGGTTGTCCTATCGTTCCTGCTAGGTTTGTTGTCGAAAGCGATGCTGGTGACGACCCCGGTGATTATGCTGTTGCTCGATTGGTGGCCGCTTGGGCGCCAACGGACGGAAACGGTTGCAAAGCTTGTGCTTGAAAAAATTCCCTTGTTTGTAATGGCTGCTTCCGCCGGCGTGATCACATATCTTGTCCAGAAAGGATCAAACGGGAGCGTCACTGCGCCACCACTGGATTGGCGCGCGGCCAACGCGCTGAATAGCTATGTTGTATATCTCAAGCAACTAGTCTGGCCCGCTAACCTTTCGCCGGTGTATCCAGTCGAGGGCTTTGGTATCGGCGCGGTGCAGTTAATTGGCGCCGTATGTCTACTTGCTGCGCTGTCTGTCATTGTATGGATGATGCGTCAGAATCGTCCCTATCTCCTGTTAGGATGGGGCTGGTATCTCGTCATGTTGCTCCCAGTTATCGGCTTTATCCAGATTGGCCTGCAGCGTCATGCGGACCGTTACACCTATTTGCCGGAGATCGGAATCGTTGTTTCGATCGCCTGGTTGGTTGCCGAAGCTTCTCGCCCTTGGAGAAATCGAAATTCTCTTTTGCTCGCATGCAGTCTTTTCTGCATCATCGCGCTCGGTCTATGCGCGCGCGCTCAGGCACTCTATTGGCACGACAGCGAGACCTTGTGGTCTCGTGCACTGGCATTGGCGCCCACCAGCGATGTCGCGAACAATAACCTTGGGATGGTTCTGCTTAAACAGGGTCGCGTTGATGATGCGATAATTCGCTTCCAACGTGTCCTGCAAATTCATGATGGTGAGCACGAACCGTTTTATGCGCTTAGCGCCGCATTCGCGCACAGCAACCTCGCAGTGGCCTACTCGGAGAAAGGCGAAACTGAGTTGGCGCTGCAGGAGGCCGAGCAAACAGTGAGGCTGCAATCTGAATACCCGGACGGTCACTTCAACCTCGCCACGGTGCAGATGCAATTAGGTCGCACGCGTGACGCGACGGTACAGTATCGTCGGGCAGTAGAGTTGCGACCCGATGACGCCGAATTTCGCACCAGTCTCGGCAATAGCCTGCTTCGAGAAGGGCACGACCGGGAGGCGGTGATGCAGTATCGTGTCGCTCTTGAGATCGCGCCGGAGTCGATGTCTACTTTGAACAATCTAGCCTGGATTCTGAGCACCTCGCCAGACAATCAAGTAAGAGACGGAAAGGCTGCAGTAACCTACGCGAGCCACGCAGTGCGCCTGTCTGAGGAGCGTGATGCATCTTTCCTTCGCACCCTGGCTGCTGCCTACGCCGAGACGGGTGAGTTCGCCAAGGCGATAACTATTGGCGATCGCGCGGCGCGTCTCGCCGCGGGTGTCCGCGAAGGGTCCCTTGCGAATGCGATAGCGAAAGAAGTGAATCTTTACAAAGCTGATCTGCCGCTACGTGATTCAAGATAGTTTGTGACCAAAACAGCCAGAAGAAAGCGAGCGGAGAAAACGGACTCGAGTCACGACCTTGGTTCTTCCGGATATTGTGAATTGATCATCTGCTTCGCGCTGTTCGCTCTCACCTTTCTCCTTTTTGGCCGTTGTATCTCTTATCCATTTATTAACTACGATGATCCTAGCTACATTCTTGAACGACCCCAGATAACCGCCGGCGTAACTTTTCACGGAATCGCATGGAGCCTGACTCATGCGCATGGCGGCAACTGGCATCCGTTAACATCGCTTTCGCATATGCTGGACTGCCAGTTATTCGGGTTAAGCGCCAGCGGTCCGCACTTCGTGAACATCCTCCTACATAGCACCACTTCAGCTTTGCTTTTCTGGTTTCTACTCAAGTTAACGAGGACGGTATGGTGCAGTGTTTTCGTCGCCATCCTTTTCGCCATTCATCCGCTACGCGTGGAATCTGTCGTCTGGGTAGCGGAACGAAAAGACGTTCTCAGCGGCCTTTTATTTGTGCTTACACTTGGGAGTTACATTGCCTACGCGCGTACGCGAACCGTTGCGCTCTATATCGTTTCGGTAGTGTTCTTTGCGCTTGGGCTGCTGGCTAAGCCGATGCTGGTGAGCGTGCCGGTGATACTTCTTCTAATCGATTATTGGATGACGACATCGTTTCCGCCTCAGAAATCCGATTCCCGAAAAGCGTGTCCTATTGCACTCACGCGTACCGTGATCGAAAAACTTCCATTCATCCTGCTCGCAGCAATGTCGTGCATCGCTACGATACTCGCGCAGAAAGGGGCTATTAGTTCGGTCGAGGCCCTGCCGATAGCCGATCGGGCGGGGAATGCTGCGCTTAGTTATTTTGTCTATCTGCGGCAAATATTCTGGCCGACAGGCCTGGCACTGTTCTATCCGCTCGGCGAAGAAGGTGTTCCATTGCTGGCTGCTATTCTGGCGGCAGTAAGTCTGTTCACTATGACAATCTTCGCCTTTTATTGTCGGCGACGGGCTCCATTCGTATTCGTCGGATGGTGTTGGTTTGTAATCATGCTGCTCCCGGTAATCGGACTGGTTCAGGTTGGACTACAATCACACGCTGACCGGTATTCCTATCTGCCCCAGATCGGAATTAATATCATGGTGGTCTGGTCGTTAGCCCGACTGGCGCAATCCCGGCCAGCGGTCCGTCTCCCCGTCGCCGCCGTTGGCGTTCTGGTCATATTCCTGTTAATCACGGCGACCTGGCGCCAGAGTTACTATTGGCGCGACTCCGAGTTTCTCTGGCAACGATCTTTAACGGTTAATCCGCGTAATCATTTTGCACATGCCTACCTTGCCGACCTGCTTCTTCGACAGGATAGATTCGAAGAGTCGATCGGGCATTCCGAAGAGGCTTTGCGCATTCTTCCTACAAATAGCGATGCGCATAACAACCTTGCCCTGGCACTGTTTCGGACGGGACATCTGCGAGAAGCGGTTACGCACTGGCGTCAAAGTCTCGAAATTGCTCCGCATAATCGCAACGCGGAGGCTAACTATGCGTGGGTTCTCTCGACTGCTACGGATCCGTCAGTGCTCGATGGAGCGGCGGCGCTGCAACTGATGGAGGATGTTATCAGTGACAACGGGCGCGATAATCCAATGATCTTACGGGGACTGGGGGCAGCCTACGCGCAAAGCGGACGGTTTACGGATGCGATTGCGGCTGCCGAAGAAGCTATGCAGATCGCAAAGCTTCAGCAAAACGCCGCGCTGATGGAGGATCTCCGGTTAAACATCGAAAACTATCGGGCAAGCCGGCCGCTGCGTGATGCCGGCGTTATGGCCCCACGATAGGAAAACAAATGGTGCGCGATGCAGGGTTCGAACCTGCGACTTCTTGCGTGTGAAGCAAGCGCTCTACCACTGAGCTAATCGCGCAGACTCACGGAAGGCGAACCTACATTGGCAGCTCACCGTTTCCAGCGGAAACCGCTCAGGCGAAATACATGCTCTCTGCGGCAAAGCCCGGTAGCTGGATATCTTTCTCGTGTCGCAAACCCAGCTTGGTGAGCAAAGCCTGCGATGCGGAGTTCTGATGCGACGTGATGGCCACGACGCGGGGGAGACCAATGACTTCGCGGGCGTATTGAAGAACAGCTCGAGCCGCTTCGTAAGCATAACCATGTCGCCAATAGCGTGCCAGGATGGAGTAGCCGATGTCCACTTCATCGAGGACGTCGCGCTTAATCAACCCGCACATCCCTACTGCTACTCCGGATTCTTTTAAGTCTATGATATAAAACCCAAAGCCATGTTTCTCGTAACTTGGAGCAATCTTTTCCGCGATGTAATCCGCCGCGGCGGCGAGGGTGCGCACGCCGCGATCGGCGACGTTTGCGATAAACGCGGGCTCGTTAAGTAGCTCGAGGATAATACTCGCGTCGTCGGCCGTCACGGTCCGGAGAAGTAGTCGCTCTGTCTCAACAACGATCATGGCATTCTATTGTGTAAGGGAAGACTCAGTGGATCAACCAGGCCTGATAACGAATTTCCGCCGCTCTAGAAAGCCCGACGGTATTGAGGCGGCAGCTCGATTTCGTGTTTTAAAAGTCGTGCGGCATGCAACGGAAAGTAGGGATCACGCAATAGCTCTCGCGCGAGGAAAACCATGTCGGCCTCGCCTGCGCGGATAATCGCGTCGGCCTGGGTGGCCGAAGTGATGAGGCCCACGGCGGCGGTGTTGATGGAAGCTTGCTCGCGAATCGCTTTGGCAAAGCCGACCTGGTAGCCCGCGCTCACCGGGATGCTCGCATTCGGAATCGCGCCGCCGCTCGAGCAGTCAATGAGATCGACTCCCAATGTCTTCAGCATTTTCGCGAGGGCGATGGAATCCTCGAGCGTCCAGCCGCCTTCGACCCAATCAGTGGACGAGATTCGCACAAACAGGGGAAGATGTTCCGGCCAGTGACGACGGACGGCTTCCACGATTTTACACAGGAACCGAATGCGATTCTCAAAGGATCCACCATACTCATCCTCGCGTTTATTCGTGAGGGGAGACAAAAATTCGTGGAGCAAGTAGCCATGCGCTGCGTGGATCTCGATGACGCGGGCGCCCGCAATGACGCAGCGAGAAGCGGCCGCCGTAAATTGCTCGATGACCTCCCTTATCCCGGCCGGATCGAGGGCGTGGGGCGTTTGATAACCCTCGTTAAACGGCGCCGGGCTGGCCGCGTAAATTGGACTCCATCCCCGCTCCGTTTCACTCAGCGGGTGATGACCCTTCCACGGAGCGCTGGTGCTGGCTTTAAATCCAGCGTGCGCCAGTTGCACGCCGGGGATCGCCCCTTGGGAAGCTACGAAAGCGAAGATTCGCGCCAGCATATCGATCTGTTCGTCCTTCCACAGCCCGAGATCGTCAGGGCTAATCCGGCCTTCCGGCGATACTGCAGTCGCTTCCGTCATGACCAACCCGGCACCACCCACTGCGCGGCTCCCCAGGTGAACGAGGTGCCAGTCGTTGGCGAATCCATCGACGCTCGAATACTGACACATCGGCGAGACGCCGATTCGGTTACGAAACTCGACGTCGCGTAATTTCAGCGAGGAAAAGAGATCTGCCTTCATTTTGCAGTATAAGTTTTGAAAGATCGCTTGTCTCGCATCTCGCAATGTTGCATAGGGTGCCGATCATTAACCACTCGCCGACAGGGCGAGGACCATTCTTCATCGCCATCTATTAATCCATGACAATTAAATCGCTATTCACCGGCTTTCTTTCCTCAGTATTTTCACTGGCGCTTGTTCAGCACGCGGGTGCAGAGACCATCGAGTTCCCGAAAAAGAAGCCGACCTTTAGTGTCGAGGTCCCGGACGGCTGGACGACGAAGTTTAGCCTGGATGGGACCCTTACGATTCGCAGCGAAAATGCAGTCGTAATTTTCGGGGAAGGCTTGCGGGGAGTAGACGATGAGGCCTCTTCACGCCAAGCCGTTCCGATACAGGCACGCGAGACCGCGAAGGCAGCCAAGCTGGAAAATTTGAAAGAAAAGCGCGGTGTGACCGAATTTCCGATGACTGACGATATCAGGGCGGTGGGCGCAGAGTACACCTGCGAATCTGGTGGAACGCCATGTATCTATCAGGCGTTCATCTTCTCGCCGGATGGCTCACACTATTACAGCGCCGAGGTTAACACTGTCGCGAGCGCCGTGGCAGCAACGAAGGAAGATCGTCACGCGATTATTCATTCCGTGACGGCCGTGGACGAGTCGAGCGACAGTGACGACGACTCTGCGGACGAGTAGTAGGGAACCCTCACTTGAACTACCCGTCAATATGCGGGTCGCGCGCCAGAGGGCGGCAGGTCGCATGGAGTGATCCTAATGTGAAAACCCAGCGCCTTCCAATGCATTAGTGATCGCGCATTGACCCGCTGCTCGGGAATGGCATCTTGCCTCCAGCCTATGTCGTTACCCCAGCCTTCGAACGTTTTGCCCCTCGCCGGCGCCTTCGATCTACATTCCTCTCCCGGCGTCCGGGATGTGCTGGCCGGGATGATCGATAAAAAGCCTAACCGCATCGTCGTGGATCTAGCCGGCGTCACTTATATCGACAGTTCCGGACTGGCGGTACTGATCGACGCCATGCAGCGCCTCGAGCAGCAGAGCGGGCTTCTTATGCTTGCGGGCGCTAACGAAAATGTAACGACAGTCCTCGAAAGTTCGCGACTCGATACCTACTTCCTCATTTTCCAGCACGTCGACGCCGCTCTCGCGGCACCGTAGTCTACTCTCGAGCTACTCTACTCGCCGCAGCGGTGATTCTGCGTCCTGCGATTCCCCTACTTTCCTGGAATCAGCGAAGCTTTCTTCGTTTTATCCTCAACGCTGATACTAAAATGATTTCCCGGTTCACTACCGACGTCTGCAGATTTCTGATCGTAGGATACAGACCATCGATCATCCGGCGCGGTATATATAGCCTGGACACGTTCAAACTGGCTGAGCGAGTAACCTTTCGACCGCGCTTCCGCATCGGCTAGTTGAATCACTTCCTCCATCTTCAGGTGAGGACGCGGCGAAGATTTCGCGGGCGGCTCGGACTTCTCCGGTAAAGCGCTCGGCGCAATGTTCGCGCGCAGGGAAGGGGGAGGCATCGTCAGGGATTGAAGCGAGTCATCCGAGTGCCGCGTTGTCTCCTTCGCCGGTTTTTCCGCAATTGGTTCCGGTGTGGAGGCTGGCGATGGCGCCGCCGTAATCGGAGGAGGTGTGGCCGCAGGTGACTTCACTGCAACTTCTTTGCGGACGCGTTTGGAAGATTTCGCTTCCGCGACCGGCGCATCGCCCGCAGTCCAATCGGCGGTTTTACGCCCATCGACGAAGGTGCCATGATAGGTCGTCCCATCCGCATCCACGCCCACGACCTTGCCCTGTAATTTCCCATGCACCATCTTCCCGGTGTAACGACTGAGCTTGGCTCGCTTCGCCGTAGGTATATTCGTGCCGGTCACACTTAAAGGTGTAGACGTAAACCAGATGAGCGTGCCGGGTCCGGTCGCATATCCGTCTGCGTCGGCGTCGCCTGACCATGTCGCGGCATCGCCTGCGGCCGGTGCATTATTCCAAACTCGGGCCTTGCCGTCTTTAGTGCGCAAATAAGCGCCGCGTGCCCACGCACTCTGCGTGGCCAGGCCAAGCAGAATAAAGCAGAGCAGTGTTGTCCGAAAATTTATCGCAAACTTTTTCCAGGAAGTGATCACGTCGGCAGGATAACTCAGGCTTAAAAGCTACGGCAATAGCAATGTCGCGCTGCGAATCCGGGCGAGCAGGTCCTCGACGCGGAGCGGGCGATTGCATACAAGCGGAGGATGAATACGAACGCCCCTGCAGCCGAAGGCAGCCATTTCCGTTTTCACCTGCAACATCGTCATCTGGCACCGGTATTTGGTAACGATTGGTTCGCACTCAAGGCGGAAGCATTCGCACGGGCCTTTGGCACGCCCATCTTCCTGGTTTCGCAGACGCTCGTCGTCGTGATTTGGATTTTGTTAAATGTTTTTGGGGTCACGCATTTCGACATCTACCCGTTCATCCTGCTCAATCTCGCTTTCAGTCTGCAGGCCGCTTACGCCGCCCCGCTTATTCTTCTCGCGCAGACCCGGCAGGCCGACCGTGATAAAGCGCATGCGGACGCGGACGCGCAACATCGCGAAGCGCTCGCTCAGGCCGGCGCGGAGAGAAGTATCGCCCTTGCTGCGCAAACCGAAACCCTACGCGAGTTACTGGAACAGAATACTAAACTTACCGAACTGACCAAAAGCTTAACGGAACGGATCGAGACATTAACCGGTGAGTTGCATGCGCAGCTCTGCAAAACGCAAGGGTAGCGTTTAGATTTTGCCTTCCAGCTTTTTGAGCAAGTGGCGGTGGCAAAAAATGGAACGGTTGACTACGATCTACGGTCGCTTCGTGCGGCGTGTGGCGGCGGGCGGGGGATCGG
>JBBQHM010000096.1:0-8386 GCA_038323965.1 Chthoniobacterales bacterium | reverse complement strand
CGTGCTTTGGCTCAGCCCGTCGATCGACCTCGGAATTGCGATCGACTATCCGAACCCGGCAAAAATTGGTGCTGATCGCCTGGCTAACGCGGTCGCGGTCGCGGAATTATTTGGCGCGCCGGCGATCGTCGTCGATTTCGGCACTGCGGTGACGTTCGATATCGTTTCTGAAGAAGGCGCCTACATCGGCGGCGTCATTGCGCCCGGGCTAGAGTCGATGACGAATTTTCTCTATCAGCGCACCGCATTGTTGCCACGCATTTCCCTGCGCGAACCCACCTGCGCGATTGGGAAAACAACGGAGCAGGCGATGCGAAGTGGCGCCATTCACGGCTATCGCGGCCTTGTCCGCGAAATTTTGGCGCGAGTGAAGCGGGAGCGTTTTCCGAAAGGCAAGGTTCGTATTGTTGCCACGGGGGGCTACGCCGAGTTGCTGGCCGGCAACATCCGGGAAATCGAGGCCGTTGTCCCGCAGCTGACACTCGAAGGGCTCCGGTTTGTAGGAAATCTAAATTCCTAATGCGCAGGCGATGTCCTTCGGAAAATGGGACTCACTTCGAGGAAAAATTACCTTGTCACTACGAGTCGTCGGGGATTGTATAGAGCACCTGTCATGAAGATCCGAAAAATCGCGGCCATCGCGGCCCTCGTGCTGAGTTCGTTTGCAGCCGATAACGTCGCCCCTTCGAAAACTGAACTGGAGGCCATGTATGACAAAGCGTTCCACGAATTTGACGGCGGAAATTACTCGCAGGCGCTAAAGCAGCTCGACGCCATCGATGCGCGTCAGCCGGATCTTGCGGAGTCGCAAAATTTGCGCGGCGTGATCCTGATGCGCCAGGGTATTTACGACAAGGCGGAGTCGGCGTTGCGCGAAGCCCTGCGGATTGACGCAAAATTCTGGAACGCGCGTTTCAATCTTGCGGAGATCCCGTTCCTGCAAAAGAACTGGGGCGAAGCGCGAACCCGTTTTCAGGATTTGCTCAGCGGCAACGCCAACGAGCTGCAGGGCGAGGCAACGCAACTCATCCAATATAAGATTCTCCTGACGTATCTGCTGGAGGGTAAGGAAAACATGGTCGACGCGATCCTCGCGAAGTTCGAGCTCTCGCCCGACACGCCCGCGGTGCATTTCGCGAATGCAGCGATCGCTCTCCACCACAGTAACGCGAAGGAAGCAAAGGACTGGCTCGGGGCGGCGGACAAGGGATTTTCGCCTCAGCTGAACAAACTTTTCGCGGAGTCGTTATATGAGGTCGGCTGGCTGCAGAAGCAGCCCGGGCAACAGCGGGCAGCGGTGCTACTGATGAACCCGGAGGAGCGCGCGACCAAAACGAAGGCGCTGGCGAAGACGCAGTTCGAGCAGGCCCAACAGGCGATGCAGGAACGCGATTTCGCGAATGCGCAAAAGCTGGCGGAGGAGGCGGACATCGCGCAGCCGAATCAAACAGCGATTCTTAACCTGCGCGGCGAGATCGCGCTCGAACAGAAAAGTTATGACGAAGCAGAAGGTTTCTTTAAGCGCGCGCTGAAGGTTGACGGGAAATTCCGCGAAGCGCAGTTCAATCTCGCGGAAGTGCCATTCCGGAAAAAAGATTATCCGGCAGCTCGCACGCGCTTCGAGGGCCTGATGAAGGCGACGCCCGGGGGCGACAAAAATCAGGCGGCACAGCTGATCCGGTTCAAAATTTATCTAACATATTTGCTCGAGGGCAAGGATGCGCGCGCGCAGAAATTGATGGAGCAATTTCAGTTCACTGGCGACACCCCGGCGCTCTATTACGCGCAGGCCGCGTGGGAGTTTAAACACGATAACGCGACCAAGGCGAATGATTGGGTGACATCAGCGCGAAAGATTTATCCGCTCGCGCTGAATACAGTTTTCGCCTCGGGATTCTACGATCTGGGCTGGTTGCAAAGTGCGGCCAGCGCGCCTGCCGTGGCCTCCTCCGCGACGGATGCGGCGGCAGTGGCATCCTCGCAGACCGAAAGCGGGCCGGCCATCGAGCCTAGTCCGATTCCGGAATCAACTAACGAGAACAAGAGCGCGGCGGAAGCGTCGCAGTTTACGCTTGCTCAGGCCGCACCGGCAATTCCCGGAATGGAGGCGACTGCTCCGCAAACGATGACGCAGACGCCGTTCGTCATGGGGCCGAAAGCGGGTGTAGCCGCCAATGAGCTTGCAGCGTCGGGTAGCCCTGCAAAGCCGGAGGACGTCCCGGCGGCACCCACAGGCAGTATCTCTCCGGCAGTGGAAATGTCGGCTTCGAAGGCGCAGCCGGCACCGTCGGTTACGATTACGACCGGGACTTCCGGACCACCGCAGGCGGTCGCGGCTAAAGCCATTACTGGCGGTGATTCCGCCAAAAATTCGAAATCCTCAAATGCCGTCGCAGATGCGGCATCGACTCCGGCTACCGTGCTAGCCCCCTCGCATGTGGGCGAGCTGTCGCAAGCGAACTCCAGTGAATGGTCGATCGATGCCAGAACCTTGCTGGTTTACGCTCTGCTCTTGGGCGGCGTCGGTCTGCTCGGATGGGTAGGGGTCTCGTGGATGCGCCGGCGGGTGGCAGGAGTGCAGATCTACCGACGCACTGCTACCGCGAGTGGTCCCTCCGTCGAAGATGTGCGGCCAGAAGTCGAAGCTGAGACGAAGCCGACGCTGGAGGTTCACAGCCGTTTCCGCGGCGGACCGCGTCAGGTGTCCCTACAGCTGAAAGCATCGGAACCTTCGCTTCGTCGCGCCGCCATGCCGACCGGAAAAGTGGCGCGCAACGGCAGTGGGATCGCCGCCGCAGTAGCAATTGCGGCGGTCGCGGAACCGGAAGTGCCGGCAATTGCCGGACCGATCGTTAGCCGCGACGTCTCTCCCTTAAAGACTGATTTCACGGACGCGTCCGTTGGACCTGTCATCGAGCAACCAATTACGCCAGCGCCTTATGTTGCGCCAGACGTTGTTGCAGCGGACGTCCCAGAGGAATTCACTTCGACGTTCGCGGCTCCGGCCCCGATGCCGGATTCGGAAACGGCTTCTCCTGAGTCTACGGCGTTCGCCGCCGAAAGATTCGCTGCGGAAGTCGCCCCGGCAGCAGATGTGGAAACGCCCGCGGAGGACATGACGGCTGCTGCCGCTCTCGACCCAGTCGATCTGGAGCCGATTGGACAGGGCCAGCCCATCCCATATCAAATCTCGCCTGCGGCACCGGACATAGCGTCACCTGAGTTAACCCGCTCCGAGCCACTGAAAATTGCTGAGTCGGTCGCGACTGGTGTTGGCGCATTGCGTCAGTCAGTTGAAACGCCATCGTTTGCGCCGAAAGTGATCACCAGCGAACCCACAACTTCGCAAACCTCAACACCAGTAACTATGCCCGAACCGACCCAAACACCCACCGCACCCGTCCTCCGTACTCCACCTGCTCCAGCCGGCGCGCCGCAAATGGCCGCCGCTCCGCAGGCTCAAATGGGCGGTGCGCCGCAGCCCGGGACGGGCGCCGCGCAAACCGCGGTGCAGATCACATTCTCTTGTGAGATCGCTTCGATGCAGTTGACGCCGACATTCAAAATGGGATCGCTGCAATTGCGTCCCGTTTCGCGGGTTGTTTCGATGCGCCTGTCGCCGGCACAATCTCCGCAGCCTGGTGTCAATCTTCAGGTAACGTTCGAAATCTCAAAAGCGCAGCCAGCAGGCGGCGGGCTCGGGTCGATGCGCCTCACGCCTTCGCAGCAACAGCGTCCTCAAACCGGCACATCATCGGCCTTCAACGTTGCCGGGTTGTCGCTTGTCTCGGGGTTTGAATCCGCACCGGTCCAATTGTTGCCATCCCAACAGGGACAGGCATCGGTGCATCTCACTGCCTCGTTCAACATCACATCGGTTGAGTTCTCACCGAGCTTCGACATTGCTTCCATTCTCTTGAATGCGGCATCGCGCTCAGTGCAGGTTCAGCTACCTGGATCAGCTCCGGTGACAGCCGACGGCCCGACCTTCGAGATCGCGAATGTGCAGCTCGGAGCAAACGGCGATGTCTCGCTAATCCAGCTCTCTCCTCGCGGTGGAGCGGCGCCAACGCAGGCTGCCCGCTAAGCAGAACGACTCTCTCAAAAGCCGCGCCGGAGAAATCCTGCGCGGCTTTTTGTTATTTACGCTTCGCGAACCGGCCACGATTCAACGAGCGAAGTTGCTCGGGCAAAAACTCACCGTTCTTGCGAATGAGTTTGCCATCGAAATAGACCTCGCCACCACCGTATTCCGGACGCTGAATGGAGACCATGTCCCAATGGACCTGACTCCGGTTTCCGTTGTCGGCAGTCTCGTAAGCCTGACCCGGGGTAAAGTGGAACGATCCCGCAATTTTCTCGTCGAAGAGGATGTCCCGCATCGGTTCGAGTATGTATGGATTAAAGCCGAGCGAAAACTCGCCGATGAATCGCGCGCCCGGGTCGGAATCCAGGATGGTATTTAGTTTCGCAGGCTCGTTGCTAGTCGCTTCTACGATCTTGCCGTCACGAAAATCCAAGCGGATGCCATCGAAATTTGTCCCCTGGTAAATCGTCGGGACGTTATACGTGACATGTCCCTGCACCGAATCGCGCACGGGGGCGGTGAAGACTTCGCCATCCGGGATGTTGCGGTCGCCGCCGCACATCACCGCCGCAATTTTTTTAATGCTAAAACGCAGATCCGTTCCGGGACCTTTGATTTCAACCGCGTCGGTTCGTTCCATCAGCGCTTTCAACGCGCGCATGCCCGGCAGAAGTTTCGTGTAATCCAGCGTGCACACATCAAAGAAAAAATCCTCGAAAGCTTCAGTGCTCTTTCCGGCGAGCTGCGCCATCGACGGAGTCGGCCACCGCAGCACGACCCATTTGGTTTTGCCGACGCGATGATTTTGCACCGCTCGCATTTTTTTGGCGATGAGCTTCAGCTGCTCAACCGGCACGTCCGAAAGCTCGGTGATATTATGACTGCCCCGAAGCGCGATGTACGCGTCCATCGTTTTCATTCGCGCCAGCTCGAGCCGCGCGGCGAGATTTAGCTGTTCTTCCGAGGCGGACAGGGCGACCTCGCGCGCCACTTGTGCGCGGTGAAGCTGCACGAATGGCAGGGCGCCTCGACGACGGGCCTCACGCACGAGCGCGACCGTGATTTCATCCGGAACATCGAACGCATCGATCAAAACTTTTTCGCCTCGCTTCAGGCGGGTAGAATATCCGACAAGAACCTTTGCGAGTTTCTCAAATCGTGCGTCCTGCATAAGCGCTTACGATTCCACTGTGCGCCTCTGTTGCAACGCCTACGCGCTCTCAAGACGCGCCGCGAAGGCGCCATCGACTCCATCGTCCCACGGCGTTACACGCACCGTTCGTGTTAATCGTAGCTGCGGCAATTCCCGGAGAATACGTTCGACGTTCAGTTCGTTTTCTTCGGGTTCCAGGCTGCAGGTGCTGTAAACGAGAACACCGCCCGGCTTAAGCAGCGGCGCGACATTCTGCATGATTTCAAGCTGCAGATCAGGCATCCGCACAAAATCTTTTTCCGTCAGCCGCCAGCGCACGTCCACCCTTCGGCGCATCACACCCGTGTTAGAGCAGGGGACATCGACGAGGATTTTATCGAATTTCCGTTTACGCAGCGCGCTGGAACGCTGCGTAGACGACCAGTCCTGCTCAATGACCAAAGCGCGCACTCCCATGCGATCAAGGTTCGTACGCAAAACTTCGAGCCGCGCTTCATCCCGGTCAGAGGCTACGATCTCTGCGCGATTCAGCGCTTCACCAGCGATGTATGCGGTCTTACCGCCCGGTGCGGCGCAGGCATCGAGCACCACCTCGCCCGGTTGCACTTCGAGCAAAACGGGAGCGAGAGCCGTGCTTGGATCCTGGACATAGACGGCGCCGCGTTCCAGCGCTGAGTGAGGAAGAACTTTGACGCGAAAAAAGCCCGGCTTGTCGGAAATCGGCTCGACCTCTGAAAGCTCATTGTCATGCGCTGCGGGTCGGAGCGCGTTCGTCCTGACATAAATTGGCGGCGGTTGATTGTCCCACGCGCAAAGCATCTCCGCCGCGTTATCGCCGAACTGAGCGCGCCATTTATCGATCAGGAACTCCGGGTGCGAAAGCCGGATATGAAGCGACTGGTTCTGCGCGAGTGCCTGCAAATTTTCTCGTTGTCTGAGGGCTGCGCGAAGAATTCCATTTACAACTCCCCGTTGCCGTTTTGAAACCAGCTCAACCGTCTCGAATACCGCTGCGTGTTCGCTCGTCTCCAGCAGGAAAATTTGAACGAGGCCCAATCGAACAACATCGCGTACGGTCGGTTCCAATGGTGCCGCGCGTAATCTCCCTATCCAAAAGTCGAGCAGGGTGAGATTCCGCAGAGAGCTGTAGAAAAGATCGAGGGCGAAGGCGCGATCGGCCGAAGCGAGCTTGTTGGAGCCAAGCGCCGATTGCGCGATGGCATCAGCAAACTCGCGCCCTTCACGCCAGCGCCCAAGCGCATGGAGCGCAGTGTGGCGGGCGCTACCTTGCGGCATTGCGCGAGATTACCTCGGCGCTACCGCGGCGCGTCCGATCGAATGATAATGGAAACCGACCTTGGCCATGGTCTCGGGATCGAAGAGATTCCGGCCGTCGAAAATCATTGGTGTTGTCATCCGTTGCTTCACCTCGGCCAGGTCGACGTTTTTGAATTCATCCCACTCCGTCGCGATCACTAAAGCTTCGGCACCTTGGACCGCTTCCAGCGCTGATTCCGCAAACGTTGCACTGGAAATCGAAGCGACTTCGCGCGCTCTCATCCCCTTCGGATCATAGACCGAGACATGCGCTCCCTCGGCTAACATGTCGGCAATCATGTCGATCGCGACGGACGAACGGATGTCGTCCGTATCAGGTTTGAAGGTTAAACCCCAGACCGCGATCTTCTTTTCGCGCAATACCCAGAGCGTGTCACGCAGGCGCTTCAGGAAGCGATCCTTCTGCGAAGCGTTAATCCGCTGCACTTCTTTCAAAAGATTAAAGGGCACGCCGAGTTGATCGCTGATGGTAATGAAGGCCGCGATGTCCTTCGGAAAACAGGAGCCGCCGTACCCGATACCGGCGTTAAGAAAGTTTCGGCCAATGCGGCGGTCCATGCCGATGCCGTCGGCAACTTTCTCGACGTCCGCACCGCTCGCCTCGCATATCGCCGACACCGCGTTGATGTAGGAAATCTTGAGCGCGAGGAATGAATTTGCCGCGTGTTTGATCAGCTCCGCGCTGTTGATGTCGGTCACAAGAATAGGAGCCATGAAAGGCTCATAGACCTTTTTCATCAAAGCGATCGCCTGTTCGCTTTGCGCGCCAATGACGATCCGGTCTGGGTGCATCAAGTCCGCTACCGCGCAGCCTTCCCGCAAAAATTCCGGGTTGCTGACGACGTCGAACTTTGCGCCATGCCGGTTGTAACGCTTGATCGATTCCGCAACTTTTTCGCCCGTCTTCACCGGCACGGTACTCTTGTCTACGATGACGCGGTACTCGGTGAGAACGCCGGCAATTTCTCTCGCAACCTTCTCGATAAAGCTGAGATCCACGGCGCCGTCCGGACCTTGCGGCGTCGGCACTGCGATAAAGACTATTTGGGAATTCTTGACGCCATCCTCGATGCTGCCGGTGAAGCGCAAGCGTTGCGCAGAAACGTTGCGATGGATGACTTCCTCGAGGCCGGGTTCGTAAATCGGAACGTTTCCCGCGCGTAACGATTCGATTTTCTTCGGGTCGTTATCAACGCAGATCACGTTGTGCCCGACATCAGCGAAACAGGCGCCGGTCACGAGGCCAACGTATCCGGAACCGATAATTGATAAGTCCATAAAGGTGAAGAATCCGAGGGAGTAGTCAGGGATCAGCTAACGCCGAAACGTCCGGCGCTGGAAAGCCAAACGCGTGCCAATTACCGCTCGGTCGCTGATTGGTCGGTTGTTGCCCCCGGATCAAAGTTAAAATCAAATCCGAACTTCGGGAAAGCCTTGAGCGTAAACGTGAGCATGATGCCGTATTCCCGCACGCCGGCACCGTTATCGCGCACGACGGCACCGACGGAGGCGACCCAACTCGTGAGATCTCGATAAATGGCGTAACGCTGCTGCTCGAGCCGTCCGGTATTGCTTTCATATTGCTCCTGCAAACCCGCGCCCCAGTTGGCGTCGATCCGATAATATCCGCCAACGGTGAACAGGCTGCTGTTCGCGAAGAATGGATTCTCGTTCAGATAACGGTGCCCGAGATTCACTTGGAGGTTCGAGACCGGCTGGAAAGCAACGTGGGTATTCACTTCGGTGAAGCCGCGGTCGAAGGCGGGCACTTGGGAATCGATCACGAGGCTCGCCCATGGCACTGGCGT
>JBBQHM010000095.1:0-8569 GCA_038323965.1 Chthoniobacterales bacterium | reverse complement strand
ATTGTGCTCTTCAAGCCAGGCGATCATTCGTTTCTTCGCCTCCGCGGTCGGCAAGCCATCGATCAGTGGCGAGTTCACCGCGATCCCGTCTTCGAGAAAGGCCTGCGCGACATCATCAGTTCCGGGGAGCGCACGCGCCCCGCGTGCCGACGTCGGCGCCTCGCCGGCGTCCTCTACGGAAGACTTTCCGGCGGAGGCGCCGGAAGGGGCACGCGGGACGCGTGCGCTCCCCAGAGAAGAATTCGCTCGCACGACGGCGCGAATCGGCAGATTGAATTTCTGCGCAAACTCAAAATCGCGCTCGTCGTGCGCTGGCACGCCCATAATCGCGCCGGTCCCGTAGCCCATCATCACGTAATCCGCGATCCAGATCGGGATGCGTTCGTCGTTTGCCGGATTGATGGCAAATGCGCCGGTCGGAACTCCGGTTTTGTCTTTCGCGAGATCAGTCCTTTCGAGATCGGACTTCGACGAAATCGCAACGCGATATTCCGCGAGCGCAGGGCGTTGCTCTTCCGCTGCGATCCGGTCTACGAGCGGATGTTCCGGCGCGAGAACCATATAAGTCGCGCCATACAAAGTGTCGGGTCGCGTCGTGAAAACGGTGATGCGTTCACCGTGGCCGGCGACAGAAAATCCGATCTCCGCACCTTCGCTGCGCCCAATCCAGTTGCGTTGCAGTGCTTTGATTCCATCTGGCCAATCCAGCCCTTCTAATCCTTCCTCCAGCCGATCGGCAAACGCCGTGATTCGCAGCATCCATTGACGCATTGGGCGTCGCACCACCGGAAATCCTCCCACCTCGCTTTTGCCGTCGATAACTTCTTCGTTGGCGAGGACGGTTCCAAGTTGCTGGCACCAGTTCACCGGCACCTCCGCCACATAAGCGAGTCGGACGCTGTCCGGATCAGCGCCGCTGAAATTTGCGATTGGCTCTGCGCGCTGCTTCTCCGGATTGAGCCACGAATTGTAAAGCTGAAGAAAGATCCACTGCGTCCATTTGTAGTAACGCGGGTCGGTCGTGTTCACTTCGCGCCGCCAATCGTAAGAAAAGCCAATGCGTTTCAGCTGCGCCTTGAAGTTTGCGACGTTCTCGCGGGTGGTGACCGCGGGATGTTGACCCGTCTTTATCGCGTATTGCTCCGCGGGTAGTCCGAACGCGTCCCAGCCAATCGGATGGAGCACATTAAAACCGCGCATGCGTTTGTAGCGCGCGATGATATCGGTCGCAGTGTAGCCCTCGGGATGTCCGACATGCAGACCGGTCCCGCTCGGATACGGGAACATATCGAGGATGTAGTACTTCGGCTTGGTGGCGTCGAAGCCGTCGTCGCTGGGATTCAACGCCCGAAAAGGTTGGCGCGCGTCCCAGATACGTTGCCATTTCGGCTCGAATTCGGCGAACGGAAACGGTTTGCGGCGTTCAGTCATGCAGGAAGAATCAGGAACACAGGTCCGCCGGAAAGAAACTGAAATTATTGCGTCGGGACCGATTCCGCTCTCGACTGCTGTCCGGTGATACCGCTTCTCATTGCCACGCGAAACGCGCATAAGACGCGCGAATTCGCGGCGTTGCTCGGCGACGATTTCAATATCAGCGATCTGGCAAACAATAAACACGCGCCCGAAGTGGAGGAAACGGGCACCACGTTTGAGGAGAATGCGCGCTTGAAGGCGATTTCCGCTTCTGGATTCAGCCGCGGTGTCCTCGTTCTGGCCGACGATTCGGGCCTGGAAGTCGACGCCTTGGCAGGCGCGCCCGGCGTTCGCTCCGCGCGATATGCCGGAGTGAATGCGAGCGATGGTGACAACGTCCGCAAATTATTGAGTGCGTTGAGCGAAATGAAGCATCGGGCCGCACGTTTTCGTTGTGTCATCGCGCTCGCGCGCGACGGGAAAGTGATTCACGTGGGCAACGGCTCGGTCGAAGGCCTTATCGCCGAAGGCACCAGGGGAACGAACGGATTTGGCTACGATCCAGTTTTTATCCCGCAAGGATTCGACCGCACGTTCGCCGAGTTAAGCGCCGCGGAAAAAGGCGCAATCAGTCACCGGACAAAGGCGGTGGCGTCCGTGAAACTTTTCCTCGCTACTGCGGAGTAGCTGGCGCAGCGCGGATTTGATAACCAATCTTGGTAATCTGCGCCTGCTTTACCTTATCAAGGACCGTGATCACGTCGCCATGAGCCGCGAGCAACTCAGCGCTAATGGAAACCTTCACGTTCGGATTCGCCGCATGATATTGATACAAACGCGGCAGCACCTGGTCGTCCGGCACAAACTGATTGTCGAAATAAATGGCATTGCCGGCCTGAATTCGGATCGACACGTAATCTTTCTGCTGCTGGTTCTGCGGAGGCGCAGAGGCAGCCGGGAGATTGACGCGAATGCCTTTCATATGAGTCTGGCTCAGACTCACCATCATAAAACTCGCGAGCAGGAAAAACATGATGTCGATCAGAGGAATGATCTCGATCCGGGCGTGTTTCTTAGGAATGGGAGATGCGACGCGCATGACTAATATTGGGCCCCCGACATGGTGAACGTGATCGGGATTCTGACCTTCGACACGGTGTTCGGCTTGAAACGCCATCTGCGGAAGGCACTCGTGGCCGAGTTATCGAGAATCGGATTTCCCGTACTCGATGACATGGTGGCGTCCGTCACACTTCCACTGGCGGTATCGACCGAGACAATGACAGATCCGCTACCGGTAATGTGGCGGCTGCGAGCTTCGTAGGGATATTCAGGACGAGGCGCACTGATAGCGACGGCCTTGGCGGCTGATGCCGAAATCATTCCCGGTGGACGTGGTGGGCCAGCGACCTGCGGAGCCTTGATCGGCTGAGCCTTGGCCTGCTGCTTAGTCTGCTTTGGCGGAGGCGTCTGCTCTTCGTGGAACTCCGGTTGCACGTCTGGCATTGGCGGAGGCTCGGGCAGCGGAATGTCCTCGGGCGGCGGCGTCGGGACGTCTTCCGGCGGCTGATCGATCGACGCCTCGATGACAGCGGTCGGAATATCGGATAGGTCTTCAACCTTTTCCGCCGGATGAATGCCAGCGATGACCACCGCGGCAAGATGGATGAAAACCGCGCCGCCAAATGCTGCCCAGACCTGCCATTTCGGCGGGCTCTTATAAAGAAGTGGACCGGCCATAGTAGTTGTTAGTTTGGCCCCGGAATGCCGGAAGCGGCCTTGCTCTTAATTTCAAATGCGATTTTGTAGAATCCGGCCGCGCGCAGGTAATCGAGCACCTTGATCACGTTGCCATGCACGGTGTCCCGGTCGCCGCGGACGAACACCTTCGCGTCCGGATTTTCCTGATGCACTTTCTGGAGCCGCGGAAGGATGTTGTCGTAGTCCACCTTCTCCTTGTCGAAATAGACGTAGCCGTCCTTATCGACGCTCAGGCTGATGTATTGATTTTTGTTCTGAACTTCACCCGCCCCGCCCGTCGGCAGATTTAATTTCATGCCGCGGGTGTGGACCTGGCTCAAACTCACCATCATGAAGCTCGCCAGCAGGAAGAACATGATGTCGATCAACGGGATGATCTCGATCCGCGCCTTCTTGTGCGGGATGGGTGAGCTGACTTCCATTGGTAACCTCTAGATCGACGACCGGGTGGCAGAGGATGGCGTTGCGGAAGTCACGTCCACGTCGCGGTGCATCTGGGTGCCGGCTTTGTTTTGTGCTTCCAACATAACTTCGAGGTTCGTGGCAGCGGTCTGCAATTCGAACTCCAGGTTAGACACGCGCGAGGTGAAGAAGTTGAACGGAATCAGCGAAAAAATCGCGATACCAAGACCGCACGCCGTCGCGATGAGCGCTTCCGCGATACCACCGGTGACGGCGCTGACCGCGAGTTCTTCGTTACCGAGCGAAGCGAACGAACGCATCAGACCGGTGATCGTGCCGAGTAGACCGAGCAACGGAGCCAGCGTGACCAGCGTATCCATGACGACCAGGAATCGGCCGGCGCGCTTGATCTCGATACCGGCCGCGACTTGCAGAGCGCCCTGGAGCGATGCGTGCTGGTGATTCAATCCGTTCCACATCATGCGGAGAACCGGATCGCGTGAGCCGCGCGAGAGACGCGAAGCTTCGGCGACATCACCGGACTCGATCGCGGTGAAAACCTTCTCGATACGTTTTGGGTCGCGGCGAAGCCAGCGGCCGAGCCACCAGAAGATGCGCTCAAACACGACGCCGAGCGCGACGATCGAGACCACAAGGATCGGCCACATGATCCAGCCGCCCTTTTCGAACTTATCGACGAGGTTGTTTTTCGAGAAGAATGGCAGGGCAGGTGTTGCGCTTGGAGCAGCACTCGGAGACGCGCTCAATGTCGCGGTGACCGAGCTCGCGGGAGTCGGCATCGCGCCGGTTGCAGGCACCGTGCCGGGAGCAGCTGGTGCTGCGCTTGGAGCGCCCGGGGCGCCAGCTACGGGAGGTGCGCCCGGAGGCAGTGCGCCAACCGCGGGTGCGGTGCCGGGCGCCGGTGCCGCCGGCATTCCAGCAGCCGGAGCAGGCGCCGCTGGATTAGTCGCCGTGGCGGGATTTGTGGGAACAGCCGGATTTTGTGCCGCGGCCGGAGCGCCCGCTGGCGGCGGAGGTGGCGGTGGTGGGTTTTGGCCAAGCGCGGTAAGCGCAAGCGCTGTGAAACTAAGGCAGGCTGTTAGCAATGTTTTCATAATTGGCAGATTGAAATCCGAACTGAATTCGCGGGTTGCTCTTATCCCAGAGGAATTTGTCCCGAGTCCAGAAAAACTTTTCACCCTGAGCATTTTACAACGGGCACCTTGATGCCGTGCTGCGTTCATATTTCGCATGATCTCGGACGCGGGGATGTAAAAGTCGCGCAGAAATTTCATGGGCACGTCTCTTTTTTCGCTTTTCACCGCTGATCGCGGGTGACCCGGTTGCGCAATGGAGGCCAATCTCCGATGCGCGTCTCGATCTCATCACCGTGGTGCAGAGGCCCCACTCCCGCTGGCGTGCCCGTGAGAATCACATCCCCCGGTAAAAGCGTGAGCGATTGGCTCGCAAACGAGACAATTTCGGCCACCGCGTAGATCATCTGCGAGGTGCGCGCGCTCTGCTTTACTTCGCCATTCTGTCGCAGAGTGATCGGCAAATCTGCGACATCGACGTCCTGGTAAACAAAAGGGCCAATCGGCGTGTAAGTGTCGAAAGACTTGCAGCGCGCGAATTGTTTTTCCGACTTTTGCAAATCGCGGTCACTGATGTCTTCCGCGATGGTGTAACCGAAAACGTGCTCGAGCGCGCGAGCGAGGGAGACGTTCTTCGCCACGCTCCCAAGCACAATCGCGAGTTCGGCCTCGAAATCGGTTTGGTGTTCCGGAAATGCGATTTCAATCGCGCCCTCATGCCGCAGCAGCGAAGTCGGCGCCTTAAACCAGAGCAACGGCGTGCCAAGCGGGGTGCGCTTCATCTCGGCGACGTGATCTGCATAATTTAAGCCGACCGCGATGAGCTTCGACGGCGCGACCGGCACTTCGATTTGCACTTCGGACAACGGCAACGTCTCGCCCGTCGGTTCTATGCCAAGCCAGTACGGCTTTGGGAGTGCGTGAATATGATCGCCGATCACTTCCCCGTAAAATTTCCGATCGCCAAAAACGAAAGATCCAAATATCCGCATGAGCGCAAAGTAGCCTGTCATCCCGAGCGAAGTCGAGGGATCCCGATGCGCCACGAACCATCACGCGCTATTCACGGCGGGGTCCCTCGGCTTTCGCTCGGGATCACCGCGATTAACGCGCTGTAACGCCGACGAAATCGCGCACGCTCTTATATTCGCCGATCGAGAGCGCGCTCCCATCAGATCGCTTGAACCAAAACGCGCTGGACGAGCCGCCGTCGAAATTCATTGCGCGCCAGACGTCGAATCCTTCGATCGATTTCGAGGCCAGGATGTCGCCGAGTTGCGCGAGCGTCGCGTCATCGCAATAACCGAGCGCTGTTTTCCCGCCGCGCGCGACCGCCACAAAAGTCCGGCGCGCGCTGCGTGCGTTGTTCAGGCCGCGGACCGGTGCGCCGAGATCGACGACGAACGGCCCACACTCGATCGCCGCATCATACTTCCTTTTCTTTGAGTACTCGCTGAGCCGCATCAGTTCGGCGCCACGTTCGCGCGAAGCGCAGAGAAGACCGGTTAACAATCGCGCGCGCACCAACGGTTTTGCCACGACGCCGTCGATGACGCGCAATCCAATCGGTGCGAACCCCGGATCGAAATAACCGCCGTTAACGCCCGCGATAAAGCCCTCGCGTTTCATTGCCTCGGCGAGATTGATGTCGCCTTTGGCGTTATCGAGCACGCGCAGATTCACCCCATCCTTCGTAAACAACGCCAGATCCAAGGTAGCCTCGCCCCCGGCGTCGGACGCCAGGACGAGATGACGATGCTCCACGCTATGGCCAGTGGAAAATTCAGATTGCGCCGACCCCAGCCGCCACTCGGCCCGCGCAGTCGCAGCTCCCAGGCACAAGGCGATGAATGGTAAAAAAAATGCGCCCGGGAATGCGTCTTTGCGCGGAGTGGCGATCAAGGTGAAACAGAGCCGCGGTTTAGCAGCGTCGCCACCATTAACCCGAAACGTGCGCCGTCGCGAACGCCGGAACTCCAGCGTCGCCGGTCACTTCACGCCGCTCGCGAAAACGGTCTGGAAGTGCGGGCTCTGTTTCTCCCGTGAAACAACGGTGACCTCGACGTTCCTGAAGCCCGCGCCTTCCAGCAATTGATGCAACGCCACCTCACTGAAACCGAGCCAGCGATCCGCATAAAGTTCACGCGCTTTCTCAAAGCGATGACTCAACAAATCCAGCACCACCAGCCGTCCACTTTTTTTCAAAATGGAATGCGCCGATGCGATCGCCCGCTCCGGATGGACCGCGTGATGGAGCGCCTGGCTCAGGATCGCGAGATCGACTGTCCCGCTTTTAATCGGCGGCTCCTCGATGTCGCCGAGGCGGTACTCGAGATTCTTGAAGCGATGCTTCTGCGCAAGACGCGCACCGAACTCCACCATTTTGGGCGCGTTATCGATCGCAATCACCTTGCGCGCAGTTTTTGCG
This sequence comes from Chthoniobacterales bacterium, assembly GCA_038323965.1. Taxonomy (GTDB): domain Bacteria; phylum Verrucomicrobiota; class Verrucomicrobiia; order Chthoniobacterales; family UBA10450; genus JBBQHM01. The sequence goes on along the minus strand of JBBQHM010000095.1, from coordinate 1,468 downwards.
AGCAGCTGCGACAGCGTGCCTTCACCGGCGCCGAGATCAGCAATCGTGAGCGGCGGCAAAAGCGTGATCAGGGTGTGCGCCAGCGCCTGCCAGGACCGTCCCGGCACGTAACTCCGGCCAAAACGCCCTGCCAGTTCATCGAAATATTCGCGCGCGGTATCCTGTCGTTTTCGCAGCGTCAGCTTAAGCGCCGTCCGATCGCGTTTTGCTTCGGGTAATTCGCGCGCCAGCGTCTTGGTCAGCTCGGTAACCTTAGCGCGAATCGGATCGCCATCCGGTTTGGTCAAACCGTAATAGACATTTTTTCCGGCACGCCGGTCGCGGACTACACCCGCGCGCTTGAGCTGCGCCAGATGGCTCGAGATGCGGGATTGTCCCATGCCCATCACGTCCTGCAGCTCGGCGACGGAGAGCTCGTCGAGCTCGAGCAACGAGAGCAATCGCAGGCGCGTCGGGTCCGCCAAAAGCCTAAGAAAATTTACCGTTGACGGCATCGTGTCCGAAAACGATATATCGACGTATCATGATTGGTCAATATGTTCGGCCGATCTCCTTTCCTGCTTTGCCTCTAACTTTCTAATCTCTGCCCATGGCTCGTCGTCACATTTTCTCTTCTGAATCCGTCGGAGAAGGTCACCCCGATAAAGTTTGCGACACGATCTCAGACGCGATCCTGGACGCCTGCCTCACCGAGGATAAAAACAGCCGCGTCGCGTGTGAAACCTACGCGAAGAGCAACATGGTTATCGTCGGCGGTGAGATCACGATCCCCAAGCTCAAGAAAGAGAAAAAATCGCTCACCAGCGTGTTAAACATCGATCAGATCGTTCGCCAGACGATCGAAGAGATCGGTTACGTGCACCCGGAAGATGTCTTCCACGCCAACCAGGTCTTCATCACCAACATCATCACCGATCAATCTGCGGATATCTCCCAGGGCGTGGATCAGACCGAGGCGGACGGCAAGGGCCACGCCGAACAAGGCGCGGGCGATCAGGGTTTGATGTTCGGGTTCGCCTGCGACGAGACGCCGGAACTCATGCCGGCGCCCATTATGTTTGCGCATCGGCTTGGTCGCGAATTAACCCGCATTCGCAAAAGCGGCGAGTGTGCCTGGCTCCGACCAGATGCGAAGTCGCAAGTCTCGGTCATTTACGAAGACCACAAGCCCGTCGGTATTTCCAACGTGGTCATTTCCACTCAGCACGCGGCCGACGCGAAGCACAGCGAGATCAAGGAGTTCTGCATCGAGAACGTGATTCGCAAGGTTTTGCCACCCGCGATGTTGAATGGCACCACTGAGTTCCTCATCAATCCCACCGGCCGGTTCGTGGTCGGCGGCCCGCAAGGCGATACCGGACTCACCGGTCGCAAGATCATCGTCGATAGCTACGGCGGCATGGGACGTCATGGCGGCGGCGCGTTTTCCGGCAAAGATCCAAGCAAGGTGGATCGGAGCGCAGCTTAC
>JBBQHM010000094.1:0-8573 GCA_038323965.1 Chthoniobacterales bacterium | reverse complement strand
GCTACCGGGCTTTCCACAATTTCACCTGGTTCACCTTCGGCGAGCAATCGATGCGCATCGGCTGGCTGCTCGACCCGCTTACCGCCGCGATGCTTTTGATGATTACGTTCGTCGCGCTCTGCATCTTCATCTTCAGCGTCGGCTACATGGCGGACGACAAAAATTTCACCCGCTTCTTCGCCTATCTCTCTTTCTTCACCGCGGCGATGCTCGGCGTCGTCATCGCGAACAGCCTGCTGCTCCTGTTCGTCTGCTGGGAACTCGTCGGGCTCGCTTCGTATTTGTTGATCGGTTTCTGGATTGAAAAACCGAGCGCGGCCGCCGCGGCGAAAAAGGCATTCATCACCACCCGGATCGGTGACCTCGGTTTTTTCCTTGGAATTTTATGGCTCTATCATAGCAGTGGCACGTTGCTGTTTTACGATAACGGCCACGGCTGCCTGGAAGCCGCCGCCTTTCTCGCGATCGGCGCCAGCGCAACGTCGATCGCGTTGCTGATTTTCTGCGGCGCGGTCGGTAAATCAGGTCAATTCCCGCTGCACGTCTGGCTCCCGGACGCGATGGAAGGTCCGACTCCGGTCAGCGCGCTCATCCATGCGGCGACGATGGTAGCCGCAGGCGTATTTCTCGTCGCCCGCGTCTATCCACTCTTCTCGTTAGGTGCGGTCAACGGCGTCACGCCTTCGCTAACCGTCGTCGTGTGGATCGGCGTCATCACTGCCTTGATCGCGTCGCTGATTGCGATCGCGCAGTACGATCTCAAACGCATCCTCGCCTACTCGACTGTTTCTCAGCTCGGGCTGATGATGGTGTCGTTAGGGGTGGGCGGTGTTGCGGCCGGCATCATGCACCTGATCGCGCACGGATTTTTCAAGGCCCTGCTCTTTCTTGGCGCGGGCTCGGTCCTCCACGGACTGCAGCACGAACAGGACATTCGTAAAATGGGCCGCCTCCGCGGAATCATGCCGGTGACATTCGCGACCTACGCGATTGGCATGATGGCGCTCAGTGGAGTGCCGCTGTTGTTTTCGGGCGCGTGGACAAAGGAAGAAATTTTACACGCGACGTCGCATTGGTCCGCTTCGTCTGCGCCGCATTACCTAATGCTTGCCGGTGTCGTGCTGACCGCGCTTTACATGACGCGACAGATGATTTTTGTTTTTTTTGGAAATCGTTCCGCGCCGGAACGCGCGCACGAAAGTCCGCACGTGATGACTTTGCCGCTCGTCGTGCTCGCCGCCTGCGCCATTCTGCTCACCGTTGTCGTCACGCCGGCGTGGCCGTGGCTTCATGATTATCTCGCTGGAGAAAATGCGCACTTCCATGCCTCGCTTCTAATCCAGCCAATGCTGTTTGTGTCGCTCGCGTTAGTCGCCGTGGGGATCGGCCTCGGCGTTTTGATCTACCGAAAAGTGGGCGACGACGACCCTCTGGCAGAAGCGCAACCTGCAATCTTCCGTTTTCTAAATAACCGAATGTGGCTGGACGAACTTTACGCGGTCACCGTCATCGCTCCCGGTCGCTTAGCCGCGCGTTTCTCCGACTGGATGGATCGCTACTTCTGGGACGGACTCGTCCGGGGCCTTGGTGGAGTAGGTCAGCTTTTTGGAATGCTCACGCAAGGCTTCGACGAGCGCGGCCTTAACGCTGGAGTCGATGAAGGCGTAACCGGCGCGCGCGGGATGGGGCGTTTGCTCTCACGCGGGCATTCCGGGCAGATTCAAACTTATCTCGGAGCATTAGCCGTCGGCATGCTCGTCCTACTCTTCCTTTACGCGTGGCTCGCATGATCACCTTGCTGATTTTACTGCCGCTGTTGGGCGCACTTCTCGTCACGATCGTCCGGCAAAAACACGCCCGCCTAACCGCGCTCGCTTTTAATTCACTGACCGCGGTAATCGCCCTCACGTTATGGCGAAACTTCGACACCGCTGCGGCCGGTCTGCAATTTGTAGAGCGTCATCCATGGATACCAGGGATCGGCGCTGAGTATCTCGTTGGCATCGACGGCTTGAGTCTGCTGCTCGTGCTTCTGACTTCGCTGCTATTCCCCTTCGCATTGCTCGCGCAACCGGTCAGTCGCGGCTTCTGCGCGCTCATGCTTCTCATGCAAGCCGCGCTCTACGGCACCTTCACCGCGCAAAGTTTCATCCTCTGGTTTTCGTTTTACGAGATGAGCCTGATCCCTTCGTTTCTGCTCATCAAAATATGGGGTGGCGAAAAGCGCGACCGCGCCGCGACCAAGTTTTTCCTCTACACCTTTCTCGGCAGCGTCGCGCTGCTGCTTGCTTTCCTTGGGATTTACTTCGCCAAAGGCACCTTCGATTTCGCAACCCTCGCGCGGCTGGGTAAAACCGGAATCCTCACCGGCAATGTCGCGTGGTTCGCCTTTGCCGGAATCTTCCTCGGTCTCGCGATCAAAGTTCCGCTGTTCCCGTTCCATACCTGGCTGCCCGATGCCTACGAAGCGGCGCCCACCGGCGTCGCCATGGTGTTGACCGGCGCCCTTTCAAAAATGGGAGTTTACGGTTTCATCCGACTTCTGCTTCCGCTCTTCCCTAACGAGATTAAGATCGTAGGTCCGTGGCTGCTCGGCTTGGCAGTTTGTTCGATTATCTTCGCCTCGTTAGCCGCGTGGGCGCAGCGCGATCTCAAACGGATGGTCGCCTACCTTTCCATCAATCACCTCGGCTACTGCATGCTGGGCCTCTTTGCCGTGACCGCTTCCTCCGTCCGACCGGTCAGTGAGATGCAAACCGCTCTGAGCGGGGTCTTCCTCCAAATCTTTAGTCACGGAATTACTGCCGCCGCTCTGTTCTATTACGTCGGCCTGCTCGAGCAGCGGCGCGGCGCCCGCGGCATCGACGACTTTGGCGGTCTCATGCAGCGCACTCCCTTGTTCTGCGGCGTGATGAGCGTGGCGATGTTCTCGTCTCTTGGCCTTCCCGGCTTAAACGGATTCATCGGCGAGTTCCTGATTTTCAAAGGCTCTTTTGCGCTCGCCGCTTCGTTCACCGCCGTCGCTGTCCTCGGTCTGCTCATCACCGCGATCGTCTTCCTGCGCGCCATGCAAGCGCTTTTCAGTGGACCGCTCGCTGAGAGCTGCCGCGCGTTTCCGGATCTGTTGCGGAGCGAAAAGTTCGTCATCGTTCCAGTGACCTTGCTCATGTTCGCCATCGGTCTCGCACCACAGTTCGTTCTCAATATTTTCAACGCGACTGTCGTTCAGATGGCTCGGCTTTTCGCTTAGAACTCAGCGCCATGAGCAACGACATCATGTTCCAACTAAACGCCGAAGAGGCGGAGCGTTTGATCTTCCAATGTGGAATATCAAGTTGGGGAGGGCACCGCGCGTTGCCCTCCGCCTTCACCGAGCAAGGCGTGGCGATGCTCTCGAGCGTGTTGAAGAGCGAGCGCGTGGGAAAGCTTTTGTTTGGGGAGCGCACGCGCCTCGCGTGCTGGCGATGGCGCCCTCGCCGTCGCGAACTTTTTTTGAACTCATCAAACCAAAGATCGTTTTGGCCAGGCGCCAAAACCAGCACGCGAGGGCGCGTGCGCTCCCCAATCCGAAGCAGATGATCGCCTGGACGATTTACATCACGTTTGCGGGAGCCGTGGCGCTGCTCTTTCTGCCACGAGTCTGCGCGCGTTGGATCGCGCTCGTCACCGCGGCCGCGGGGTGCGGCATTAGTCTCGGCGCCTTCTTTTGCGACGACATTAAGTCCGCGCCCTTTATCACCATCACTCAAGTCGGGTGGGTGCCGATGCTGGGGATGAACTATCATCTCGCCGTCGACGGCATCAGCCTGACGCTGGCGCTTGTGACCGGCATTACTGCCGTCAGCGCGGTGCTTTTCTCGTGGGACGTCGATGCTCGGCCGAACGAGTTCTTTTTTTGGCTCCTTCTCGTCGTGGGTGGTTCCTACGGTGTTTTCCTTAGCGCCGATCTGTTCCTCCTCTTTGTTTTCTATGAGCTCGTCATCGTCCCGAAATATTTTCTGATCGCGATCTGGGGTTCCACTAACAAGGAATATGGCGCGATGAAACTGACCCTGTATTCATTTGCCGGCGGCGCGCTCGTGTTCATCGGGATTCTTGCGGCCTACGTCGCGGGTGGTTCGCTCGATCTGCAGCAGCTCGCGCACTTTCCATTCAGCCCACAACTACAAACCTGGGCGTTCCCGGTGTTGTTCCTTGGCTTCGCCATCCTTGCCGGCGTCTGGCCCTTGCACACCTGGGCACCGACTGGTCACGTCGCCGCGCCCACCGCGGGTTCCATGCTGCTCGCGGGTATCGTGATGAAACTTGGCGCGTATGGCGCGCTGCGGGTTGCGATTAATTTATTTCCACAAGGATTCCAGATGTGGCGCGAATGGATCGTCGTCGTCGCTGTGATCGGTATCGTTTATGCCGCGGCGGTCGCTCTGCGACAGCGCGACCTGAAGTTTGTCATCGGTTATTCCAGCGTCAGCCACATGGGTTTCGTTCTCCTGGGGCTCGCGACTGCCAACGCACTCGGAGTTTCAGGCGCAGTTCTGCAAATGTTCTCGCACGGCGTGATCGGCGCGCTCCTTTTCGCCGTCGCTGGCCGCATGATCTATCGGCGCACGCACACGCGCGACCTCGATGCTCTCGGTGAATTGCGCCTCGCCCAAGCCCTGCCATTCGCGGCCTTCACGTTCGTTGTCGCCTCCGCCGCATCCATGGGCATTCCGGGCTTCAGCGGATTCGCGGCCGAGATCACAATTCTCATTGGAACGTGGAAAGCTTATCCGCTGGCGGGGTGGATCGTCGGCGCGGGGATGGTCTTGGTCGCTGCCTTCACCCTGCGCGCGCTGAAAAAGACTTTCTTTAACGAAACGGGTTCATCTGGCGGGACGATCTCCCCGTCGTCCATGGCATCGGCCGTCGAGTTACCACCCATCACGCTTCCGGAAAAACTCGGCGCCGGTCTGCTCATGTTCTCGACCCTCGCGGTGGGAATCTATCCCAAGCTCCTCTTCGACCGCATCACGCCTGCCATCGAAGCCATGCGGTTTTTGAAACCATGAACTATCTCCAGTTCCTTAAACTTGGAATGCCGGAGGCGATCCTGACGGTGACGGCATTGGGTGTGCTTACCGTCGGCCTAACGAACAATAGGCGCGCTGGCATGGCGACGCTCCTGGCGGTATTGGGACTCATCTCGACCGCCGTATCGTTGCAGTTCGGGGCGCCTGCAAACGCTGCGCTTGGCCATGCCATGCTCGTTGTCTCGCCCCTCAACACCCTCTTCAAGACCATCTGCCTCGCGCTCTCTTTTTTTACGGTGATTCTCGCGCGTGGAACGCGTTTCTCCGAGCACGGAGCGGAATACATCGGAATGATCCTGCTCGGGACCGTGGGACTCATGTTACTCGTCGGCAGCGAGGAGTTGCTCATGATCTTTATCGCCCTCGAGCTCACCGGTCTTTCCCTTTATGTGCTGACCGCTTTCGATCGAACCGACCTGCGCTCGTCGGAAGCGGGCCTGAAGTATTTCCTCTTCGGCAGCACGGCCAGCGCCTTTACTCTCTTCGGGCTAAGCCTTGTCTATGGGATGTGCGGCACTACCGCGATTGCCGCCATTGGTCATAAGCTGACCACTCAAGCCATCGAGCCGCTTCTTTTGGTCGGGGTAGTCATGACTCTCATAGGTTTCGCCTTTAAAATCGCCGCCGCGCCGTTCCATCTTTGGGCGCCCGACGCGTATCAGGGTGGGCCAATTCCTTCCGCAGCCTTCATCGCGTCCGGATCGAAAGTCGCAGCATTCGTCGTGCTTGGAAAAATCGTGCTGGTCGCCTTCGGACCTTTGCATGGCAGCGCAGGCTGGCACGCGATGGTGGCCGGCTGGTCGCCTGTGCTGGCGGCACTCGCCGCGTTATCTATCGTCATCGGCAACCTGGTCGCGCTTGCGCAATCGAATGTCCGCCGTCTGCTCGCCTACTCGGCAGTAGCACATGCTGGTTACACCCTGCTCGGACTGATCGCAGGCGGACGCGAAGGATTCTCCGCGACTCTATTCTACACAACGATCTACGCGTTCACCCTGGTCGGCGCATTTGGCGTCGTTGCGCTTGTGCAACGCGATACCGGCGGCGACGAAATCGAGAACTTCGCCGGGCTTAGCACGCGTTCACCGTTACTCGCGGGCTGCATGGCGATCTTCATGCTCTCGCTCGCGGGCCTGCCGCCATTAGCCGGATTCTTTGGCAAATTCTACCTCTTCAGCGTGGCCATGCGCAGTGGCACGGACCATGGTCTTCTCTGGCTCGTCGCCCTCGCACTCTTCGGCAGCCTCATCTCGCTCTATTACTATCTCGTCGTCCTGAAAGAGATTTTCATCGGCGAATCTCGTCCGCGCTCCGCGATCCCCGAGGTGAGCCTGCTGCAACGCATCTCCGTCGCAACGCTGGCTGCGCTCGTTATTTTCCTCGGCATTATGCCCGGCACACTTGCCGAGCGCATCCTCGTCGCGCTGCCGTAACAACAGGCTCGCAACTTCCGCGCACGTCTTATAGTTAGGAACGATGCACGGCCTGAGCAGCGACATCACGATCAACGTCATCGCCTCCGTGATCGCGTCGGCGATCCTGCTCAGCGCGGGATTCCTCTGGGGAAAATACAAGGAGCGAAAACGTTTCGGTCGCCGTCTCGAGGAGTACGACTTTTATCCGTACACCGTAAATCGCGACAACTTCCCCGAGTTCAGCCTGAATAACTTCCGGCTCGGGATGCATTATTTCCTGCGTAACACCGACCCGACCGCCGCGCGCCAGCTCATCTTTATCGGTGAGCAGAATAATGTCCGGACGCAGCTCGAGTTGACCGAGCAAAAAGTCTACGCGCGGCTCTTCGATAAATACGAAGGCCGCAAGATTGCTGACGACACCGGCGAGTATCTGGAAAACTTCGCGCGTATCGTGCGGCTCGTCGGCAAATCATTTCCGAACACCGGCATCGAGATTCTCCTGCACGATCTCTCGAACCCATCGCAATCCCTCGTCGCTTTGGAGAACAACGTCACCGGCCGCCATCTGCGTGACGGTACCACCAGTCTCGTCATCGACCTAAAAAAGCGGCAGATCCTGCACGAGGATAAATTGAACTACGAGCTGAACATCGGCTCGCGTCGTTTTAAGTGCACCACCATCCCGATCATCCGAAAGGAATACGGCGTCGTCGGCGCCGTCTGCATCAACATCGATGCGAACTACCTCACCGAAGAAGTCATCCGCGATGGCGAGAAAGTGCGCGCGTGGTTCGAGTCCTTCTGCCGCACCGACATGCAGCTCGACGAAAACATTTTAAGCCGCGACGAATATGCGAAGGCTTTGAAAGGCAAGCGCCACTTCAAGGACGGCGCGTAACCGCCCTAGGGGGCGAGCTTCGGGAAAATTCCTTCCGAGACTATCCCCGCAGTGCCGTCGTAAACCTGACCAGCTCTGCCGCCACTTGCTGCACGCGCTCGATTACTTTCGGCTCGTGCAGATCGTCGCCATTAAAAGCATCGCCGGTCGCATAGACAAAACGCGGGATGATCACCGTCCGGAAGTCCAGCATCAGACTGTTCGCGTACGCCATCACCGACATGTAGCTGCTCATTCCGCCGGCGGCACAGAGGAACCCGACCACCTTGTCCTCCCACGCGCTACCCGTCAGCTCGATCATGTTCTTCGCCGCCGCGCTCACGTCGTAGTTATAAACTGGCGCCGCCACGAGAATGCCGTCAGCTGCCCACACCGCTTTGCTCAGCTTTTGCGCGCCGGGATTGGAGTAACACGAATCCGCATCGCAGAGCGGAAGGTCCAGCTCGCTGAGATCGAGCCACTCGCAATCGACGCCCAGCTTCTCCAGGTGACGAAAGGCGGCGCGTCCCATCCTGCGGCTGTTGCTGTCAGTGTTTCCGCTCGTGCTGACGACAAGATATTTCGGCATAACCAACACAGCTTAATCAAACTTCAGACGAAGTTCGCGCCTCTTTTTGATCGCGCGCTTGTCGCTGAATCCGCCGCCTGACATTCTTGCGCGATGCCACGGTTGATAACCTTGCGATTTTTCCTGGCTTGATGACTCCCAGGTTTAAGTCGGATCAGGTCTGGTTACGCGATGTCGAAGCCGATGACTTGCCGCTGTTCTTCGAGCATCAACGAGATCCCGTGGCGGTGGCGATGGTCGAATTCCATTCGCGCGATCGGGCCGCGTTCGATCAGCATTGGGCGAAGATCCTGGCGGACGAGACGAGCCTGAAAAAAACGATCGTTGTCGCATCCGCCGTTTCAGCGGATTGCTCGCCCGTAAATGTGGTAGCCGGTTACATTGTCAGCTGGACGTTGGAAGGGACGCGAGAGGTCGGCTACTGGACCGACCGCGCCTGCTGGGGCCGCGGCGTGGCGACCGAGGCGCTCACCGCCTTCCTCCGCCTGGAGCAAACCCGGCCGCTTCACGCCGGCGTGGCGAAACACAACCTCGCCTCAATTCGCGTCCTGCAAAAATGCGGGTTCGCGCTCAGCGAATTCGTCGACCAGCCATCCGATGACGCCGACGTTTCGCAC
>JBBQHM010000093.1:0-8638 GCA_038323965.1 Chthoniobacterales bacterium | reverse complement strand
CGGAAATTTCATCGCGAAACTCCCGAATGCTCCGTGATAGGTGGTTGCGGATTTGCCGTCGAGGAGTCCGGTTTTCGCCAGGATAAATGCGCCCGTGCAAACCGACATGGTGACGTCAGTCGTCTTGGACGACTTCCTGATCCAATTGAGAACTGCCTCGCTCGGCTCGCTTTGCGCGGGAATGACGATGACTTTCGGCGCGGGCGCATTGGCAATGGTGTAATCGGGCACGATCTGCATTCCGCCGCTGGTCCGAATCGGTTTCGTGGTTTCAGCCACCGTGTAAAGGCGGAACGGCATGTCCTGGCGACTTGGAATCGCAACGTCTTGGAAGACTTCCCACGGTCCGCAGAAATCGATCACGACTGCGTTATCCGAAATCAGGAATGCGACTGGGATTTGATCCTTCGCGGGTGGGTTGAGACGATCTAATTCCGCCGGTGCCGCGGTCGCGGAAAGGGCTCCCAGGACGAAGAGGATCAACGGAACCAGGAATGCGAATTGGACGATCCGGTCAACCAGATCAATTCTCGTCGTCGAATGTTGTGATGAGTTCATGGCTCTAGCCTCCCAGCCACCCGGATGGCAGCAATGACAATAATCATTCTATTTCTGCCATTCACGCGGAGAGCGCACAGGTGCAATGCGCGCTGCGGAAGGGTTAGTGCTTGAGCGCGACCTCGAACGGTGCGCTGGTCTTGGCGCGGATGTCGTCCACGGTCACCGCGGCGTCCGAATGAATCTCCGTGAGCACGAGCCCGCCGCCCTTCTTGACTTCGAACACGCAGAGATCGGTGATGATAAGATTAACCACTCCGAGGCCCGTGATCGGAAGCGTGCATTCCTTTAAAATTTTCGGGCTGCCGTCCTTCGAGCAGTGTTCCATGACGGCGACAACTCGCTGAACGCCCGCGACGAGATCCATCGCGCCACCTGGGCCTTTCACCATTTTTCCGGGCACCATCCAGTTCGCGATATCGCCTTTGTCGGTCACTTCGAAGGCGCCGAGAATTGCGAGATCGATGTGACCTCCGCGAATCATCGTGAACGAATCCGCGCTCGAGAAAAAGGCCGAGCCGGGCATGGTTGTGATGGTCTGCTTCCCGGCGTTGATCAGGTCGGCGTCCACTTGATCGTCGGTCGGGAACGGGCCGATGCCGAGCAGGCCGTTCTCGGATTGCAGGGTGACGTTCATTCCGTCGGGAATGTAGTTTGCCACCAGGGTTGGGATGCCGATGCCGAGATTGACGTAAAAGCCGTCGCGCAATTCTTTCGCCGCGCGCTTCGCCATCAGATCGCGGACTGGATTTTCTTTTTTCGCGGCGTTGCCGCCCTGCACGGTGCGGAACTCGATCCGTTTTTCGTAGCGCGCGCCCTGGATGATGCGATCGACGAAGATACCCGGCGTGTGGACCTGATCGGGATCGAGCTGGCCGACTTCGACCAGTTGCTCGACCTCGGCGACGCAGACCTGGCCGCAACTCGCGATCATCGGATTAAAATTCCGTGAGGTCTTGCGAAAGATGAGGTTGCCCGATTTGTCGCCCTGCCAGGCCTTGACTAACGAGACTTCGGCTTTGATTCCGGGTTCGAGGACGTATTCCTTGCCATCGAAAGTTTTCGTCTCTTTGCCTTCGGTCAATTTGGTGCCGAAACCGGTGCGGGTGTAGAAACCGGGAATGCCGGCGCCGCCTGCGCGCAAACGTTCGGCCAGCGTCCCCTGCGGGATAAGCTCGAGATCGAGCTCGCTGTTCAGCACCTGGCGCTCGAACTCCTTGTTCTCACCCACGTACGACGCCATGACTTTTTTCACCTGTCGCGTCGTGAGCAAAATGCCCATGCCGAAGCCATCCACGCCCGCATTGTTACCGACGATGGTCAGTTCCTTCACGCCACTGTCGCGCAATGCGACAATAAGATTCTCCGGGATGCCGCAGAGCCCGAAACCGCCGGCCGCGATCGTCATGCCATCGTGCAGCAGGCCGGTGAGCGCACTCTTCGCGTCGGGATAAACTTTGCTCATCAGGAAAGATCGTTCATCACATCGCGGCGGCCGCTCTGGCTGCGATGTAACCGATAATGCCGGTCGCAGGCAACGTGAACACCCACGTCCAGACGATACGCTCGACCACGGTCCACTTCACGCCACTAAATCGTTTCATCGCGCCGACGCCCATGATCGACGTGGAGATGACGTGGGTGGTGGAAAGCGGAATACCATAAGCGCTAGCCGTCTGGATAATCATGGCGGCAGTCGTTTCCGCGGCGAACCCGTGCACCGGCTGCAGTTTCACCACTTTGTGACCGAGCGTGCGAATGATTCGCCATCCGCCCGCGGCGGTGCCCGCGGCCATGGTGGCCGCGCAGAGGATTTTCACCCACACCGGGACCCCGCCGAACGCAGGCATGTGCAGGAAATTCAACCATGGCGGAAGCGCATCGAAGATACCTGACTTGGTGCCGGTGAAGAGCGCGAGAGTGATAATTCCCATCGTTTTCTGCGCGTCGTTAGTCCCGTGGCTGTGCGCCATCCAGGCTGCGCTAACGAGTTGCAGCTTGCCGAAAATTCCGTGGACGGTGCTGGGCCGGAAACGATGCAGGGCGATAATCAGAATCAGCATCACGATCGCGCCCAGGATGAAACCGACGATCGGTGAGGTGAACATCGGAAGCACAACTTTCGGCCACAATCCGGTGCTCCATTTGAGCACGGCCCAGTTGCCATGCGCCGTGGCCAGCGCCGCTCCACTCAGGCCCCCGATAAGGGCGTGACTCGAGCTGGAGGGAAGACCGAGCCACCACGTGAGCAGATTCCAAAAAATCGCCGCGAGGAGCGCGCAGAGGACCGTCGCCAGCGTGACGACATTGGTATCGACCAATCCCTTGCCGACGGTCGCAGCGACGGCGCCGCCGAGCAGTGCGCCGGTCAGATTAAACACCGCCGCCATCGCGATGGCCTGTCGCGGAGTCAGGACACGAGTCGACACGACCGTCGCGATCGCATTCGCCGCGTCATGAAAACCGTTGCTGTACTCAAAAATGAGCGCCGCGAGGACGACGATGGTGAAGAGCAGCATGCGAAGCGGAGGCGCCGCTCAAGTGTTCTTCAACACGATCTGAAGGACGACGTTTCCGGCGTCACGGCAACGATCGATCGCCTTCTCCAGCAGTTCGTAGAGATCGCGTAAAAACATCATTTCCTTGGCGTCGCCGGTGCCTTCGTAAAGATCGCGCAGCAAATCCAGTTCCAGCTTGTCGGCGTTGCCTTCGATGGTCTGCAGACGCGCGTTCATCTCGCGCGCGGTGGCGAGATCAGTACCCTTGCGAAGCTGCTTCACCATCGCCAGCACGGCTTCGGCCGCCTGATCGAGCAATTCCACCTGATCATCGAGACGCCTCGCCGCGACGTGATGCGGGAAAATTAAAATACGCTCGCCGATTTTCTCGACTGTCTTCGGGATTTTATAGAGTGAAGCAGCTAACTCCTGGATGTCCTCACGCTCGAGCGGCGTGATAAAAGTGCGTGAGAGCTGCTCCGTCAGTTCCTGGGTAATCCGCTTATCTTCGCGGCGACTGGCGGCAAACACCTCCAGCGATTGGCGATCGCCTTGTTGCTCGGCTTTTTTCAACAAATCGACGAGATGATGAACGCTGCTATCGGCCTGCTGGGCGCTGGCTTCAAGCAGATCGAAGAACTTCTCGTCATGACCAAAAAATTTACCGAGCGAGAACATAGGCCTGTCGTTTACAGCATCGACCCGCGCATGATCAAGAGCGCGATACTGAAATAAATAATGAGCCCGGTGACGTCAACGAGGGTAGCGACGAAGGGCGCCGATGATGTCGCGGGATCCGCGCCGAGGCGTCGCAGGACGAAAGGCAGCATGGAACCGGAAAGCGTTCCCCAAAGCACCACGCCGACGAGGGTGATGCCGACCGTGAGCGCAACGAGCGGCCAGTGTTCGCCATAAACCGGCGGCTGATGATGAAAATAATGCTGATCAAGCAGCGCCCAACCCGCGACGCGGATGGTCCCGATGACACCGAGCAGTCCGCCCAGCAGCAGGCCAGCTTGCAGCTCGCGATTCATTACCCGCCACCAGTCTCGCAACGTCACTTCGCCGAGCGCCATTGCTCGAATCATAAGCGTTGAAGCCTGTGACCCAGAGTTACCACCGCTTGAAATAATCAGCGGCAGAAACAGCGCGAGCACGAGCGCCTTCGCCAGCTCGTCCTGATAACGAGCCATCGCTGTCGCCGTCAGCATTTCTCCCAAAAAAAGAATAACCAGCCAGCCGGCGCGTTTCCGCACCATACCCAGAAGCGAGATACGCATGTACGGCTCGTCGAGAGCCTCCATGCCGCCGAACTTTTGGATGTCCTCGGTCGCTTCTTCCTCGGCGACATCGAGCATATCGTCCGTCGTCACCAGACCGACCAGCACGCCGGACGAATCGACGACGGGTAGCGCGCTGCGATCGTATTTCCGGAAGACGTTCAGGGCGTCCTCCTGCAAATCACTGACGTTGAGCGCGACGAATAATTGATCGCGGAACTCCGAGACTTTCGCTGCGAGCGGCTTCAGCAGGAATTCGCGAATGCGTAAATCGTCGATCAGTTTTCCGCGTTCATCGACGACGTAGATGACGTTCAGCGTCTCGGAGTCCTGACCATTCTCGCGGACATAATCGAGCACCTCCTTAACGCTCCAATCTTCGTTGACCGCGATGAGATCGGGCGTCATCAATCGTCCCACGCTTCCTTCCGGATAACCGAGCAACGATTGTGCGACCTGCCGTTCTTCGGGCGTAAGCAGCTTGATCAGCTGCCGCGCCGCCGCGCTCGGCATCTCCTCGAGCAGCGCCGTGCGATCGTCCGGCGACATGTCGTTTAGAATTGCGACCGCCTGCTCGTGGGCCATGCCGCGCAGTAGCTCCTGTTGCGAGTCGACGTCGATATACTCGAAAACGTCCGCGGCAAGATCGTGTGGCAGAACGCGGAAAATGATGACGCGCTCGTGCTCCTCCATATCGAGAATCACCTCAGCGACGTCCGCCGGCGCCCAGTCACTAAAGATCTCGCGCAACGCGCTGAAGTTGCGCGAATCGATCAACCCTCGAATTTCTGGAACGATGATTTTCCCGACCATGAGTGGACGCGGACTCCTGACGCGCTCGTGTTCTAACACCGCGAAACAGCCCGCGCAATCGTCGTCGGGCCGGCCAGCAACTGCGGCTTGGCAATTAGACTAAACCGGACAAAGTGAATGCGATGAGTGCGAGCACGCAGCAGCAACCCATTCGGCGCGAAACATCAGACGATGGCGTCTGCGTGTTGACCTTCGACCGGCCGGAATCCGGCGCGAATATCTTCGACGCCGCGACGATGCAGAGTCTCGACGGACACCTGGATGCGATCGAAAAGGATGGCTCGATTAAGGGCGTCATCGTGACCTCGGCCAAGAAGTCGATCTTCATCGCCGGCGCGGATTTGCAGACGCTCTTGCGGCAGGCGCAAACGGGCAAGCTGCGCGCCTTCATCGCTGACGGACAACGCGTTTTTAATCGGCTCGAAGCGCTTAAGGTTCCTACCGTGTCCGCAATCCACGGCGCCTGCGCGGGCGGCGGTTATGAAATCACCCTGGCCTGCGACTGGCGCATCGCCTCGGATGAAGTGGCAACGAAGATTGGCCTGCCCGAAACGACGCTGGGACTCGTCCCGGCGTGGGGCGGCGCGACCCGGTTGCCGCGCCTGATCGGGCTCGAAGCCGCGTCAGAAGTGATTCTCAAAGGCAAACTTCATCCCGCGCAGGACGCGCTGAAAATCGGATTGGTGGACGAAGTCGTCGCGCAAAGTGAGTTGATGAACGCGGCGCGCAAAAAACTTGCGATGGGAAAACGACCTGCTTCGTCGCCGGTGCATGTCGAAGCGCAGCCGAAAATGCCGAAGTCCAATGGCAATGCTGCACCGATGCGCGCATTCGAAATTATTCATCGCGCAACCACGACCTCGACCGAGGAATCTTTGCAGCACGAGCTCGATGCCATCGTCGAGCTCGGCGAAAGTGAGGCCACCCAAAATCTCATTCGCAACTTCTTCCTGGCGGACCGTTACCGGAAGGGAACATCAAAACAGCTGACTGAAAAAATCGCGCATGCTGCGGTGATCGGAGCTGGAGTGATGGGTAGCGGAATTGCGCAATGGCTTAGTTCACGCGGGGTGTCGGTCATCCTGCGCGATGTGAATTCCGAGCAAATCGATCGCGGGCTGGCGAACATCGACAAGACATACGGCGACGCGGTGAAGCGCGGGCTGATGAGCGAGGGCAAAGCGCAAGAAGGTCGCGCGCGCATCGTGGCGTCGACTGCGGGTGACGCGATGCGCGACGTCCAGGTAGTGATCGAAGCCGCGTCCGAAAAATTCGAGATCAAGAGCAAAATCTTCAACGGCCTTGCCGAAAATACCGGGCCGAACGCGATCCTCGCGACCAACACCTCGGCGCTCCCGATCGGCGAACTTGCGGCCGCTACCAAATCTCCGGAGCGCGTGATCGGGTTGCATTTTTTTAACCCGGTCAGCCGGATGAAACTCATTGAAGTCGTGGTGGCGGAGCTGACCAGCGACCGAACGCGAGAGACTGCGCTCGCGTTTGCGCGGCAGATCGGAAAACTGCCGGTCGTCGTGCGTGACAGTCCCGGATTTTTGGTCAATCGCGTGCTGTTTCCGTATTTATTGGACGCCGCCGAGCTCTACGTGAATGGCGTGAGCGTCGCGAAAATCGACAACGCGCTTTTGCAGTGGGGGATGCCGATGGGGCCGTTGCGTTTGATTGACGAAATCGGCGTCGATATTACCGTCGATATTGCGCACACGCTTGAGAAAGCATACGGCCGGCGCGACCTCTGCCCGACCATTTTGCGGGAGATGCAGTCGGCCAAGTTACTCGGGCGCAAGAGCGGCGAAGGTTTTTACAAATACGAAGGTAAACAGCAACTGCCGAACGAATCGCTGGAGAAGTGGCAAAAAAAATCTGTCATCCCGAGCGAAGCCGAGGGACCCCGCGGCGACACGGATGGTAACGCGACGGGATCCCTCGGCTTCGCTCGGGATGACGGCGAGAAGTTGTCCCAGCGACTGGTGTCTCTGATGGTGAATGAGGCGGCGCGTTGTCTGGAAGAAAAAGTTGTCGCGACGCCGGAAGACGCCGATTACGGGATGATTCTCGGGACGGGATTTGCGCCGTATCGCGGCGGCCCGTTGCGTTTTGCCGACCATTTCGGAGCGCGCGAACTTGTCGCCGAAATGGAACGGCTCGCCAGCACAATCGATAAAAAGTTTACGCCGTGCGATTTGCTAAAGAAGCACTCGAAAGATGGGACGAAATTTTATGAATCGTAGTAGCGTAATCGCCCGCGGTCATTCCGAGCGGAGCGAAGCGGAGTCGAGGAACCCCGCGGCTTTACGAATCGTACGGCAACGGGGTCCCTCGGCTTCGCTCGGGATGACAAGTTAACGAATATTTCTATGAAGACACCGCTCGAAGCGCCGCTTGAACAAATCAAAGCTGAAACTGGAGTAACGGAAAGCGCACCGGAGAAATCCACCGCTTCCGTCATCGACACCTCGAAGATGTCGGCCGGCAAGGCGGCCGCGCTGGAATTGGCCGAAAGTTCGCGCGATCCGCTCGATGAACGCGGAAGTTTCGCGAGCAATCTTTTCATCGGGAAATTCGGTTTCGAGCGCATTTTCCCGTTTCCCGCGCAGAGCGAAGAGGATCGGGCAAAAGGCGCACCATTCCTGAAAGAACTGCGCGAATACATCAGGGCGAACGTCGATGCCGATGAGATCGATCGCACCGGCGAGATCCCGCAGAAAAATATCGACGATCTTTTCGCGATGGGAGCATTCGGCGTGAAGATTCCGACGCAGTATGGCGGGCTCGGTTTATCGCAGGTGAACTACGGGCGCGCGGCGATGATGCTCGGCAGCTGGGATGGAAATCTCACCGCGCTCGTCTCCGCGCACCAATCGATCGGTGTGCCACAGCCGCTGCTTATTTTCGGCACGGAACAACAGAAGGAGAAATATCTACCGCGGGTCGCGCGCAAGGAAATCTCCGCGTTCGCCTTAACCGAAAACGACGCCGGTTCCGATCCGGCCAACATGAGCCTGGAGGCGAAACTTTCCGATGACGGCTCCGAATACATTCTGAATGGCGAGAAACTCTGGTGCACCAACCTGATCAAGGCGGGCGTGCTGGTGGTGATGGCGCGGACGGCGCCAAAAATCGTGAACGGCAAAGAGCGCAAACAAATCTCCGCCTTCATCGTGGAAGTTGCGTCGCCCGGACTCGAGATCGCGTATCGCTGCCATTTCATGGGCCTGCGCGCGCTCTATAACGGCATCATCAAATTCAAGGACGTGCGCGTCCCGCGCGAGAACCTCATCGCGAAGGAAGGGCAGGGTCTGAAGGTTGCGTTGACGACGTTGAACACCGGACGTCTTACCATTCCGGCCGCGTGCGTCGGGTTATCGAAACGCCTGCTCGAGATCTGCCGCAAATGGGCCGGCGAGCGCGTGCAGTGGGGTGTGCCGATCGGCCAGCATTACGCGATCGCGGGGAAGATCGCCGAGATGG
>JBBQHM010000092.1:0-8652 GCA_038323965.1 Chthoniobacterales bacterium | reverse complement strand
GCATGCCCCAGGCTGTGCCCCAGGAGTTGCGGCAGAGGAAGGTGCGGTCGGTGTCGTTATACCCGACGGCGGCGACGGCGTGGCCGCCAAGGACTTTCTCGCTGCTGGCGGGCATGGGGATTTTGCCGGTGCGCGCGGCTTGCGGCGTCTCGAAGCTTTCGTAGACGGTGAAGCCGAAGACGAAGGGGTAACCGCTGGCGAGGCAGCCTTTCATCTGGGTAAGGGACTGGAGCAGGCGCTGGTATTCGATGGCGGTGTGCTTCGCGGCCTCAGTGTAGCAACTTAGCGGCGGCTTGGTTTTGAACTTACTGATGACGTAAGGCCAAAGCGGCTCGGGACAGGCGCCTTGTTTGGCGACGGTTTTTATCCCATCGCGGAGCATGGCGCCGGCATCGGAGGTGACGCTGCCTTCGAGGACGCGTTCGTTGTAGTAGATGAAAAGGCGGGACGGGACGAAGACTTGGCGGAGTTTCTCTTTGAGCTGGTCGAACTGGATGGCGCCGCTGATGGCATTGGCGGTGCAACTGCCGAGCTGGCCCTGGTCGTAAACGGGCGGGCATAGCGGGCGAAGGTCGACTTTCGGCGGGAGCGCGCGCAGGAAGGGCGCAGGCGCGGAGTAAAGAAAGTCGCGTTGATCGGGGAGATCGGGGATCCAGCCGAGGCGGCGGTTGGTGCGGATGGATTGCGGCGCGAGAAGGGTCCGTTTCGGCATGCCGATGAGATTAACGGTTTCGCCGCGGACGTGGCGAGATGGAATAGCACGTTACGTTCATCGAGAAGACATCGATCTGCGGCAAAGAGATGCGACGAGCGCGATCCTGACGCGTTGAGTTCAGATGGGAACTTCGTTTCGGCGAGCCGCCGAAACCAGCACGCGGGCCGCGTGCGCTCCCCGGAAGAGGACCGGCAGCCAACAAAACATCCGTATTGATTCAGGGAAGCAGAGTGCCGCCGTTTCTCAATATTTCGAAATTTCGCCACCAAAGCACTCGCTATCGGCAGGGTTCGTGGGCACAATGGGTCGTGCGTGGGAGGCCGAATGGGTTTAAATAACGCGACCAGCGTCGCGTGCAGCAGAGCGTCGTGAATAAAACGGCGAAATACATCCTGCTCGCCGCGATCCTGGTCGCGCTCATCGCGGCCGGTTACCTGCTCCCGGTGAAGCAATGGATCACCGCGCTGGTGGACCTGGTGCGGCACGCGGGCGCGCTCGGTGTCGTGCTCTTCATGCTCGCATACATTCTGGCGACCGTGCTGTTCCTTCCCGGCTTCCTTTTCACCGCTGCGGCAGGTTTATTGTTCGGGTTGTTCTGGGGAACCGTGGTTGCCCTTTCTGCCGCGACTATCGGTGCGACGGCCGCGTTTTTGATCTCGCGTTATCTCCTGCGCGATCAGGTGCGGGCCTACGCCAAAAAAAATCGGCGATTCGCGGCGATCGATCACGCGATCGGCGCCAACGGCTGGAAGATCGTAGGGTTGCTTCGGCTCAGTCCGGTATTGCCATTCAACGTCAGTAATTATTTCTACGGAATCACTGCGATACGCCTGTGGCCTTACATCGCGGCGTCAGCTATCGGAATGTTACCGGGCACGCTGCTCTACGCTTATCTTGGTGCGATCGGGAAGGCGACGCTGGACGGAAAGCGAGCGGCGGGCGGCAAGGAGCAATATATCGTGATTGGGATCGGTCTCGTCGCGACGGCGATTGGCGCGGTATTCATCGGACGGATCGCCCAGAAGGCCCTTAAAAAGAGCGCCGACGTCTAATCGGCGAGTGCCGGTTCTGGTGCCGGCGCGAAGACCTGCCCTTCGCGCAATAGCTCGGGGTCCTGTAGACGCTCGTCGTAAACGGCGGCCTATTTTTGCTGGTTCATCTGGCACATCGGCACCGGCTTCCATTCGCCTTCCTCTTTGACGGCGCCTTTGAAAACGCAGGAATCGAGTCGCGACTTCGTAATGGCATCGGTCTCGGCTGATGCGACCCGCGCAGCATCCATGAAGTTGTGCATGCCAACTCCGAGCGTGTGGGCATTCCCGCGGAACAGATCAATCGCCATGCCCGCAGGCATCGCGCCAGTAATGAGTAATCGTCCGAGGTGGAGAACGGCTCGCGCAAAAAGCGCTGGATTTTTCGCGAGAATTCCGGCTAAGCGAAAGGGCGCGGTTCGAGCATCATCTGTGACCAGCGACAGCCCTCCGAATTTCGCAAGGATTTCTCCGAGGATTTCGCGCGTGCGTTGATTCGTTGGCGGCGTTCATGGATTTGTAATAACGGCGATGCAACTTATTGGCGTCCGCGCCCCATCGAAAAAGGATGAGAAAACTGAGATTGCGCAAAGTGACTCGCCAGCTGCCTTGCTCGATTTGAGCATGAGGCGAGCTCTCCATCGGCGGATCGAGCATGACAATTTTTCCTGAGCGCCGGAGCCGGCGCGAGAACTCGACATCCTCCATCAGCGGAATCTGAGGGAACCCACCGATGCGATGAAAATGTTCGCGCCGCACGAAGACGCTCTGGTCGCCATAGATCGTTCCAAAAAGTTTCGAGTGCGTGCGCTCGAATCGTTGGAGCCAGCGCAGTCCGGGATGGCGCGAATCAAAGTGTCGATAAAAAGCGCCGCCGATAAACGTTTGATCCCGCATCGCCGACAGAATCGACTGGAGGTGCGCAGCGGTGAGCAAAGAGTCCACATGGTGGAAAAGAAGGATATCGCCCGACGCCAGGTTTCCCCCTTCGCTCAACTGCGCGCCGCGACTGGCGGACGATGTTTCGCACCAGCGGACACGAGCTGGTAAGGGCGTCAGTGGTCGAAAGCCGGCCACGCCCGCGAGGATCACTTCCTTGATGGCATCATGGTCGCTCCATTGTTGCGCGAGCTCGACAGCCAGGTCGGCGTCGCGCCAGCACGGCAGAATGAGACTGATGGAAGCTGTCGGGGCCGCGCTGCCGTGCGGGAGCGACGCGCTCATCTAAAGCAAAGCGCCGCCGCAACTCGATCCCGCACCGGCCGTGCAGCCGAAGCAATGGTCGCCGGTCATGATTTCGCGATTTTCCACTGCCGCCGGATCAAGGTCCCAAAGATGCAGGGGGCCGTTGCCATTCCGCCAATTCATCTTGAGCATCTGATTGAAATCGCAGTCAAACACTTCGCCCGTCCAGCTCACGTTAATGGTGTTCCGGCACATCAATCCGTTCACCGTTGAAGCGTTGAAGTTCTCGATCAGCAACGCCATGTATTCGTCGAGCTTGTTATTGTGGCGGAGATACGAAGCGAAGCGCGAAATCGGGAGATTCGTGATGGTGTAGAGATTGTTGAACTCGATCCCGAAGTGCGCGCGAAGTTCGCGTTTGTAATCGGCTTCGAGTTCCTGCTGCGGACCGGGAAGAAAAGCGCCGTTCGGATTGTAGACAAGATGCAGGGGCAACCGTGGCTCGCGGGCATAGCCTAACGAATTCAAAAGTTGCAGCGCCTTGATGCTGCCGTCGAAAACGCCGTTGCCGCGTTGTTCATTCACGTTCGCGGGCGAGTAACAGGGCATCGACGCGACGATCTCGACGTCGTGATCGGCCAGGAATTGAGCGAAGTCCTCGTAACCGGGCTCCAGCAGGATGGTCAGGTTGCAGCGATCGATAAGGTGGCGCGGCTTCTGCAATTGCTTCACCCGCTCTACGAAATACTTGAAATCAGGAATCATCTCCGGCGCGCCGCCGGTCAGATCGACGGTCGGAATGTCGTTGTCGGACAGCCAATCCACGATCTGATCGACCGTCTCCCGCGTCATAATTTCTTTGCGCTTGGGCCCGGCATTCACATGGCAGTGGACGCAGGTGAGATTGCAAAGTTTGCCGACATTAATCTGCAGGACCTCGGTCCGCGTGTGACGCAGCGGCAACGAATTCTTCGATAATCGTTCGGCGAAGCGATTCATCGTTACGTGCCGGCCTGGAAAATCATTGCTTCAGCAGCAGCTGCCGTTTCCGCCGTCGCAGCATGCGCTCGCATCGGTCGTGGCGACGTAGTCCTGTCCCTTCGTTTCCTTAGCGTGCCGGATGCTGGTGCGCGAGCAATCGAACGGTTTGGCGGAATCGATCGGGATATCGGTCAGCGGATCAACCAGATCGAAATGTTCCGCGTAGGGAAGTTTCTTGTAGAGATTGTAGGTCTTGTCGCAGACGGCGTAACGCTTGCCGCGTTCCATCCGGTGGTCATCGTCATCGAGCACTTCCTTAAACGGGCCCCGATAAATGACCGCCTGGTTGCGCTCAAAACACGCACCTTGTTTGCCCTTGAACGCTTCCACCGTCACCGAGCGAAACTCGATTCCCTGAACCGTCCGCCACGGTTGTGCGTCACGCTTCAGGATCTGGAGTCCATAAAATCCCGCGTTTTCAAACGCGGCCAAAAATCCTTCCTCGGTCAGCGCGCCGGAAATGCACCCGCTCCAAAGCTCGGGGTCGTTCTGCATTGCTTCGGGAACTTCTTCGTCACTTACGATATCAGAAATCACAGCGCGACCGCCGTTGCGCAGCACGCGAAAGATTTCCTCGAAGAGCTGCCGTTTCGCTTTCGATTCAACGAGGTTCAAGACGCAATTCGAAACCACCACATCGACGAGGTCGCTTACAACGAGTGGATGCTTCACGCGCAAATCCTGTGCAAGTTCGTCGGCTCGTAGAAACGAGGCGGCGTCGGTAATCGGCCGCGCTTTAAGTTCGACTTCGAGGCGTTCCAGATCCAAGGCAAGGTCCTGGATCCGACCTTTTCGGAATTCAACGTTCGAATAGCCGATACGCTCGGCAACAATCGGCGCGTTCCGGCGCGCGACCTCGAGCATGTCATCCGTCATATCGACACCGATGACTTTGCCCTTCGCGCCGACGACCTGTGCCGCGATGAAACAAATCTTTCCCGTGCCGCTGCCAAGATCGAGAACCGTTTCCCCTTCGCGCAGATATTGGCTGGGATCGCCACAACCGTAATCGCGCTCGATCACTTCCTGCGGAATCACCTTTAGCAATTCGGTGTTGTATTCAACCGGGCAGCAAAGCGCGGCTTCCATCGCTTTCGCACCGGCGGAGTAACGTTCACGAACGGCGGCTTCGGCGTGGAGTGTGCTCATATATAAAGGTCGGCGTTATTCAGCCTGAAAAAAGTACCCGTGGCAATACGCGGCAACGGTTGCGTTGGATGCGGTGGCCGCGGAGTGGTTGATACCTTTCGTGCAAAAGTTCCTCCAAATCTCGTTGATTTTCGTCGTAATCGGCTTCGCCGGAGCGACCTTCGCCAGTGTCGATTCGGGCGCAACGCCACGGCTTTCTTCGATGCGGCGGATCCGCCTAGGCGGGGTCGAGCAGATACGATCGAGCTCTCGTGAGCACTGGGCGCGGAGTCCGGCGGTCGCAAGATCGTGCTTCAATTACGATTACTCCAACGGTGAGATCGCCGAGATCGCCGAGCGGAGCCGGTCGCTGGCGGAGAATGCTTCGCAGACTCACATCGTGTTCAACAATAATGCGAGCGACTACGCGCCTCACGCCGCCGCAAGGTTTCGCAAAGCGCTCGGCCAGATTGTAGCTGCGCCCGCGCGCACGGCCGAGCTATTCTAGAGGCGATGGAAAATCCGACTCCGGTTGAGCCCGCGATTGCCAGCGAAGAATCGCGCCCGGTCAATCCATTGCGTCGACTGAAGAACTGGCTCTCCGCCCATCACATGACGTTGATGGCGATAAACGATACGCCGCATTCGATCGCGCTCGGTTCCGCCATCGGCATCTTCTTTGGCTTCACCCCCCTCTGGAGCATGAAAACGTTGCTCTCAATCGGCATTGCCTGGGTTTGCCGATGCAACAAAATCGCCGCGGCTATCGCCGTCACGCTGCACGATGTCATCCTTCCGTTCATGCCGGCGATTTACTACTGGCAATACAAAATCGGCTATCGAGTACTGCATCACGCTTACCCACGAAAAATCCGTCTCGGTCACCTGGGCTTGCGTGATTATCTCGATTGGCACGTTTTCATGCGGGTAGTGTGGCCCGCGATGGTCGGCTCGATCTTCCTGGCGCTGCCGTCGGCGATCGCGGTTTATCTGATCATGCGGCTGCTAATCAGCCGGGCCCGCGCCCCGAAGGCCGCAGCCAAGGGCATTTGACGATTTTTTCCGAAACGCGGCACGAGAGTTGCATCAAGAACCGGCGCGGCACGCCATCTCTGCGGGGCAGAGCTGACCGGGCGGCATACGAAACTATGAAATCTCTTATCGCGATTACCTCGAGTCTCCTGCTTTGTTCCTGCGCGGACATGTCCGTGACGAAAAGTTCCGTGGGTGGAAGCGGTATGGCTTCCGCATCGATCGACCCGAAAGACTTTGGCTCGGGCGTCCACATGGCCACGAACAATTGCGGAGTTGGCGCCTACGCTCCTCGCGCGATTTACATCCGGCCACTTTGCGTGGATACCGCGGTGGTGCAGGGCGACGTTGCGCACAGCGACGGCGAGATTCCAATTCGCAAAGCTTTGGCGCCAATCGAGATGGCGCAGGACTTGAAAGAGCAGCTCGAAAAAATGGCCCCGGCTCGCATCTTGAAAGACAACGAGACTCCAAAAGTCGGCTGGCTGGTGGATGGTAATTTCCAGCTGATCGATGGCGGCAGCCCGCTGGGGCGCTTCTTCTTCGGCAACTTCGGCGCCGGTCGCTCCTTCATGTCACTGCACCTCCGAATCACTGACGTGAAAAGCGGCGATGTGGTTTACGAGATGGACGTTGCGGGTGGTAGCAGACTCCAGGGTAAACTCGGCACGCTGCGCGCAAGTGGGCTCGGACGTGCCACGCATTTCGATATGCAGAATGCGGCGGAGCGGGTTTACGTAGCTCTCAGCGTCAATCCATATCGTTACGGCGCTCGCTCTGGCCTTGCGCTGGGCGAATAGCATCGGCTCGCGCAAGGCGGGATTGCGATTGCGAACGTAGGAGCGGCGGTTAAGATGCTGCGCTTTGCCTAAACTTCGTAGTTTCTTTGTCTCCACCGCCGCTGTTTTTGCCCTCACCCTGCATGCGCAGGCCGCGCAATCATTCATCATTGTCGACTCGCAGACGGGTCACATTTTACAGGAACAAAAGTCCAGGGATAAACGGCAGATCGGCAGTCTGACCAAGGTCGCCAGTGCGTCCGTCGTTCTGGATTGGGCGGAGAAACGCTCCGGCGATTTGAATCAGTTCGCGACGTTCCCGCCGCAGGCTTTCGTCGGCACCGGCGAAAACAAAATCGGGTTCGCCGCCGGTGATACGATTTCGCTGCGCGATCTCCTTTATGCGGCGCTGGTCGCGTCGGATAACATCGCCGCCTATACGCTGGCGGATCATGTCGGCCACCAGCTCCAAGGCGGCGCGCCAGCCGGGCCGCCTTCGAAAATCACGCCCATGGTCACTTTCGTCGCGCAAATGAACGCGCTCGCAAAACAACTTAACATGCAGCGCACACGTTTCGTAAATCCGCACGGGATCGATGAAAATGAAAGGCCATTACCGTTCTCTACTGCCGAAGATCTCGCGCGGCTGACGCGCTATGCGCTCAACAAAGCCAGCTTTCGATTCTACGTTTCGCAGAAGGAACGGCAGATCACATTCAATCGGGGTGGAAAACCGCAGGGATATTTGTTGCGCAACACCAACGAATTGCTCGGCCAGAATGGGATCGATGGCGTAAAGACCGGACGCACGACGCGAGCTGGCGATTGCCTGATTCTTTCCGCGCAGCGCGAATCCGAAATCGTGAAGGAGGGCACGATGACCAGCGTTTTCCCACGTCACATCGTCCTGATCATGCTGGGCAGCACCGATCGCTTTGGTGAAGGCGCGGCGCTGATAAATCGAGGCTGGCAGCTCTACGATCAGTGGGCGGCGGCCGGCCGGATTGTCGATCCAAAGTCGACGCTCTAAAATGAAGCGGCGCATCGGTGTGCTGACCAGCGGCGGCGATTGCCCCGGTTTGAATGCTGTGCTGCGTGGAGTCGCGCTCGCGGGCGAAAAACTCGGCTGGGAAGTGATCGGATTCCGCGATGGCTTCGAAGGTTTACTGCCGGAAGGCGGCGACTTCATGGTGCTTGATCGCAAATGCACCGAGGGAATCATGGCACTCGGCGGGACGCTCATCGGCACGACGAATCGCGGTCATTTCATCGCCAAGGTCGGCGCCGGTAATCGCGCCGTGGTCGCGGCAGACGTGATCGAGCGAGCCCGCAAACTCCTCGAGCAACTCAACGTGAAGGGATTGATTATTGTCGGTGGCGATGGATCGATGACGACCGCGCTGCAGCTGCAGGAAGCGGGCATCAATTGCGTCGGCGTTCCCAAGACGATCGATAATGATTTGGAAGCAACGGCGATGACTTTCGGATTTGATTCCGCGGTCGCCGTGGTGATGGACGCGCTGGATCGTTTGCACACGACGGCGACGAGTCACAAGCGTGCGATGGTCGTCGAGGTGATGGGAAGGAACGCGGGCTGGATCGCGCTTCATGGCGGCATTGCCGGTGGCGCGGATGTCATCCTGATCCCGGAAATCCCTTTCGATTTTGACAAGGTTGCCGACGCCATTCGTCAGCGCGACGCAGCAGGAGATTTGAGTTCGCTAGTGGTCGTCGCGGAAGG
>JBBQHM010000091.1:0-8661 GCA_038323965.1 Chthoniobacterales bacterium | reverse complement strand
ACCGAGCAGCATTTCAGCGGCCAGGGACAGGACTTTACTTTTAATGTCATGAGCGCCGCGGGCGTCTCTTATAAATTTAACGACCGTTGGAGCGGCGAGCTGGGCGTTCTCTACCAGCACCTATCCAATGCCGGCCAAACCGATCCCAATCCCAGCCTGAACCTACTCGGACCTCAGATCGGCCTCACCTATAAATGGTAGTGGCGTCGCGCTGCCGCGTCCTTCATCCTCCCCTGTCATCCCGAGCGGAGTCGAGGGACCCCGCCTAAGCTATAGCGTCAACGAGTCACCTCACCTCTTCGTCCAGCGGTTAGCCTCTCCTTTTATCAGGTTAAGCAACGTCCCAAGCCTACTTCATCCTCGCACCAAGGTCACCAAGCACACAACGAAGATTGATCTGTACTATTTGTCCCTTTGTGCCCGTAGCGAATTTCGTGCGATTTAATCAACCCCATGCCCGCCACCGAAAACGTCCTAGTAGTTAAACGCAGTCTCTTCGACGAACTTGGATCCTTCCACGGTCTTAACTTCGAGCCGCAACGCTACCTCGACGCCATGCTGGCGCGCGGTAATAACTTCTTCATGCCGCGCGACCGAGCCGAGACAGATTCTTCCCACAAACAGATCATCCCCTACGCGCTGATCGCGCATCAAGGTCACGTGCTTTACTATGTCCGCGGGAAGAAAGCTGGCGAACAAAGACTGGTAGCGAAAGGTTCCATCGGGATCGGCGGTCACATGAACGACACCGATGAATCCCTCTTCGCGTGGAACGAACAGGCTTACCGGGCGGGAGTAGAACGCGAAGTAACGGAGGAGATTACAATCAGTTCGCCCTATCAGGATCAAATCGTTGCGCTACTCAACGACGACACTACCGAAGTAGGTCAGGTCCATCTCGGGATAGTCCACGTTTTTAAGCTGGATGAAGCCAGAGTCGAGAAGCGCGAAGCGATGATTACCAACCTCGGCTTTCTTTCACGCGAAGAACTTGTCGCCAAACGCGAGAACCTCGAAAGCTGGTCACAAATTTGTGTGGACTCATTGGATAGGCTGCTGAGTTAGCTTCTACTGTCATGCTGGTTGTTCGGGAAGACGACCTGACTGGGTCGCAGATAATCGAGTTGTTACAGGAACATCTCGCCTGCATGGCAGAAGTTTCTCCGCCGGAGAGTATTCACGCGCTGGACGTTGCCCGATTAAGGGCGGCTGACGTGACGTTTTGGAGCGTCTGGCAAGGCGCCGCGCTCGCCGGTTGCGGCGCGCTGAAAGAGCTTGATCCGACGCACGCCGAGATAAAGTCGATGCGCACCGCGTCGCAGTTCCTGCGCAGAGGCGTCGCCTCTAGAATGCTGGAGCATATCCTGCTCGTAGCGAAGCGGCGTAACTACCAGCGACTAAGTCTCGAGACTGGATCCATGGACTACTTTGCGCCGGCCCGTAAACTTTATGCCAGCTTCGGTTTTTCCTACTGCGGACCGTTCGGGGATTACCGTGAAGATCCCAACAGTATGTTCATGACGAGAGAAGTCTGACCATGAAACGAAATATACTGGCGGAATTTGAAGCCATCATTTTCGATCTAGACGGAACGCTGGTCGATTCTAACGAGTCGCATGTGGAGTCATGGGACCGCGCCTTTCGGAAGTTTGGAAAGGAGTTTTCACGAAAGGAGCTCCGTAGTCAGATCGGTAAGGGGTCAGACCAGTACCTTCCGCACTTCCTATCGACGACGGAGATGGAAGAGTTTGGCCAAGAGCTCGATCAATACCGATCGCGTCTTTTCAAGGAGGAATATCTTCGCAACATCAAACCATTCCCGAACGTTCGTGATTTGTTCGAGAAACTGGCGCAGGATGGAAAACGCACGGTCCTTGCGACTTCGGGAAAACGAGAAGCAGCGGACCACTACATAGAGTTACTCGGCATCGGGGAAATGATTAGCGGTCTGACCACAGCGGACGACGCGGAGAAGTCCAAGCCTGAGCCGGATATCTTCATCGCCGCGCTGGAAAAAGTGCAGGGTGTGCGTCCGTCCCAGGCTCTTGTCGTCGGAGATACAAGATTCGACATTGCGGCAGCCGACCAAGCGGGAATTCGCACGGTCGCGCTACTCTGCGGCGGCACTCCTGAAGAAGTGTTGCGAAACGCGGGGGCCATTGCCATTTATCGCGATCCCGCGGATCTGCTGGCTGCTCTCACGTCTGAGGCGTAGCCGAGAATCGAATTACAACGAGCTGACTTTTCCACCCTGACGTAAATGCACGTTATACTTTTTGATCTAATCAACATTGGTTGCTGGGGCGGTTGCTTCTGGTGGATGCATCGGATTTCCACGCGCCAGGATGCAATGCTGGAGCAACTACAGCAACAGGCGCATCGGATTGAAGGAGTAGCCAAGGAAGAGCACAAGATTCTGGCCGAATTGCATCCCAACGTTGAAGCGATCAAGCAGAATGTCTCGGCCGTGTCGGAGAAGGTGGCCGAAGTGAAGGGGGCCGTTGACGACCGATCAGGCAGCTAGGCCATGCCGAAACGGGCGGAGGTTATGAGCGCGCAGCGCGAAAGTGTGGAAGTACGAAAGTCGCCGATCCACGGGCGCGGCGTCTACGCGAGAAAGACGATTCCGAAAGGAACGCGAATTATTGAGTACACCGGGAAACGGATTCCGTGGAAAGATGCGCTGGAGGCGCCTCCACAATTCCCGGACGAACCATTCCATACCTTCTATTTCGGACTGGAAAATGATGAGGTCATTGATGCCGGCAATGGCGGGAACGAAGCGCGCTGGATTAATCACTCCTGCGAGCCGAACTGCGAGACGGCTGAGGAAGATCACCGGATCTTTGTGGATGCGCTGCGGATGATCCGCCCGGGCGAAGAACTTTATTACGACTACCGCATTGTTCCGGGTGAACGGCGCACCAAGAAGCTCGAGAGACAATTTATCTGCCTCTGCGGAAGCAAAAAATGCCGCGGCACGATGCTCGAGCCAAAGAAGAAAAGAAGGAAACGGCGAACGGCCAAAAAGATAAAATTGGCGTGAGCCGGAATGTGCTGACCAACGACTTCGTTCGCATGGAACAGCGACGCGTCGATAGTTCCCCGAAATGAAAAAGTGGATTTATATCGCTATCGCGCTGGCGACGTTTTGCCTCGTCGGCCTGATCATCGGCGCCATCAATCAACTTGCGGCGCTCGCTTCGCGCTTCCATCCGGCGGCGGGCGACGCAACTTTTTGGGCATTGATCGGCGCGTTGGGTGTGCTGGTACTTTACGGACTGTTTCGTTACTCGCGGATGTCGCCCGCGCTCGTCCCGCCCGGACACGATAGCAGTGATGCGGAACTCGCCGCCTACCGACACGCGCTCGGTTTACGCTTGCGCAGTAATCCGCGCTTGCAGGGCCGCCTTATCGAGACCGACGGGCAATTGGACGAAGCGCTTCAGATTCTGGCGGAGAATGCCGATCGAGTGATTCGACAGACCGCGAGCACGGTGTTCATCACCACCGCGCTCATGCAAAACGGACGCCTCGATGGATTGGTCGTCCTGGCCACCCAGTTGCGCATGATCTGGCGCGTCGCACGCGTTTATGTGCAACGCCCTTCCCCGCGCCAGATGGTGCACCTTTATGCAAATGTGGCGGCGACCGCCTTCATCGCAGGAAGGCTGGAGGAGCTTGATATCGGCCAGATGTTTGCCCCACTCGCGACCAGCGCGTTGCCTGCGCTCAAGGCTGGAATTCCGGGACTGCACGGTATCTCGGCACTGCTGGTGCGATGCGTCTCGAACGGCGCTGCGAATGCGTTCCTGACCTTGCGCGTAGG
The DNA here is from genome assembly GCA_038323965.1 of Chthoniobacterales bacterium. Classification (GTDB taxonomy): domain Bacteria; phylum Verrucomicrobiota; class Verrucomicrobiia; order Chthoniobacterales; family UBA10450; genus JBBQHM01. Next base: position 4,832 of record JBBQHM010000091.1, on the reverse strand, counting down.
CGAGGTTGCGCGGCGCTACTGTGCGCTCACCACGAACGCTTCGCGGGATCAGATTCGGATCAGCGCGACGGCTGAGGCGGTCTCTCATCTCCGGCGCATCGTGGCTGAGAACGGTGCGCTGGTTGCCAAAAATGCCTGGGACGCAACCGCCGGCGTGATGCTCGAGAACGGCGTGGCGAAAGCGGACGATCTGATTAAGGGCGTACGTTCGGTCTTCGATAAATTTTTCCGGCGCACGAACGCGCTCGACGATTCAATTTTGCCCGGCGGATTTGCTACGGCGCGAGCTCGCGTTCGTACGTCACCGCCAGCCAGTCCAGCTGCCATGGCCCATGCGGACGCGACACGTTCAACATTACCGTCGCGTGTCGATTCGGATACGTGAGAATGCAGCGGAATTTTCCGTGGGGCGAAAAGTAGCGACTTTCAAACACGACCTCACCGGCAATTTGCCAGGCCAGCGTCGGAGTTCCGAGCATCTTAAACATGTTCACGAATCCTTCCTCGCGCGACGGCGGGAAGTCGATGCGGTGGTCGGGGTTCACGGCGGAATGTAGAAATTTTAAGTTTTTTTCCACAACAACTTTCTGAATGACTTCACGTCCGAAAGCTCGCGCTTCAGCGTCGCTATCGACGCAGGATTGTCGGAGGTAATAGTAGCCCCCTCCCAGGACCGCCGCGAAGATCAGTAACAGGAGAATGACAGAGCCAGCTTCGTGAGTGCGTTTGATTCGCATAATCAGTATCCGAACCCGACGCCTTTAATCACCTCGCCGTTGTAGATCAAGGCGGCGTGGGATTGCATCCCGGTATAGCCGCCAAAACGATTGCGGGAATTCACGCGCAACTCCACCAGATAGCCGTAGAGATGTTGCCCATCCTTGCCCAGGTCCGCCGGCTTCGGATCCCCTTTCCATTCCACCTTCGAGCTTGAGGGATCGACCAATACCGTCGCTAACCACTGGGTCACGATTTCCTTGTAGTTCATCGGATAATCGCCGCACAAACGCGTGTCTGGGGTCGGCTTGGGAGCGGGTGCGGCAAACAAAGGGACGGCGCAAACCATTCCTAGCAGAAATAACGGTGCGTAGCGGCGTGTCATCCGAAGGATCACACCTGAACCAAAGCAAATCTCACCAACCCTGAGAAGAATTTTCTTGTCGCTCACGCTTAAAAATGAGTCTCTCCGTTCATTCTCACAGCCAAAAACCTCTGCCGATTAATACTTTATGAATCTACGCTTCTACGTCGCACGATCATTCTGCTGCTTTGCCTTTGCTTCCCTCAGTCTCTTCGCAGCTGCGACGGTATCGGCTCAATCGCCTGCTGCGCCCGCCGCAGAATCCAAGGCGAGCGCCCACAACGCAGCGAATTTCGACGCCGCCGCCGCCACGCAGGCGTGGCTGGATACCATGCCCGCGAGCGAGAAAGAACGTTCCGATGCCTATTTTGAAGGCACCTATTGGTTGCTACTTTGGAATACCCTTCTGAGCGCGGCGATTTGTCTGCTTTTCCTCAAGACAGGATGGTCGGCTCGGATCCGCGATTTCGCCGAACGCACGACAAAAGTAAAAACATTACAGGTCGTCCTCTACGCCATTCCCTACATGCTCATTACGGCGGCCTTAAGTTTCCCGCTGGGTTACTACGAAGGCTTTATGCGCGAGCACCAGTACGGCATGGCGAATCAGACGATTGGCGCCTGGCTCGGAGACCAGGGGAAAGGATTGATCGTAGACCTTATCTTTACCACGATCCTACTCACGGTGCTTTATGCCGTGTTTCGCCGCGCACCACGCCTCTGGTGGGCTTTCGGTGCGATGGTTACCATCGTGTTGCTGGTCTTTGTCATGATCCTGGCGCCAGTCTTTGTCTCGCCGCTTTTTAACAAATACACGCCTCTGGCTGACGCGAAGATTCGCGATCCCATCCTCGCGCTGGCACGGGCGAACGAGATCCCGGTCACCGATGTTTACGAGTTCGACGCTTCGCGCCAGACCAAGCGTGTCAGCGCGAACGTTTCGGGATTTCTGAATACTACTCGCATTTCTCTGAACGATAATCTGCTTAACCAATGCACGCTGCCCGAGATCCGGCACGTGATGGCTCATGAGATGGGCCACTACGTTCTCAATCACAGCATGAAGATACTTACTAATCTCATCGTCCTCACGCTGATCGCTTTCGTGCTACTGCGCTTGCTTTTCGCCGCGTCACTCAAGCGGTGGGGAGCGAATTGGGGCGTGCGCGATATTGCCGATCCGGCTGGCTTCCCATTGCTGACTCTGATCTTTATTCTGCTCAGTTTTCTGGCGACTCCGCTAAACAATACGCTGATTCGGACGATGGAGCGCGAAGCAGATGCCTTCGGTATCAATGCCGCCCGCGAGCCGGATGGAATGGCCAAGGCATCGTTAAAACTGGGTAAGTATCGGAAAATGAGCCCGGGGCCGCTGGAAGAGATTATCTTTTTCGACCACCCAAGTGGGCGCGCCCGCATCCGAATGGCAATGGACTGGAAGGCCGCCCACCCTCCTGACGGCACTTACGATCCGACGGTCGGCAAGCCTGCGGACGCGAACTAGGAATTACGGTAACGTCGCCTGGAGCCGCCAGAAGCGGCGAATAGTCGATGGGGCGAACGCTTCATCAACATAGCGATCTTCCCAGATGAGTTTCGTGGGCGCGAAATAGGTCGGGTCCGGCCACGCGGCGAGGTCGGCTGAATGCATCAAATTGAATGAAACTCCGAGAGGCGCGAGAAAATGAAGATGCGCGATTCCCGACGCAGCATTCACGCTGACCAGTTCGAGCCGCGGCGGGAATTTGCTGAGCGCGATAGGGTTCAATTCACTCGAGAGATTAAGCGCGAATTGAAAAAACGTCGGCAGGCGCCCGCTCCAGGCCTTCTCGTTATGACTGGCGCCGCATTGCGGAAACATGAGGAGCTCGGAGTTCACCGCATAACCGTCCCCAAGCCACGTGTTGTAGATAGTGAACGCATCATTCCAATAAACCTGCGAGCTGCTCTGCGATGCGGAACTCTCGCTGCTTCCGATATCCATATATATCGTTAGCGGAAGCTTCGGAGCGGGATTGAGGGTGGTATTGATAAAGTTCGGGCCCGCCCAGAATGCCGGAGAGAAAACACCGATTTTGCCGAAAGTGCTGCTATTGGTCATCCCGATATAAGAAGTGAGGAGACCTCCTAACGAGGAACCGACGGTAAGGTTCGCCGCTGGCACGACCGGCTGTCCGGGCGGATTGAGGGTTCGATAGTTGTAATCAAGCGTCGGGAGCACGTTATCGCGCAGGAATTGAACAAACTTGTCGGCGGTCCCTGCCGGTTGACCTGTTAACTGATCGCCCGGGGGGATATATTCGATCTGTCGATTACTCCCGTAGCCATTACCATTATCGACCGCGACCAGGATCGCTTCCCGCATACGACCCTGTGCTATTTCATAGGTCGCGATACGATCGGCGTCCCACGTGCCAAAAGTTCCCCCCGGGAAAAAGACATTCTGTCCGTCGTGGAAATAGACTACCGGGTAGCGTCGATTCGTATTCTGAAGATAGCCCCGCGGCAGGTAGACATGGATGTAACGTCCCGGAATCCCATTGACGCTGCTGTTAACGAAGACCGAAGCAATCGTCGGTGACGAAACTGCGTCCGGCGGATCGTAGTTGAAAAGCTGCCCGTCCTGGACCGTGAAAACATCGAGTCGACTTTTGTAATTGTAGGGTGCGCTTAACGACTTGTAAGGCTCAGGGATGGCCGGCGCGGCGCCTTGGGGAGCATTTTGCGGCGGAGCCGGCGCGTTATCAAAGTGCCCGTTGTCATCGTAAAAAATGAATTCCATCTCATCGCCGGGAGCGGCGATGCCACCCACTTCATAGAGGCTTTCTCCGGCAACCCTGCCTGCACCCACGCGTTGCATTGCGGCCGAGGTCCAGCTGCCATTTAACGACAGGTCGCGGTAGTAGACATGCGCCGCGCTCCATGACGATAAGTAGCGAATAAACTTACCGCCATACGGAGGCGCCGCCGCGGCTGGAACGGTGAGCGCAATCGGGCTCCCCAGCGTAGCGAAAGTTCCGTCACAATATCCCGTGATCGAGATAGGCCGGTTGACATAACTATAAGTAAGCTGAGCGCCGGCTTCGATTGCGATCGATCCGGTCCAGGTGTTGCCTGGCGTCCAGTGTAGTTTAACGCCGAGGGGCTGGGCGCCGCCGGAGCTCAGATCAGAGTGTGATCCCGTAACGAACACTTCATTGCCGGGGCCGACATTCTGATTGATGGAGAACGCGACGACACTCTTCTGCGGATTGGCGGCCTGAGCGACAACGCCGAGCGCAAACAGCGCTCCAACCAGAATGCGGGGAAACATCGCGCGGAATGTCAGTGCGAACGCGATCTCGCGCAAACAACCCGCGATTTGTGCTAATCTAAGGTTGATGGCTGTCGATTACCTTGCCCAGAATCCCTTTGCGGTCCTCTCGCTCATCGCTGCGCCCGCGATCCTGACAAATGCGAGCTCGGTGCTGGCCTTAAGCACCAGCAACCGGTTCCTGCGGGCGGGTGAAAGAATGCGCGCCATCGCCGCCGAGCTCCACAAACTCGATGTCGGCGACGAACATCGCTTGTTGCTGGTGCAGGCGGGACGCGTGGAACGGCAGGCGATTCTTTTGCTGACCGCGTTGCGTGGTGCCTATGTCGCGCTCGCTTCGTTCGCTGCGGCCAGCCTGGTATCTATCGTCGGCGCCGGGCTCGCGACCACGAACTACCTTATCGCATCGCACATTACCGTCGGCCTCGCGTTGGTCGT
>JBBQHM010000090.1:0-8976 GCA_038323965.1 Chthoniobacterales bacterium | reverse complement strand
CCTGCACGCTGCGCTCTCGCGTTTTGCGGCACTGGCCGATCGTCGCGGGGAGAAAACACTGGGCGAAAACTGGCGCGAGCACGCCGCCAAAATCGGCGAAGCCCTCGAGCGCGATGGCTGGGACGGCGCCTGGTATCGTCGCGCTTATTTCGATGACGGCACACCGCTCGGTTCGCACGGCGACGCCGAATGCCGGATCGATTCGATCGCCCAATCGTGGGCCGTCATTTCCGGCGCGGCGGAAAAAAATCACGCCGCCAGCGCGATGGCCGCCGTGAACGAGCAACTCGTCTCGCGCGACGACGAGCTCGTGATGCTCTTCACTCCACCGTTCAATCAGACACCGCTCGATCCCGGTTACATCAAGCGCTATCCGCCCGGCATCCGCGAGAACGGCGGTCAATACACCCACGCGGCCGCATGGTCAGTCATCGCCTTTGCCCTCCTCGGCGACGGCGACAAAGCCGGTGAGTTGTTTTCGATTTTGAATCCGATCAATCACGCCCGCACCCGCGCGGAGATTTATCGCTACAAAGTCGAGCCTTACGTCGTCAGCGCCGATGTTTACACCGAGTCATCCCACGTCGGCCGCGGCGGCTGGACTTGGTACACCGGCTCGGCCGGCTGGATGTATCGCGCCGGACTCGAATGGATTCTCGGCTTCCGTCTCAAGGGAACGAACCTCCTCATCAATCCCTGCATTCCAAAATCGTGGCCCGGCTTCGAGATCGCGTTCCGATATCATTCCACGAAATACGAAATCGGGGTGACTAATCCTGGAAGCGTTAACCGTGGAATATCGAGTCTTTCGCTGGACGGAAGGTCCCTGTCCGTCGGAGGATCACAAGTCCCCTTATCGGATGACGGCGCGACCCACAAAGTTGAGATCGTGCTTGGCGAAGAAATCTGAGATCTGCAAAATACTTGTTATTGAAAGCAGCGATTCATCCGGTTGCGGCGAAGAGAGCTTGCGGTCAGCAATCGGTCGCGTATTTCGTAATCTATCGTTTAACTCGTGGTGATGTTTTGCTTAAGAGTCACTTGCTCTGCCAATTGAGCTAGCGGTGCGTTGATCGGCTTCAGCTGCGGCATTTCGTGCGCCTCTGCTGCCATTGCCTACAGAATTTAAAGTTCTGAAGGATGAGAAAATTACTCACACCGGTGGTGTTCACAATACAGAACTTCGTGCGGATTGAGATGGTCATCGCTTGTCGTTCAAAACCTTGGGAGGAAGTACTGGCTGGATCGATTCAGCGGCGTTGCAGTGTCACTCTCATTCCGCCGCGCGGCCGTAGCGTCAACAGCGCTTCCTTACTCGCATCTTTTTCTACGAGAGAAACTTTAAATCGCTGCCCAATTGTCGTTAATAAAACGACAGCTTCCAGTCTCGCGAAGTTATCTCCAATGCAACTGCGCGGGCCCAGGCTGAACGGAAAATAGACCCCGGCCGGCAGGCTTTGTTTGAAGTCGGACGTCCAACGCTCCGGTCGAAACGTCTCCGGATCTGCGAAGTAAAGTGAATTTCGATGAGAGACGTATTGCGATATAAGCAATTCGTCTCCGGGATGGAGCGATAATCCGCTGGGCAATTGATCTCGCTCGACCGCCCGGCGATGCAAAGTCCAGACCGGCGGCAGCAGACGGAGGGATTCAGCGAGAACCATCTCGGTGTAAGTGAGCGCACTAACCTGTTCCAGCGCGGGCGGACTCCCGGCGAGCACGGAACTCCATTCTCTAACCAACCGAGCTTCAATATCGGGGTTTCGGGACAGTAGATACCATGTCCAGGTCAAATGGTTTGAAACGGTTTCGTGCCCGGCGAAAAGCATTGTGGAAATTTCGTCGCGCAATTGCTGGTCAGACATGGCGGCGTCGTTCTCGAAGCGCGCCTCAAGTAACATCGTGAGAAGATCCTGTGGTTGGTGAGACCGCTTGCGTCGACTCTCGATTATTCCGCTAATTAGCCGATCGATACGTGCTACCGCTTCCTTATATCTTCGATTTGTCGGCGTCGGTAACCAAAGCGGGAGCGGAACTTTCCGCTGTCGGCGCGTGATCAGGCGCTGGGCGGTGGTAAAAGCAGCGCCCAGATCTCGTGCGGTCGTTTCGGTATCCACGGAGAACAATGCGGCTGACGCGATTACCAATGTGAGGTCCATCATCTCAAGCGAGAGGTCGACGACCTGGCCCGTGCGCCAACTACTGACGCGAGATGAAACCGTTGTTGCCATTTGCGAGGCAAGGCGCGCGATACTGGAGCGATGGAACATGGGTTGCATCACTCGCCGTTGCCGCGAATGCAAAGGTGCCTCGCTGGTAACCAGTCCAGCGCCGAAAACTTCCTTACTTATGACAAGGCCGCCGGCCTTGTGGAAATTGCGTGGATTAACGACGAGTATGTGACGTATGTCTTCCGGGTTGGTGACCAGGTATGTCGGACTGAGTAGAGGGAGATGGACGGTCTCGCCGTAATCGCTCACCAGGCGGCATAGATATTCGACTAGTCCGCGCCGAATTGTGGGAAGGTCGCGGAGAATTCGTAGACGCGAAGGGCCGGCTGCTCTCACGACGCGGATTTATCTGGAGCGAACCTTGGCCGTAATGGAATAAAGTTCATGGCCCACCATTGCGCGGGATGACTCTGCACGTCTGACCAGAGGAGACTTAACCAGCGGTGCATGATGTCTTCCACCTTGCTTAATGCCGGGTCGCATCCAGTCTCCATCGCATAGGTAAAATCGACGTGCGAGCTTCCGTTGTCATCGTGGAAGCTGCGCGCCCAGACGACTGGCACGCGTCGTCGGAAAGCCATGATGGCGGGTCCCGGGTCCATCGATAACTGAACGGGTCCGAGCGGTGTCCAGCGACTCTGTTCCGGACGAACGCTGACATCGATCGTTAAGTACACGATACCACCCGATTGAAATCGGGAACGAGCGAGATCGTACGCATCCTTGCCCACATTAACTACTGAAACGTCATACCTCGTAGCTAACATGTGCATATACCGTGTGATCCGTCCTAAAGCGGGGTTCGTCATCGCCGTCGGTTGAAGGCGGCGCGCGGCCAGAGCTCCCAAAACATGCCACCACGTGCCGGTGTGCCCGCAGATGATCATGACGCCCCGACCCTGCGCGCGGGCCTTTTCCAAATTTTCCAGGCCATGAGTAACGATTTTCTTTAGGAGCAGGTCGGGAGTCTCGATGGCGAGACGGGCGTTATGTGTTTGTAAGCGCGCCAGATACCTAACGTGTTCCTGACGAAGCTGGCGTAGCTGCTTACTTGTCTGATCGGGGAAAAGTAGCCTGAAATTGGCTCGTCTTCGTGCGTAGAAGGGAGAAGTAAGGAGTGGCACTAACCTTTGAGCGATCCGATATGAATGGTCCTCGGGGCCATCGCGCAATTGTGCAGATACTGCGGCATCGATACAGAAATAGGCCTCGGCGGCGCGAGTCCCTATTCGGCGGGCCAGGCGTCCCGCGGAGTCACGCGCGGCGGTGAGCGAAGTAGTCATGCTTCCTTGGGCGCGAGCGGGGCCCAGCTCCATGGCCACCACTGGCCGGGATGATGCGAGAGTTCGACTTGGAGGGGCTGTAAAGCGCGTTGCAGTAGTTCCGCGGCGGCCTCGCGCCAGGCAGAGGAGTTGTGATTAACCTCCAGCGGAGTGATCTTAAGTAAATGTCGGTTATCGCCGATGCGCACGCTCTGCACGCAAAGTATGTCGGCGCGCTGTCGGAGAGCGAGAAGCGCGGGGCCGAGGTTAACTTTCATCAGCGCTTCGCCGAATGGCAGCGAGCGGTTGTGTTTTGTGACCACGGGGAAGTCTATGAACATTCCGAAGATTCCGTTTCGCTGCATGGTTTCCTTGAGTTTTCGCGGAAGGTTCTGCCCGAGTAAACAGCGTTGCACATTCCAGTTCGCTAACATCTTTGTTAAAAGCTTCTCAATGAAATCGAGAGGAACGGTGACATCGCCCAGCATGATATCCATTCCATTGCCGGCGACGGTAAAGTCGTACCCGCGCAACCCGATTCCCGCCGCAATCGTCCCGGGATCGCCGAGATGATTCAGGAATAATATGACGCCACGACCAGCGCCAAGCGCGCGCGTCAAATGCTCTTCTCCATCTAGAGTGATGCGATCCATTAGTTCGTCGTGACGCATGCCATAAAACCTAACCATTTCTACAATGGTTAATCCGACGTGGTTTAGATGTGAGCACCACACTTCCATCGCTCGTGGGTGGGGAAGAGACTGGCTGCCGAAAAACAAGCGTAAACGGGAGATAACTTCGTCGCGCCGGCCCGCGTGATAGAGACGGCCGATGGCGTTAGCAAACTTGAACGCGAAGGCTTCCGGAACCGTCGCCAGCGCTCCCAGAAGCAGAAGGACGATGGGTTTACTACATCCAACAAGTAAACGAAGAAGCCGAATCTTGAGGCGATGGCGCCCGGTTTGCCCGGCAGGCATCACCGCGCCACAGCCAGAAGCGAATGGCCGTCGGCGGTTTCTTCGTCCTGCGCGTCCGCGAGAGTCAGAATCCTCGAAGCAATCCTTTCGAGCACACGATGTCCGCGAAGAGATTTCCGGACCTCCGCCAGATCATCCCGCATGGTTTGGCGGCGTTCATCCACTTCGAGGATAGCCAGTGCTTCAGCGCACAACCGATCACTGGTGAAATCGCCCTGGATGAGCTCGGGTATCACCGCGCGACCGAGGATGATATTCGGTGTGGCAATGAACTTCGTCCTCACGAGCACTCGCGCTGCCAGATAGGTCAAAGGCGGAACGCGGTAGAAGACGACCATGGGCACACCTAGTAGCGCAACCTCCAGAGTCGCGGTGCCCGAGGCGAGCAGCACCAGTTCGCACTGACTGAGGCACGAATAAATATTATCGGAGATTAATGTGACAGCGTCCTCAAAACCCCCGGCCTTCAACTGCTGTGCGATCGGCTGACGCAAATGCGGAGCGGCTACCGGGAGCACGAACTGCAGATCTGGGCGATGACGTCGCAGTTTGACTGCAGCCGCGATGACGATGGGCAGGAAGCTGACGATTTCGTGCCAACGACTACCAGGCATGAGAGCGACAACTGGCCGACGCGGATCCAAGCCAGCTAGGCGTAACGCACGCGCGGGATCGGTCCCGGGAATAACTGTCTCGCAAAGTGGGTGACCAAACCACTCGGTCTCCGCGCCGGCGCGGCGGAATAATTCCACCTCAGACGGAAACGCGGGAATGACCAGGGTTGCGCGTCGCGCCAGTTGACGGGTCCGCCAACCGCCCCAGAACATGACCAGGGGGGCGAAATACTGGACGAAAGGAATGCCTTCCTCGTGAAGGTAATCGATCAGGAAGTCGTTGAAGCGGTCGCCGTCGACCAGCACGGCGAGATCGGGCCGTTCCGCACAAAGGAGGTTCTTCAGCTCGCGCCGGACTTCGCGAAGGGGCCGCCGAAACCGCGCCGGCTCATGAAACCCGACATAGCCTAGCTGGGCCGTTTCGATTTGGACGTCGACGCCGGCGCGTTTCATGCGATCGCCCCCACAGCCATGCAATCGAAGGTTGGGATTGTGCCGCAACATGGCTGCCGCCAAGTGTGCCGCCTGCATATCACCAGAGATTTCTCCGGCGGCAAAAAATATGCGTTTTTGTTGTGCAAGCATGTTCATCGAGGTCACGCTTCTGAGCGCAGACGCAAGGCTGTCTTAGAGGTTTAGAAACTCACTGACAAGATGGATTGCGTTGCACGATAGAGAGGAACTGCTCGGCGCAGGAAAGCTTTCGTACCCGTCGCGGGTGGCGGGATTCGCTGAAAATTGTATCGTCGGACTGTAAGAGATGACCGGTCAAGTAAACGACTCGAAGCAAAGCTATGAACAAGAAACAAATAGCACTTATCACCGGTGCCAATAAGGGCATCGGTCTCGAAACCGCACGTCAGCTTGGACGACTGGGTATTTCAGTTCTCGTCGGCGCGCGCGATGAAGCGAAAGGAGACGCGGCTGCCGATGAACTGCGCAAAGAGGGCATCGATGCGCACTGCGTCCTCATCGATGTGAACAGCAACGACAGCATCAGAAAGGCCGCTGCCTTGGTCGAGCGTGAGTATCATGGGCTCGACATCCTGGTAAATAACGCCGGGGTGATGTTACACGGCGACGACAAGTCGGCCGGAAATCAGCCCGTCGAGGTCTGGCGACAGACCTTCGAGACGAATGTGTTTGGGCTCATCGCGACGACCTCAGCATTCCTGCCACTCCTGCGCCAAAGCCAGGCCGGGCGAATCGTGAATCTCTCGAGCATTCTCGGCTCGAACACACTCCACACGACGCCCGGTTCGCCGATCTACGGCAATCACATCCCGGCTTACAACGTTTCCAAGTCAGCCGTGAACGCTTTCACCGTGCAGCTCGCCTACGAGCTGAGGGACACGAAGATCAAGGTGAACGCCGCGCATCCGGGTTGGGTGAAAACGGACATGGGCGGCGAAGGCGCGATGATGGAAATCGTCGATGGCGCCAAGACCAGCGTCGCGCTCGCCACGCTCGGCGAAGACGGGCCGAGCGGCGCTTACCAGCACATGGGAAACGCGCTCCCATGGTGAACACGATTCTTCCGGAATTGGTTTTGAGCGACGGAGACTTCTCGGTCGCGTCGTCTGCCGATGCGAAAAACCTCGACGATCATGCTGCCGACGAAATCGGAGTGCCGTCGCCGATCATGTTCCTGCGCGGGACCGAGAAACTTTGCGGGCTCGTCGTCTCGCGCGAACTCTCACCCTCCACAAAATCATCCAACCCAAATCCATGAACGAACCAATCAACATTAACGAAGCCAGCTTCGACAAAGTCGTCATCAATTCACCCATCCCAGTGGTGGTGGATTTCTGGGCGCCGTGGTGCGGTCCCTGCAAAATGATCGCGCCGGTGCTGAACGAAATTGCAACGGAAAGCGGCGACCGTTTCCGCGTCGCGAAGGTTAACATCGACGACGACCCTGCGCTCCAGCAGCGCTTTAACATCCGCGGCGTCCCTGCGTTGCTCTTCTTTAGCAACGGCGAATTGCGCGATCAGATTGTCGGCGTCGCGGCGAAGAGAGCGATCGTCGAGAAACTCGAGAAGCTGGTTACTCATGCGTGAGACGATTCATCCTCGGCTTCGGGGTTGATGCAGCGTGATGGAAGCGGCGCGGCGTTTCTTTTCGCCGGCGGGTATCACCATCACATCGGCCTGAACACTTGGGAGAGCGTGGGCGGTTCGCCGCCGCCGCGCGAAACGACGGGGCTTTTCTTGCCGCGATGCGGTGATGCACGCCTAACGGCAAATCGTGTTTTTCACTTTGCGTAGCAGCGCAGCGTAATTGCAAAGCGCACCTGCGATCCTACAATGGCGCGGCGATGAAAGGTTTCGATCTGCTCAATGTTCCGACCGATGAGCTGCGCACTTTTTTGGCCGCGGCGCACGGCGATCCTTTCCGCGTGCTCGGTCCGCACCGCGTCGGCGGCGATCTAGTCATTCGTGTTTTCCGCCCCGACGCCAAGTCGCTCGCGATCGCATCGGGCGGCTCCGCATTTCCTGCGGAAAAACTGCACGCCGACGGATTTTTTCAGGCTGTAGTGCCGGGGGCGGATCGCACCTGCGATTACAAGCTTAGCATCACGCGCTGGGATGGGAGTGAGGAACTCGCGCGCGATCCTTATTGCTACGGAACGCTGATGGGCGACGTGGATCTGCACCTTTTCTCCGAGGGCCAGCATTGGGAGCTCTACGAAAAATTTGGCGCGCATCTGCGCGAGATCGATGGTGGGCGCGGCGTTTACTTCGCGGTCTGGGCGCCGAACGCGCAGCGCGTCAGTGTCGTCGGCGACTTCAATGGCTGGGACGGCCGCGTGCATCCGATGCGCAAATTGCTCGGGACCGGCGTGTGGGAATTATTCGTGCCCGGAGTGGGGGATTCCGCGCATTATAAATTTGAGCTGCGAACTCACAGCGGCGCGTTGCTGCTGAAGAGCGACCCATTCGCATTCTTCGCGCAACATGGACGCGAAACCGCATCGCTCGTTTACGATCTCGATCGCTACCGCTGGAACGACGAAGCCTGGATGGCGGACCGCCCGAAACGCAACATCGCCAGCTCCCCGATGAGCATTTACGAAGTGCATCTCGGCTCCTGGCGCAAGCGCGCCGATGAGGGCGATCGTTTTCTCAGCTACATCGAACTCGCGGAATCACTTCTGACTTACGTGCTCGAGATGGGCTACACCCACATCGAATTGATGCCCATCGCGGAACATCCGTTTGAGGGATCGTGGGGTTATCAGGTCACAAATTACTACGCGCCGACGAGTCGATTTGGGAAGCCGGACGCGTTCCGTTATTTTGTCGATCGCTGTCACCAGGCTGGCATCGGCGTGATCATCGATTGGGTGCCGGCGCACTTCCAGTAAGATGCGCACGGACTGGCAGAGTTCGACGGCACCGATCTCTATGAGCATGCCGATCCGCGCCAGGGCGAACATCAGGATTGGGGAACGTTGATTTTTAACTTTGGCCGCAACGAAGTGCGCAATTTCCTGATCGCGAACGCGCTCTTCTGGCTCGATAAATATCACATCGACGGCCTGCGTGTGGATGCCGTGGCGTCAATGTTGTATCTCGATTACTCGCGCAAAGCGGGCGAGTGGATTCCGAATGCGTACGGCGGTCGCGAGAACCTCGACGCGGTTTTTTTTCTGAAACGGACAAACGAGATTTGTTACGAGCGCTTCCCCGGGATCGTGACGATCGCGGAAGAATCAACCGCGTGGCCGGGCGTTTCGCGTCCCACGTATCTCGGCGGACTCGGGTTCGGCCTGAAGTGGAACATGGGATGGATGCACGATTTCCTGAACTACATGCAGCTCGATCCGGTCTATCGGCGCTTTCATCAGGGCAGCATCACCTTCTCGCTTTTGTACGCCTTCACCGAGCA
>JBBQHM010000089.1:0-9148 GCA_038323965.1 Chthoniobacterales bacterium | reverse complement strand
ATCCGTTACTACGTCGATATTCACGTTGGCGTGGACGAACATATCAGCGTGCGTTCAGGCCACGATCTCGCGCACAAAGTGAAGGATGCGATTCGCGCGACGGACGCGCGGATCGCGGATGTGTTAGTGCACGTCGAGCCGGCCGCGGTTTAATTCGCGCAACACTTCGAGGAGCGCAGCCGCAAGCCGCTTCTCGGCGAGTGCGATCTGGCGTTGAAATTTAAGCAGCAGTGAAAGCGAAGCGGGATGTCGCGCGAGGTATGCCGCCAATGTGAAGATCGGAGTTCTCTGTCTTGCGACATCAAATAAAACGGTCGACGGAGCGGGAAATGGATGGCGTGGTGAATCGCTGATGACGCGCAAACTCAGGAACGGGATGGATCGCACAGCGCATTCCGCGGCAATTACCGCGGTCTCCATGTCGATCGCAGCAGCGTCGTGACGGGCAGCAAGCTGACGACGCTCGTAAGCGTCGTCAACAATGCTCTGCGTCGTCCAAAGATTTTTGATCAGCACTCTTCCACGGAGTGATCGAGCCGCGATTTCTGCCAACTTCGGGTTCGAGTGATTTCTGGCGATGACCAGATCGCCGACCTCCAATTCGTCGCTCACGCTTCCAGCGAATCCGGAGCTGACCAGCCTGTCTGGTCGTTGCGAATCCAGCAGGGGAGTGATGCGACGACGACACTCCGTCTCGCCAACTCCGGTATGGAAAATCGTGCAGCGCTCTTGTTCGTCATGAGAAAGGGAGTTCGCGAAAGTTCTGCTCTCCGTTGGCAGCGCAAACGTGAATGCGATCAATGGACGGAAGCGGGCGCGAGAAGAATGCGAATGATCTGATGCGGCTGTTGCGTCGCCGGTGCGATCTGGTCCAGCTGCGCTTGGTCGAAGCCCGCCGCCGCCAGGCTCAGGAGAAAATCCTGCCGTCTTTCTGTCGGCACGTCGGCAATGACCACCATCCTGCCGTCGGGATTCGCCAGCGCGCTCGTCGCGGTGCCGCCCGCTCGTGTCGCCGAGTTTTGGATCGAAAGCACAGAGTCCGGAATGGTTTCCGCTGGCATCAATTTGCTCACGTCGAACTCATTCAAAGTTGGAGCCGGCAGCGCGCGCACCCCCGCATTTTCCGCTGACTCTCGCAGCTGGCGACTCATCACCGCTTCGACGCTCGACAACGATGACTTGCTGCCTTCGCGATGCGCAATGAAAAGCAGACCGAAGCCGACATTCAGGGCCACGAGCACGCTGAACGCGATGGCAATACGGCGCCCAATAATGCCCGCACGAGCACCTTCCTCCGGCGGCAGAATAACTTCCGTGGATGCGTTTGGATTCGCGGCGATGCGCTCGTGAATTTGGCGCGCGATCTTCAACTCGCGCTGCAGTGCCGGATCGGCGATCAGCTGCTCCTCGATCGCGGCGCGTTCGTTCGACGGCAATCTGTCGTCCAGATATTGAAAGAGCTTGTCGGGATTCATGTGCCCTGAATCGTCGATTGCGCGGGTGCATTATGCAATCCGCGGAGGATAGAGGCATTTATTCGGTTATACGCACCTGGCGTGGAAACTAGCTGCCGGAAATTGCGCCGGTTGCTCTTTCTCCTATGAGAAATACATTGTCTCCTTCGTGACTAACGACGTGCAGGGAGCCCTGCAGCCGCGGGCGTTATGGCGACGCCGTGTTTGGATAACGGTCGCTTCGCTTTGTGCGCTGCTGATAATTTTCCACCGACCGCTCCTTTTAGGGCTCGGACGGAGGATTGGGATCCACTATGCCGCGAAGCATAACTGGAAGGCCGAGTTCCGCGTCGAAGGCTCGGTTTTCACCAACCTGACGATCCGAAATCTCCATGTGGTCGCGATCGGTCCGAGCGGCATTGAGTCGATCGATGCCGATCGCGCGCGGGTCGACTACAGTCTGTGGACGCTGTTCCGCCACGGCTTTGGTGAGTTCATCGACGAGATCGAAGTGCACAACGGCAGGATCGTGCTGGATCCGGTAAAAGCGCCGCCGCGCATTATCCCGCCGAAGCCGGACCGGAAGCAGGAAATCGTGGGCATCTTTCCGCGCCGTGTCCTGCTCGACAACGTCGACGTTATCGTGCGAAATCGGCCGCACGATTTTGTCGTCGAAAAACTTTATGCGGATTTCAACCCGATCGCGCCCGGGGAGCTGGCGGCGGCGCGGGTGCAATTATCTTCCGGCCAGCAATGGGTCAAGCTGCACGCCGATACCACTTATAAAGATCGGAATGCATTTATCCGCGGCCTTGTCTTCGATGACGCGAACAAGCTGGCGGTAGTGAATTTCGACGGATCACGCATTCGAGAAAAGGCGCTGGTCGCGAATCTCGATGCGACGCTGGGCGGCGGACACGCCACCGGCGCGCTGGAGATGCACGAGCGCAACGCCTCGATCGACGTGACGACGAATTTCACCGCCGAACATGTCGGCCTCGCGCCGATCGCAAAATTTTTTGGCAAGACGGAGCAGGATTTCTCGGGCGATGTCGAGCGCGTGGAGGTGCACGCGACCGGCTTGCTCAATTCGCCGCATACCTGGACCGGAACCGCGACCGCGACGGTAAATCAATTTAAGGAAGGCAACCTCAGCTTCGACCGCATCACGCTGACCGCGGATGCCAGAGACGGTAAACTAATACTTGAGCCGGTCGAAGTGGTACAGGGCGAGAGCGCGTTTCGTTTGCGCGGGAGCGCGGAGCTGCCGAAGGATCCGCGCGAACTTGGCCGGACACCATGCAACTTGGAGCTGGCCGGCGCCGCGATCGACTTGCAGAAGCTGACCGCGAGGATGCCGCGGCCGTTGACCGGGATCGCGCAGCTCAACGGGCACATCGAAATTCGCGACGCAAAGCTGGCGGCGACGTTGCTGGTATCGGCCGGCGCGATTGGTTTTCCGGATGGAACGACCGGTCGTCTGGTGGCGAATCTTCGCGCGTCCAAGATCCTGCCGCCGCCGGACACGAAAGAACCCTGGTTTACTAATCTCACGACGGCGGCCGACGTGGATCTGCTCGACGTGCGATTCCGCGACTATCACGTCGACGAAATTCACGGGCCGATTACGACCTCGGGCGACCGCGTCAGCGCCGATGCCCTGACGGTTCGGAGCAATCAAAACGTCGGGACGCTGCGTGGGACGTACCGGTTGCCCGCCGACTTCAAGGATGTGGCGTTGCAGCCGGCCAGCGCCCAAATGAATCTGCATGCGGTCCAGCTCGGCGATTTCTGGGTGGAGAACGCGGCGGATAAAATTTCCGGCCTGCTCGACGTCAACGGCGAAGTGTCCTGGGATGGGCAGAACGCAGAAGGCGGTTTGAATGTGCAGGCGCCGGAATTACGCCTGCGCGAACTGGTGATTCGTGGCCTGAGCGGGCAGTTCGGCTTTCACGGCACCGAGGTGCAAGTGAACGATCTTAAGGCGGCGCTTGGCGAAAAGGATTTTGTGATCGCGACTGGCGCTATCAACTGGCGACCGCCCTACGCTTACCACGGTCGCGTGGTGGCAAATATTTCGGACCTGACCAAGCTACGGCCGGTGATCGATCGTGACGGCAGCAAGCATGTGGCCGGCAATCTCACAATGGAGTGGAACGGCAGCGGAGAAGCCCTGCACCTTAAAAACAGTGGTGCGCTCAAGCTGACCTTGAGCGATGGCCGCTTCGCCAACCTGCAGAAACTTCGTGCAAATATCGACGCCAGCTACACACCGGATGGCCTCGATGTCCCGATCGTATTTCTCGCAAGCGATAAGATGGATTTCCAGGCCAGTGTCACAGCCAAAGGCGAGACGCTCGAAATTTCTAAAATTCAGCTCGACCAGGGAAAGGCAAAATATGCGGCCGGTTATATTGCGCTGCCTTTCGTGTGGCGGAACATCGGCACGGATTCAGCGCTATTTCCTTCCGATGGGAAAGTGGTCGCGACTTTCCAGACGGAAAACCTCGACCTGAAAAAACTTTTTGAAGATATCGGCGCGAAGCCAGTCGCCGGCGGACTGATAAACGTGAAGCTCGATGCGCAAGGCACGCTGCAAAATCTGGCAGCGCGTCTCGATGTGCAGGCGACGAATCTGCAGAGCGACAAGGTGAAAAATTTCGAGCCGGGAAAATTAACTCTCACTGCGGAAACAAAACAGAATCAGCTAAACGTCACCGGCCGTTTCGAGCAGGCAAAGATTCAGCCGGTCACTTTGGCGGCGCAGATGCCACTGGAGCCGGCAAAAGTTCTGCGTTCCGGCCGAGTTGGGGATGACACCCCGGTCCAGGCAAAAATTCAAATGCCGCGCAGTTCGGTTAATTTTGTGCGGCAATTCGTCCCCGCTTTGCAGACCGCGGACGGCGATGTCGCACTCGATGTCAACGTTGGCGGCACCATCGGAAAACCTGTTCTCAGCGGAGCAGGTGACATCAATATCAACATCGCGCGCTTTAGTAATCCCACCCTGCCGGCACTGACGAATTTTAAATCGCGGCTGCGTTTTGCGAATGATGCGCTGACGATTGAGCGCTTGGGCGGCGATCTCGCCGGCGGACCTTTTACTATTGGCGGCCGTGTCACTTTCGTAAAGCTGACCGACCCGCAGATCGATCTGCAACTCAAGGCCACGAGCGTCCTGGTGGCGCGGAACGACTCGCTCACCGCTCGCGCGGATGCGGATGTTCGTGTCGTGGGTCCGCTCAGTAGCGCGACCGTGACCGGGAACGTCGCGCTCACCAACAGTCAATTTCTCAAGGACATCGACCTCATTCCCATTGGCCTGCCTGGCCGACCACCGCCGCAGGCAGTAAATGACGATCCCGAAATTTCGTTTCCGAATCCACCGTTGCGCGACTGGAAATTTGATGTCGCGATCAAGACGAAAGACCCGTTCATGATTCGCGGAAACCTCGCTAACGGAGGGGCCATTAGCGATCTCCACTTTACCGGGACCGGTTTGCACCCTGGCATCGCGGGAATGGTGCGTCTGGAAAACGTGGAGGCGACGCTGCCCTTCAGCCGGCTCGAGATTCAGTACGGGTATCTCTACTTCGATCCGTCGGATTCGTTTAACCCGAAGCTCGATCTGCACGGCACCTCAGTGATCCGCGATTACACGATCCATGTTTATGTTTACGGGACGAAGGCCTCTCCCCAGGCCGTTTTTACCAGCGAACCGCCGTTGCCGCAGGAGGAAATTATCTCGCTTCTCGCGACGGGCACGACAAGGGAGGAGCTAACGGGGAATAATAACGTGCTCGCCGGACGCGCCGCGATGCTGTTAATCCAGCAGCTCTATCACAGGGTGTTTAAGAAAGGCGAGGCGGCACAGACCAATTCCGTGTTCGACAAACTCCAGGTCGACCTGGGGGGCACCGACCCTCGAACGGGCCAACAGCAGGCGACAGCACGATTCAAAATTAACCAGCAATTCGTCCTCGTCGGTGACATCGGCGTCGGTGGCGATTTCCGTGGCCAAGTGAAATATCTGCTTCGCTTCAAATGATCCGCTGCACTTTAACCCTGCTTCTCTTCTGCGCGCTCGTGGCGTCGCTGGCTGCGCAATCACCAATAGAGGTGCGTCGTCCGGAGGAGAAAGCGAAGGAGAAGCAACAGGTCGCGAGGGAACAGAACAAGCGCGCCCAGCACTCCGCGAATATCGAATTTCGAGGCGCATCGGCGTTTCCAGAGAAGGAAATGCGGACTGCGTTAAAAGAGCAGATCACGACGGTCGAGGATTACGGGCTCACCGCCGCGCGCGGCGATGACGTCGCCTTTTTCCTTGCCCTTTATTATCGCAAACACGGCTACTCGAAAGTCGATGTCCATTACAAGATCGAGGCCGATGATCACCTGGTGCTCGAGGTGGCGGAAGGGCCGCTGACTGCCCTTGGTAACATTGAATTCGCCGGCAACGCGCATCAGCCCGCCGAAAAACTTTTCGAGTTCGCAGTTGGTCCCACGCGCGCGCGGTATTCGACCCTGCAAAAGTCACTGCCTTTCGTCGCATCGGACGTCGAGGAAGGCGCGGACCTGGTCCGGCGGTATTATATTTCACAGGGATTCCTCGATGCCGCGGTCGATCCGCCGCATTACGAGTTGGGTGGAAGCGGATCGCAGGCGAATGTGACGATCACGGTCCACGAGGGTCGCCAGTATTTTTTCGGCGCGCTCGTGTTTGCGGGCCAGACCATTTACGGCGCCCAAGAGATGCGCGGGCAGATCGACGATTTGCTGGCGCAGCCTTACACCGACGCGCGCGTGAACGATATCCCGCGCCGGCTGCAGTCCTACTTTAAGACGCGCGGATATTACAGTGTGAAGATTGACGCCACCGGCGATCCGGTAGGTGCGGTTGATGGTAAAGTCCCGGTCCAGGTCACCGTCGCGCCGGGGCCGCTCTATCATTTTCAGGGCGCGACTGTCAGCGGCCTCACGCGTTTGCACCCCGGCTTTGTGCGGAAGCGTTTCTCGCAGCTCAGCGGCAAAACCTACAGCCCGGAAGTCCTGGATGAAAAGTTTCGCGAGATGATGCGAACCGGATTGTTTAATCTCATGCAGGTGAAGCCGGTGCCGATCGGCGGAAACATGCTGCGGTTGGATATCACCGCCGAAGAATCAAAGGCGAAAGAGTTCGGCGTCTCTGGCGGTTACGGCTCTTACGATGGCCCGATCCTTGGCTTGCAGATTGGCGATCGCGATCTGTTTGGCTTTGGTCGTCCGCTCACTTTCTCGGTGGAATATTCCGGCCGCGGCTACAAGGGCGATATCCTTTATGAGGATCCGTATCTTTTCGATACCAACAATAAACTTCGGCTTCGGGTCTCAGCGCTGACTTACGACTACGATGGCTACACGAAGTTCGAGATCGGCGGGCGAATTGAGCTTTCGCGCAAAATCACGAAACAATACGAAGTAGGATTGCTGATGTTCGGCCGCCACGTCGAAGTCACATCGGCGGACATCGCGCCCGACCTGCTCGGCCGGACTTCATATTTCGTGAATTCCATCGGCTTCAAGCAGACGCTCGATCTCCGCGACAGCCCGATTGTGAATCCGCGCGGATTTGTGATGGATCAAACGCTGGACGTCGCGACCAGCGCAGTCGGCAGCCAGATTGATTTTGTCCGAACGACGTTACGTCTCGGCTACTACATTCCATTCGCGCCGAAAGCGCTGCACCCGGGAGTTTCCGAAGATGCGACGCTGCCGCCGTTGCAGAACTGGTTCCAGCAATCGTCTCTGGCTTTCGGCGCGCGCGCCGGATTGATTCGGCCGGTTGGCGGCGACGGTGTCGTCGAAAATGAGCTCCCAATTGACGAACGCTTTTTCAACGGCGGTGCCAATTCCGTCCGTAGCTTTGACGAACGGTTCCTCGGGCCGCGCGAGAAGCATGGCTATCCGCTTGGCGGCGAATTCTACTCGATCTTTAATGCCGAATACACATTCCCAATTTATGGCGAGCTGCAGGGTGCGATGTTTGTCGATGCCGGCAATCTTCTGCCCGATTCGGATACAGCTGGGCTCTCGAACATGCGCTACGCGGTGGGTCTTGGCCTGCGGTATCGGCTCCCGATCGGACCTATTCGCCTGGATTACGGGGTGAATCCCGATCCTCACGAAGGCGAAGCGTTCGGCGCCTTTCACTTCAGTTTCGGCTTCGCGTTTTAGTTTTCGGTGAACGCGCGCTGATGCGATGAGTGACGAAAATCTCGGTGATGTGCCAGCTGCGGAATTCCGCGAGCAACTGCATCGCCTCGCCGATTGGATGGCGGATTATCGGGAAAACATCGAGACGCGCCGAGTCGCGCCCAGCGGTGAGCCGGGAACGGTGACGCGCGCGCTCCCCCAAAGCGCTCCCGAAACCGGCGAATCGTTTGACGCGATTTATCGCGACATCGACGAACTCATCACGCCCAACGTTTTGCATTGGGGGCACCCGCGATTCACCTCTTACTTTGGCGCAACGACGACGGCTCCCGGCATCGAAGCCGACATGGTGGCGGCCGCGCTGAACGTGAATGCCATGACCTGGCGCACTTCGCCTGCCGCCACCGAGCTCGAAACCGTCGTCATCAATTGGCTGCGCGAATGGATGACGCTCGACCAGAAATTCGATGGCGTGGTTTATGACACGGCCTCAATCTCGAGCATGCACGCGCTCGCCGCGGCGCGCGAAGAGAAGGCGAGCAATGCGCGTGGGCTCGGCGTCATCGGGCGCGCGGATCTGAAACCGATGCGCGTTTATGTCTCGGACCAGGCCCACAGTTCCATCGAGAAAAGTGCGATCGCGCTGGGCATTGGCGAGAAAAACGTCCAGCGCGTCCCGACCGACAATGCCTTCGCCATGAACGTCCAAGCGCTGCGCGAGTTCATTGCGCGCGATCTCGCGCAAAATCTCCAACCACTTGCCGTGGTCGCCACCGTTGGCACGACTTCCACCGCCAGCGTTGATCCGGTGAGCGCGATCTCTCAGGTGTGTCGCGAACACGGGATTTGGCTGCATATCGACGCCGCCTACGGTGGCGGCCTCGCCCTGTTACCCGAGAATCACTGGGTAACGAGTGGATGGAATGAGGCAGATTCCTTTGTCGTTAATCCGCACAAAATGTTGTTCGTGCCTTTCGATTTTAGCGTGCTGTATGTGCGCGACATCGAGCGGCTGCGCCGCGTCTTCACCCTCGTGCCGGAGTATTTGCGCGGCGACACGCTGGCAGCGGAGAAGAATTACATGGACTACGGCGTGCCGCTTGGCCGCAGATTTCGCGCGATCAAAGCGTGGATGGTCTGGCGGACGTTCGGGCGTAAAGGTATCGCGGCGCGCGTGCGCGAGCAGATGCGGCTCGCGCAGGTCTTCGCCGATTTGGTGAAAAGCGATGATCGCTTCGAGCTGGCCGCGCCAGTGGTAATGGGCGTCGTTTGTTTTCGCTGCAACGCCGACGATGCGACGAACCGCAAAATCGTCGAGCAAATCAACGCCTCCGGCCGCGCTTATCTTAACGTCACCGAGCTGCGCGGACGAACCGTGATCCGCCTCGGCCTGGGCAACATTCTTACGGCCGAACGTCACGTCCGCGAAGTTTGGGAGTTGGTGCAGGAGCAATGCTGATCGCGCTCTTCTGGTAGGGCGAGACTCCGTCGAGCCGTCGGGG
>JBBQHM010000088.1:0-9468 GCA_038323965.1 Chthoniobacterales bacterium | reverse complement strand
GGCGCAACCTGCGCGTTTCCGCGATCTCAGTCGTCCCTATCTCCGCCGCGAAATGCATCTTCAGTTCATCGCTGAACTTTTGCTCTTTGGCGTGCTGATGGCGATGTCCGCGTGGCCGATGCTTCAAGCCTTCGACGCGGTGAACGCTCTGCCGTTCTAGCTTCGCCGACGCCGTACGACGCGCAGCACGAATCGTCGCCCCGTTGCGCCTGCGGTTCCCGCGGACTCCTTTGCGGAAAATTTGGTCGGTAGCGCTAGTTATCGACGCGCCCGGCAGTTATCGTGACGGTGGCGACCGTGACCAGGCCGACACCCAAATATCGGTATCTTCTCATCCTCGCGCTCTGTGGCTTCGTCACCTCGTTCGGAGCGCACATCGTGGCCACGAACCTGCCACCGTATGCAGAAGCGATTGGCGCGGGCGCATTCGTCATCGGACTACTGATCGCGGTTTATGATTTCGCGGAACTGTTCGCGAAGCCACTCGCCGGCTTCCTGGCCGATCGGCGCGGCATGAAGCTGACGCTACTCGCAGGCCTCGTCATTTTCATCCTAGGGTCGCTGCTCTTTCTTGTGGTTAGTCCCAGGTTGCTTTTGTTGGTGCGTTTCGTGCAGGGACTTGGAGCAGCCGCGCTCTCTACGGTATCGATCTCTCTCGTTGCGGAATATTTCGTCGACGGGCGCGGTAAAGCTTTCGGCATTTACAATGCGATCAAGGGTGCCGGCTACGTGATTGCGCCGGCGCTCGGTGGATTCATCGTGCACGGTTACGGCTTCGCCATGATCTTCGTCGTTTCCGCAGCGGTCGGAGCGGTCGCGCTGCTGCTGTGCGGCCTGCTTCCGGCGCCGCGCAAAGTTTCGTTAGAGGAGGACGACGACGAGATGACGCTAAAACAATTCTTCCTCGTTTTTAAGGAGCCACGCTTACTTCCGATCTACGGCATTATCGTGATCAACATGTTCATGGTGGGAATTCTCTTTGGCTTTCTGCCGGTTTATCTGCACGGCATCGGTTATTCGCCGCTTGCGTCTGGCACGGTGGTCAGCGTCGCTACCTTTAGCTATTTACTTATCCAGCCGCTGGCCGGTTACCTGGCGGACAAAGTAGCGATTCAAACGACGGTGTTCACAGGTCTGCTTCTGGCCGCACTCGCCATTATCGCGATCACATTCTTTTCCGGCACGCCGTTACTCGGCATCGTGGTGGTCGCAGGAATCGGAGTTGGCACCGTTTGGACGAATAGTGACACCCTCGTTAGTGCACTCGCCACCAAACGTCAGCTTGGCGCGAGCATTGGAGCCGCCCAATCGTTCAAAGAATTTGGCGACATGGTCGGACCGCTCCTGATCGGACTGCTCACCCAACTCTTCGGCGTCCGGACGGGCTTCGTAACTTGCGGCGCGTTTGCGTTGGTCGCGCTGCTCCTGCTGCAACGAATTGGTCCCGCGCAAAAGCAGTCATCGGCCGCAAATGGTTAAAACCTTTCGCCTACTCTTCCGCCGGCCGATCAGGTTCCTGGAGGATCGCCTTTCACGAAACGGCTACCTCGGGCTTCATCTCACGCTCGGAATGCTCGCGATTCTTCCGGGTTACTGATTTGCGCCAATTTTCCGCTCAACCTAGTGGCGCCTGGCGAACCGCGGCGGGAAAAGCCAGCGCAGTTTCCCCTTCGCTAACGTCGCTTCCATCTCGACAAGAGCGACGCCCGCCTTTGCCAGAATAATGTCGGCGCCGGTAAGCGCATCGATGACGCGCGTAAAATCCGGTTCATGACCGACGATGACCATGCTGGCAACGTCGTGCTCTCCTACCAGGCGGCGAAATTTCGCCGCGTTAAAGCCTTTCCCCAGCGCCGGTTCTTCCGCGAGCTCGAGACAGAGATGTTTCGCCACGATTTTTGCCGTCTGCGTCGCGCGCGGGAGCGGGCTGGTGAAGAGCAAGAGCGGTTCGGCGCCAAGCTTCTCCAGAAATTTAGCAACTCGCTTTACTTCAGCGCGTCCACGCTTCGTTAGCGGACGTTCGTCATCGGGCTTGTCCCAGTCCGGCCAGTCCGCTTCGCCGTGGCGAATGAAATAGACGTGCTTTACCATGGCGTTTTTAGCTCCGGTTAGCTTCGGCGCCGAAACGCTCGTGACGCGACGGGGTCCCTCGGCTTCGCTCGGGATGACTTAGAGGATGTTCCACTTTTTGCGGCGGGTCACCGGATTAACCTGCCATAGACGTGTGCCGCCCAGATAGGCGTTGCGGTTATGGCCGAGCTCGACGCTTTCCGGCAACTCATCGAGCAGTTTGGCGTTACCGCCCCCGAGCACGACGTAATCGGCCACAAAAGCGCTTTTCAACTGCGTCACGACGTCGATGACCTCGCTCGCGCAATCTTTTTTCCCGAGACGTTTCAGTTCTTCCTTGCCGAGTTGTGTTTCAAGACTCGCAGAATTTACATAGGGCAACTCACTGAGCTCGAGCGACAAGACGTGACCCGGCCAGACCAGGGCCGATCCAAGTCCGGTGCCGAGCCCGAGAAATAACATTCGTCCTCCCTCATAACTCCCAAGCGCCTGCAGCGCGGCGTCGTTGGCCACCCGGACAGGTTTTCGCAGTGCCTTTTTAAAATCGAAACCAATCCAGCCCGATCCGAGATTTTTCGGGTCTTGGATGATGCGGCCATTTTGCACGCGCGCCGGAAACCCGATCGCAACCGCACCGTATCTCCAGTCGCCCACGGATTTTTTGATCTGACTAATGGCCGGTCTGGGCGCGAGCCCGGGGGATGAATCGAATTCCCGTTTCTCGGAACGCGACAGCATGAGTTTCACATGCGTGCCCCCGATATCGATGACGAGAACGCGTTTCACGTCCGCTCTTTGCGCGCGGCGGTGGAGATAGGGACAAGTTTCACGGAGGGCGCGACCTGCGATTCAGCCAGCTGGCGAGCGTGTCGGCGCGCGCGATTGCGGAAGTGTAATTGCGCCTGCGATTTGGTGGCGCCCTCCGCGGTTTGCAGTCGCAAGTAGGTCCCATCCGGCTGCAGTTCACGGGCCTTCACTTTGTCCTTTAGGTAGGTCGGAATCACTTCCTTGATGATCTCCTCACACAGCGACGGTTGCTCGATCGGAAACGCGATCTCGACGCGCCGAAGAAAATTGCGCGGCATCCAATCGGCGCTCGAAAGGTAAACATCGGGGCTGCCGTCGTTGGCGAAGTAATAGATTCGGCTGTGCTCGAGAAACCTGCCGACGATGCTGATCACGCGGATGTTTTCGCTGATCCCCGGAAGCTGCGGACGCAGACAACAGATGCCGCGCACGATCAGGTCGATCTTCACGCCGGCACCGGAGGCCTCGTAAAGTTTTACGATGATCTCCTCGTCGACCAGGGAGTTCAATTTGACGACGATGCGGCCTTCCCTGCCCGCGAGGGCGTGATCGCGTTCGCGCTCGATCATCCCGAGCACGCGTTGATGGAGATCGAAAGGCGCGACGAGGAGCTTCTTCGAGCCTGGGTAACCGGCCAGACCGGTGAGAGTGTTGAACACGATCGCGACCTCATCGGTTAACTCCGGCGCCGTGGTGAAGAGGCTGAAGTCGGTGTAAATGCGAGCGGTTCGCGGGTGATAGTTTCCCGTGCCCAGGTGCACATATTGGCGGAGGCGGTCCGTATCGCGCCGCACGATGAGCAATGCTTTGCAGTGGGTTTTTAATCCTACGACGCCGTAGACCACATGCGCGCCCGCTTCCTCCAGTCGGCGCGCCCATTGGATGTTTGCTGCTTCATCGAAGCGCGCCCGCAACTCGACCAAGGCGGTGACTTGCTTGCCGGCATTGGCGGCTTCAATGAGCGCTTCGACGATGGGCGAATCGCCGCTGGTGCGATACAGCGTGATCTTGATCGCGAGCACATGCGGATCGCTCGCCGCCGCCTCGATGAATTCAACGATTGGGTCGAAACTTTCGTAGGGATGGTGCAGCAGAATGTCCTGTTTGCGCATCACATCGAAAGTGTCGGCCTGCGGCGGCAAGGCAGGATTGCGCGCAGGCTGGAAGGGGCGGTCCTTGAATTTCGCGAAGGCATCATTCGTCACCAGCGGGAGTAGATGCGTCATCGAAAGTGGACCGTCGATGCGGTAGAGATCCGCTTCGCCTAACTCGAAAAACTCGAGCAACAACTCGCGGAATTCCTTGGGACAATCGGTCTCAACCTCCAGGCGAACGGCGTCCCCGCGGCTCGACCGGCGAAGCTCCTGCTCGATGGTGCGAAGGAGGTTATCGGCCTCTTCCTCGTCCACGTATAGATCGCTGTTGCGCGTGACCCGAAATGGGTGAACGCCATCGAGGATCATGCCGGGAAAAAGGTCGGCGATGTGATGCTTGATCAGCGACGCGAGATAAATGTAATCCCAGGGCTCGTCATCGCCTTTACTGCGCGGCATCGCGATGAGGCGTGATAGTACTCGCGGGACCTGCACAATGGCGTGAAGTAATTCGCCACGTTTCTCGGCCCGCGCGCGGACGAGGAGGTTGTGACTTTTGTTCAGCAGTTGCGGGAAGGGATGACTCGCGTCGACGGCCAGGGGCGTGAGCATGGGGAACACTTCTTCCTGGAAAAAACGTCGGGCCCACGCCGCGCGTTTCACATTCAGCTCAGCGACGTTGTGGATGCGGATTCCGCTTTTCGCGAGTACCGGCATCAGCTCATCGTTCCACAGCGCGTATTGCGTCTGCACCAGTTCCCGCACCACCCGCTGGATGGCGTTGAACGTTTCCGTGGGGCTCAAGCCGTCGGCACCGGTGTCGCTCGTCTCGCTCTCAATTTGTTGCTTGATGCCAGCGACACGGATCTCGAAAAACTCATCGAGATTTGAGCTGAAAATGGTGAGGAATTTCACCCGCTCGATCAGCGGTTGGGTGGCATCCTGCGCCTCTTCCAGCACGCGCCGGTTGAACTCCAGCCAGCTCAACTCGCGATTGATGAAATTCTCGGGTGCGGAGAAGATCCGCGCCGGCGCCGGTTCGATCCCTGGCAGGTCCATGGGCTGCGGTATTTCGACCGCGGACGCAGGGTTGGAGGGCATCACCCAAGGTAAGCCGCGCCGCCCCGATCCCGCAAAGTTTCTGCGATTTCGTCACAGAATCGTAACATCAAACTCATTGAAGCAATTCCGGCGCGTCCGCATCGTGTCGACCCATGCCGCCAGTGGTCCCACCCGCCCCGGTTCGCCCGCGCCCTGCGCGTCGCTCCAGCAGTTTACGCGAAAAAGGCATCGAGATCTTTTTCGGCGGAAATGCGTTCGTCGCGGTGGTCGTGCTCGCATTAATTACCCTTTTCCTGTGTCGGGAAGGGTTCGGTTTTTTTGGGCAAAATCTGCGAAACGTTCGCGCCTATCGGGCCTGCGGCTTGGAGTTCGTCGACATCATTCGCGAACAAGCCGACGCGCATGCCGCCCTGGCGCGTTCTCTCAATCAGGTCCGAATGCGCGAGATGCGTTCGCTCGCGCTGGCCGGGCGAGGGGAGGCTGATGTCCAAACCGATCTTGCTCCGCTCGATCGTTTCTCGGAAGAATTCGGCGACGCTGGCTCCGACCTCGCGGGGTTGGTTTCAGATTTAAGCGATCAGGCAGTCGCGGTGCGCGATCGTTTTTTCGGAAGTCCGGATCGCGAAAATAATGGTTCGCAGCCGGTGGTAAGCGAACCGGTGCAAGCCGCGGAACTCGCTACCCAAATCGGTGCCCTGCAATCTTCCGCGGCTGCGTATGACGACCTGCGTGCAAACATGGCAGGCCGGCTCGCCAGCGTTTTGCAATCAGCGCCCACACTCTCCGATGCCGGCGCGCAACGTTCGCTCGATCGCTGGAAAACGAGCGTCCGCAATTACCTCGGAGCGTTCGATGGACAGGCGAACCGGTTGCGCAGCTGGAATCCGAGGGAGCCCGTGGCCTGGTCGCGATCGATTACTTCATTCCTGTTTGGCCGCCAATGGATTACCGCGAGCTTTTGGCAGGATTGGTACGGCATCGTCCCGCTGCTGGTGGGCTCGTTGATGGTGTCCGCCGTGGCGCTCATCATCGCCATGCCGCTGGGCGTCGCGTCCGCCATTTACGTGAGCGAAATTGCCACCCGCTCCGAGCAGAATATCATCAAGCCATATATCGAGTTCATCTCCGCCATCCCCTCGGTCGTGCTCGGTTTCTTTGGCATTGCTGTCGTCGGCCAGGCGCTTCGGACCGCTTCCGAATCGGCGTGGTTTGCGTGGGTGCCGTTTTTTCCGATCACCGAACGACTCAATGTCTTTACGGCCGGCGCGCTGCTGGCGTTGATGGCGGTGCCCACGATTTTCACCCTTTCCGAAGACGCGTTACGGAATGTCCCGCGCGGTTTCAAGGAGGCCTCTTATGCGCTGGGCGCGAATCGTCTGCAGACCATCGGGCGCGTTCTGGTGCCGGCATCGATTTCCGGCATCGTCTCCGCGATTTTGCTCGGGTTTGGACGGGTCATCGGCGAGACGATGGTGGTGTTGCTCTGTGCGGGTAATCGCATCGCGATCCCCGATTTCACGGAAGGCCTCGGCGCATTTTTCCAACCGGTTCACACCATGACGGGTATCATCGCGCAGGAGATGGGCGAAGTAGTGCGCGGCAGCATTCATTACCGCGCGCTTTTCATGGTAGGGCTCGTTCTTTTCGCGGTGACTTTGCTAATTAATTACACGGCGCAACGCATCGCCCAGCGTTACCGCATGAGCATCGGGTAAATGATTACCGTTCCTTCGAACCGACGGCGCACGCGGGCCGCGCAAGGCATCGCCTTCTGGAGTTTTCGGCTCGCAACTTATTTCGTGCTCGCGTGCGCGACCTACATCTTCGCGGATATCGCGATCAAGGGAGGTCGCACGGTTTTCATCAGTCGTCCGCCGTTTATCAATGTGCCTTTCCTGACTGAAGCGCCGGAGACGCTCTATGTTTTTGACTACCACGGCGCGAAGCAAACGATGGGCGACCGCGAATTTCGACACTGGCAAAGCGAACACCCGGCCGAACAGGTCGAGGCCATGAGCGTCGCCTATTCCGCCGGCGGTATCTGGCCCTGCATCGTTGGCAGCGCGCTGCTCGTCATCGGATCGATGACGCTGGCCCTTGCCATCGGAATCAGCAGCGCCATTTACCTGAGTGAATACAGCCGGAACGGCCGCGGCATTCGCATGGTCCGCCTGGCAATTCTCAATCTCGCGGGTGTTCCGTCGATTGTTTTCGGGCTCTTCGGCTTTGGCCTTTTCGTCATTTTCTTCGGCTGGAATGTCTCGCTCATCGCCGGGTGGTTTACTCTTGGTTTCATGGTGCTGCCGGCGATCATCACCGCGAGCGAAGAATCCCTCCGCGCGGTACCCCAGAACTTGCGGGAAGGTTCTCTCGCGCTCGGGGCAACGAAGTGGCAGACGATTCGCAAGAATGTGCTGCCCTATGCCATGCCCGGCATTCTGACTTCGTCGATTCTCGGCATCGCCCGCGTCGCAGGCGAGACCGCGCCCATCATGTTTACTGCCGCCTACGCCACCCGGGACTCGATGCCGTGGGAGGTGACCCGTTTCATTGATTTCTTTTTCCAGGGTGTGATGGCGCTGCCGTATCACATCTACGTCGTCAGCACGAAGATCCCGCAGAATGAATACACCGAGCGCGTGCAGTACGGTGCCGCGTTTGTTTTCCTCGCACTGGTGATGCTGATCGCGTTGTCGTCGATCATCCTGCGCACCCGGGCGAGAGCACGTCTACAATGGTAGCTGAGATGCCCGAGGCTCAAGCAGTACCAGCAACCGTCGGGACGGCGCAGGCAGAACCGAGCCGGCCGCTGATCGACGTCGACGCGGTCGATTTCGCCTACGGCGATCACCAGGTGCTGTATCAAATAAATCTCGAGGTGCCGCCATGCGCCGTCACGGCATTCATCGGGCCATCCGGTTGCGGCAAAACGACATTATTGCGCTGCATCAACCGAATGAACGATCTCGTGCCCGGCGCACGCATCACCAGCGGCGCCATTCGGATTGGAGGCAGCGATGTTAACGGCACGGAGGTTGATGTCGTCGATTTACGCCGGCGGGTTGGCATGGTCTTCCAAAAATCGAATCCATTTCCCAAATCGATTTACGACAACATTGCCTACGGTCTGCGTGTCGCGGGTGTGTCCCGGAAATCGAGCATTAACGAAGCGGTCGAGAAGAGCCTGCGCTCCGCGGCGCTGTGGGACGAGGTCAAGGATCGTCTCGATAAGAACGCGTTCAGTTTGTCGGGCGGACAGCAGCAACGCCTCTGCATCGCGCGCGCTCTTGCGGTCGAGCCCGAAGTGATCCTGATGGATGAACCGTGCTCGGCGCTCGATCCCATCGCGACGGCGCGAATCGAAGAGCTTATCCACCAGTTGAAGCGCGATTACACCATCGTGATCGTCACGCACAACATGCAGCAGGCCGGTCGCTGCTCGGATTTTACCGCGTTCTTTTATCTCGGGCGACTGATTGAATACGGCAACACCGGGAAGATTTTCTCTAACCCTTCGCAACGCCAGACCGAGGATTACATTACCGGCCGATTCGGTTGAGCCTTATGGAAACTCCACGTCATATTCTTGGCACCTTCGACGAAGTGCTGCGCTCCCTCCGGAACAGCGTTCTGACAATGGCCAGTTTGACTGAACGAAGCATTCACTGCGCGATGAAAGGCCTGTTCGAGCGGAACACCGATCTCTGTGCCAATGCCATCGCTGATGACGAGGAGATCGATCAATTCGAGAAACAAATCGACAAAGACGGCGTCGATATTTTGCTGCGTTTTCAGCCGGTCGCGTCCGATCTGCGCCGAGTCGTCGCCGCGATGAAGTTGTCATCAAACCTTGAGCGAATGGCTGATCAGGGAACGAACATAGCGCGGCGGGCCCGCAAGCTGAATCAGCACCCTCCCTTGCACGAAGTCGAGTTGATTAAACCGATGTACGAACACGCCATGGCCATGTTCAAGGACAGCGTCGACGCTTATGTGCGGGAAGATGTGGAGCTGGGGCGGGCGCTGATTCCACGCGACCAGAAATTAGACGACTTGAACCGTGTGGCGGGCCGAAAATTAATCCAGCGCATGGCCGAAGATCCGGAGCAGCTACGCGGCTACCTGAACCTCGTCTTCGTCGCGCGTTGCCTTGAACGCGTCGGCGATCACGCGACCAACATCGCGGAAGATGCGGTCTACGCCGCGGCGGCCGAAGACATCCGTCATCAGCGCGACGTCGCTACCTGATCGAATACCTACGGGCGCGGTCCGGGCTCTGGCGGTCGCACCGTTGGCGCCGCTGACGCCGGCGGCGCGACTGCAGCAGCCGGATAGCTGTTCGGGACGACAGCACCCACGGCAAGATCTTCGGGCTTCGGAGAGTTTGCCGGTTGAGTCGCCACGGCGGGAACGGGACCGCCGGCTGGTGCTACGG
>JBBQHM010000087.1:0-9569 GCA_038323965.1 Chthoniobacterales bacterium | reverse complement strand
CTGAATCACAAATTCGAATACGGCAAGTCCGCCCGCTCCCGTTTTAAAATCGAGGAACTCTTCGCCGCTGCTACGCTCGTCATGGATGCGCCGCAGCATCGCCGCGAGCGAGACGAAGACGTCGGTGCGATGGCCCGCGTTTCGCCACGAGGGTTGAATTGCGGTTAGGAACTCCTGTGCCGCGGTGCCGGAAATTCCGCGCGCGCGAGTCAGTGCCTGCAATTCCCAAAATTGCGCGCGCTCCCGGTAGTAGCGGGTATACGCTTCGAGTGTCACGACGATCGGGCCCTTCTCGCCGTCAGGACGAAGCCGCGCATCGAGGACCGCAATCGCGCCGTCAGCGCTCGGTTTCGCAAGAGCGGAGATGAGATTCTGGGCTGCCCGATAATCGTGGCCGACAAAAAGCACATCGAGATCGGCACCGTAAGTAATCTCACGGCCGCCGAACTTTCCGAGCGCGACAATTGTCAGGCTCTCGCCACCGAGCAGCCGATTCATGAACACGACGCAACTTTCTGCGAGTGCGGTATGTTCGGCGGAGAGCGCTGATAGATCGATCTCCTGCAGCAGATCGCGAAATACGATTCTTAAAAGCTGCGCCTGCCGATAGCTGCGAACCGGATCCAGATTCTCAGGAGTGGCTCCGAGTTTTCCCAGGCCCCCGAGATGTTCATCGACTTCCACGTTGCGATGAAGCGCTTCACTGCGAGTAAGCTCTTCGAGCAGCTGCGGATGCCGAATCAAAATGTTTGCGGCGAAAACGCTCCGATCGAGCGTTTGGACAAGAAGTTCCAGGAGGCGCGGGTTGCTCACGAGCAACTCGAATAAAAAGCTGCGCAGGCCGTACGCTTCCACGAAGCGGACGAAATGGTTCAGCGCTTCATCCGGGTCACCGCAGGGCGCAAGCTGCCCGAGTAATAACGGCCGCAGTTTTCGAAATACCTGCCGTGTGCGTGGCGCTACGTGAAAGGCCGTCGATCCGCGCTCAAGTGCGTGCAACGCTTTAGAGGCCCGCGGTTCATCTGCGAAAATACTGAGATCGATAACGACCGCGTCTTTCGGCGTGTCGCTGATAACGCGCTGAAAGATGACCCGGACCCGCGACATATAATCGCGCAGCTCTGTTTCGAACGCGGCCGCATCCTCAAAGCCAAGGCTGACGGCGAGGAGTTTCATCCGCTCAGGCTCGCCGGGCACGGTGTGCGTTTGCTCTTCGCTCTCGATCTGCAGACGATGCTCAACACGACGTAAAAACCGGTAAGCGCCATCCAGTTGGGCGATCTCGTGGCGCGGAAGAAGATCGAGCCGCGACAATCCTCGAAGCGCGCGCAGGGTGCTGGTCTCCTGCAGAAACGCGTGTCGTGCGGCATGCGTAAATTGAAGCGCCTGCACCACAAACTCGATCTCACGAATTCCACCCGCGCCAAGTTTGACATCGCGCCCTACGTTTTCCGATCCCACCACGTCGCGCTCGATTCGGCGTTTGATCGCGGCGATTTCGTCCAGCAAATCCGGTGTCGCACTCTTGGGATAAATGAATGGCTGAAGTTGGCGCAGCAATTCGTATCCAAGTTCGTGATCTCCGCAGACCGAGCGCGCTTTGATCAGGGCAAGGCGCTCCCACGTTTCGCCGAAGCCAGCGTAATAGTTCTCCATGCTATCGAGCGAACGGGCGAGCGGCCCCGCTGTTCCCTCCGGTCGCAGACGCAGGTCAATACGAAAGAGCGGGCCGTCGGAATGGGGCGTCGTAAATGTCTCAACAATCTTCTCGCCAAGTCGATTGAACCACTCGTGATTCGTCATGCGCGGAGTGACGTTCCCCTCTTCGCCGTAGACGAAGATCACATCGATGTCCGAGCTGTGATTCAGCTCTCCGCCCCCGAGTTTTCCAAGGCCGAGGATCGCGAATTCCGAGGCCGGCGCGCCGAAACGCGCCCGCAGCGTTGTGTTCCAGTAGTCGAACACCTGCACCAGGCAGATCTCGGCGAGTTGCGATAGCTCGGCCGTTGTCTCCTCCAGCTCGGCGACGCCCGCCGTCTCGCGCAAAGCGATACGCGTCATCTCGCGAGCTTTCCAACGACGCAGCGCGCTGAAGTTCTTTGCGGCGATGGATTCGCCCCCGGCCTGCAGATCGGCTTTCATCCGGCGCAGCGTTCTTCGTTCGTTGGATACGGCAGGGTCCGCCAGCCACTGGATCAACGCCGGGTCGAGGGCCAACCGCGTTGAGCAGATGGCCGAGACGCTGATGAGGTGCAGTAGCGCCCGTTCCCCGAGGGGAAAAGAAGCGACGAATTCCTCGAGCGGCGTGGCATCGTCGGGCCAGATCCCCGCCAGCTGCTGTAGCGTTCTGGCGACACGCTGCGGATTCAGGGAGCGCGTGGACTTGCCCTCAATCCATTTCAAATCAGACATCGCGAGAACGTGATCCGGGCCCTACCGAAATTCGGCGGTTAACCGTCCTCGTTCGCCAGCATCTTCTCGCGCGCCTGCGCCAGCGTGCGGCGCTCAGCGCGCGAAAGACTTCCGAGTCCTGACCGGGCGATCTTCTCCAGCAGCGGATCGACCTCCGAAGCGATAAACTCTTCCGCCGTCATGGATTGAATCCGCTGCACAACAGCGCGGCGCTGCTGCAAGGTACGTTGCAGGATGGAAGGGCGCCCGAAACCAAGGAGATGAGCGTAAAGCCAGCCCGCCGCGGCACCCCCGATGCAGCCGCTGTGATTGACGATGCCGGTGCGATCGAAGGCAACGAACACCGCGGTCAGTGTGAGGCCGCAGAGCGCGAGATGCTTTGCCTTGAACCGAATCGGCAGCACAAAAAATATAAGTGTCGTTAGCTCGAGTTCGGGGAGAATCGCGACATACGCGACGAAGATCGCGGCGACCCCGCCCGAGGCGGCATAGAGGACGCAATTATACGGCATTAAAAAAAGATGGCTGAATTCCCCGGCAAAGGCGCCTGCCAGGTAAATCAGAACGAAATTTCGCTGGCCGACGATCGACTCGACGTCGCGACCCACGACGTAAAGCAGGAGGAGATTTGCGACCAGGTTCCACGGGCCCGTGTGCAGAAAAAGTGCGGTGACAAACTGCCACGCATAAGCATCGGCGATGCCGCGATCGCTAATACCGAGAAACTCAGCGACGAAGCCGGGCTGATACGCTTCGAGAAGGATCTGGCCGACATAGGAGGCGACAAACACACTCATCAGCGCGATCAGTGCGACCCGGCGCGGTGCTGTCCATCGCCGTGGCAACGAAGATTGCTTTCGGCCGGACAGGCGCATGTATCGAAGGTTATCGCACTACGTTTCCGCTGTCGATTCTATTCGCCCGTCAGCACGCGCAGCGCGCCTTGTTTGATCGAGAATTCCACCGGACACGTAGTTGTTAACTCGCCATCCACCTCGACGGGCACTTCCTCATTGGCGCTGACGCGCAGCGCACGAGTCTGGAAATATTCTACGTCGCGGGTGCGAATCTCCGAGCAAAAGAGAACGTCGTGCAAATAACCAACGATCTCGAGATAGCTAAGGTTCTTGAAAACCAGGACGTCGAATAGGCCATCATCCACGCTGGCCTGCTTAAAGAACGGAAATCTCCCACCGTAAAGTCGTCCATTACCGACCAGGACAAATGAACCTTCCGCACAGGCAGCGTCGTCCGATTCAATGGTGAGGCGGGGCGGTCGGCGTGAGGCAATTTGGGCGGCCGAAAGAACATAGGAAAGCGGGCCGAAGTTCCTTTTCAGCGCGCTGCTGGTTTCCTTCACCGCCTGTGCGTCCAGGCCAATGCCGGCGAGCTGGACAAAATGTTTTGCATTGGCCCGCGGCAGATCGACCGAGCGAACGTAATCGCGGTTAATGATATCCCAGCACTGCGCCAGATTGTTGGACGGAAGGCCGAGTTCTGTCGCGAAAACATTGACGGTACCGAGTGGCAGCAATCCCAGGGTGACATCGCTGTCCGCGATACCATTAACAACTTCGTTGATGGTTCCATCGCCGCCTGCCGCTACGACCTTGCGATAACCTTCGCGCACTGCGTTTCGGGCCAGAACCTCGGCGTGTCCCTGACCGGTCGTCGCAAAAATCGTGGCGCCGTGAGTGAGCGCTGAGAGTTGCGCCAAGGCGTGACGCAAACGCTGGCTTCGCGCTGCCGGATTAACGATAACGCAGATGTCTTGCACGCTTTTCTTCAAATCACGCTGGCGTAACGTTCCCACGTGCAACGGTCCGCGCGTATTCTGGTTTTTGTAGCAATGGGCGTAGTGGCGCTTTTCGCGTTGGCGCTCCTTGGCTTGAATTTGTACGTCCAATCAGAGGCGACACAAACTCGAATTCAGCAGGAACTCAGCCACAGGATTCACGCTCATTTGCAGATTAAGCGAATGAGCGTGACGCCATGGGGCGGCCTGAAATTAACAGGCATTACAATTCCACAAACGCCCGATGCGCCGCCGGGGGACTTCCTGGACGCCAAAAGTTTTCGCTTGCGGGTGAGCATTCCCTCCTTGTTCCAGCGCATGCTCGTGATCAAGGAGATCGCTTTGATTGAACCGCATGTCGTCTGGCGCCAGAACGAAGATGGGAAATGGAGGCTGCCCACAAGCAATGACCCCACGATCGAAACCGCGGCGCGCAGCGAACCGGCTGGCGCCGAGCCTGTGACCGCAGCGACTCCGTCAGCCGCTGCTCCCGATCATTCCTCCGGGCCGCCCGAGAAAACCTCATTTCAACCGGAAGTCCGGCGAGTGAACCTGACTGGCGGAAACTTTCAGTTCCTCGATGAAAATGGGAAAGTCGTCGCGCGGTTTGAAGGAGTCGACTTCTTCTCGGCGATGCGCCGGTCACTTACCCTGCGCGGAGATGCCCGCGTCGCAAAGATCTCGTTACGGGATCGATTCTTCCTCAGTGATCTGCGTTCGCCACTGCGTTACGAGCCCACCGCGGTAGACCTGTCGGCGATATCTGCGCACGCGGCCGGCGGCGATCTCTCGGGGAGTTTCGCCCTGCAACAACAGTCCGAAGGTTCGCCTTTCAAGGCGGTGGTAAAGTTCCAGAACGTAGTGGCGGATCGACTCGTGACCGAGGCAGGTGGACCTGCAGGTGTGGTGACCGGCCAGCTCGAAGGACACCTGGAAGCTGCTGGTAAAACTGCAGATCCAAATGCATTGGAAGGCAGTGGGGAGATTATCCTGCGCGATGGGCGAGTGCAGCAATACAGCCTGCTCTCCGCGCTTGGCCAGGTCTTGCAGATTGACGAATTAACGCAGCTGAATCTTACAGAAGCCCACGCGAAATTTCATATCACCCCCGGAGTTGTTAACGTGGATGAACTTGTGCTGCGCTCGCCGAATATTCGACTTTCCGCTTCGGGGACGATCAAGTTTAACGGAAAGCTCTACCTTGATTCCCGCCTCGCGATTGACGAAAAAATTCGCGGCCAACTTTTTCGGCCGATCGCGCAGAACTTTCAACCGACCGAGGATGCGGGCATGAGCGCGGTCGATTTCCAGGTTTCCGGTACGATCGATAAACCCAAATCGAACCTGGTGGATCGAATCGTCGGCCGGGACCTGAAAGACCTTGGAAGCGTCGTGGATATGTTCCTGGGGCGGGACAAAAACGAACGGGGAAAGAAGAAACAATTGTTACGTGAGACTGCGCCGGAAGGTACGGCTGCATCTCCCGCGCCATCGCCATGAGAGTAATCGCTGGCGCTGCCGGCGGGCTCCGCCTTCTCGTTCCGAAGCAGGGCGTAAGGCCGACGATGGACCGCGTGAAGGCCGCGATTTTCTCCAGTCTGGGGGATCGGACGATCGACGCCCGGGTGCTCGATTTGTTCGCCGGTACAGGCGGGCTTGGGATCGAAGCGCTGAGTCGCGGCGCAAACTCCGCTTTGTTTGTCGATAATCAGCGTAGCGCGGTCACGACGATTGAGAAAAACCTCGCTATTTCCAAAGTCACGGCGCGCGTCCGGCTGCAGGATGTCTTTGATTTCCTGGGTCACACGACCGCGCGCGCGGAATTCGACGTTATCTTCGCCGATCCGCCATATGAACAGACGCCGTCCGGGGAACGTTTCACTTACAAATTATTAACGGACAATAATTTGCCGCAGCTTCTGGCGCCGAGAGGCGTTTTGATTTTAGAGAAACGACCGGCGGAAGTTGTCGAAGATTTTCCGTTCTGGTCGATCCAACGTGCCAAGACTTATGGCGCTACTGAAGTGCTATTCCTTGAAGCGCGGCCAAATTTCCCGCGATCTGAATGATTCGGTTTATCTATAATCTGCTGTGGCCCATCGGGCTGCTCGCGATTCTGCCGCAGTATCTGGTGAAGATGGTTCGTCGCGGAAATTACGGGCCGAAATTTGGTCAGCGATTCGGAATTTACAGCCGTGAGGTGCGAGCTCGGCTCGCCCGTTCAAAGCCAATCTGGCTGCATGCGGTAAGCGTCGGAGAAGTGAACGTCGCGCTGAAACTCGCGTCGGCGGTTCGTGCCCTGAATCCCGGGATGGAATTTGCGCTTACGACCACGACGACGACCGGTTTCGCAGTTGCAAACAAGCGCGCGCCGGAATGGGTCGAGGTATTGTATTCGCCGCTCGATTTCTACCCGGTTATCCGGGCAGCGTTGCGGGCGATCCGCCCGCGCCAGCTGGTGCTGGTGGAGCAGGAAATCTGGCCAAATATGGTGGGGGAAGCTCGCGCCGCGGGAATTGTCGTTGCCTTGGTCAATGCACGGTTATCGCCTCGCTCCGAGCGTCGGTTCCTGCGTTTCCGCCGCTACGTTCGACCGCTACTGCGGCAGCTGGATCTGGTATGCGTGCAATACCTCGAAGATGTCGCTCGCTGGGGAAAACTGGGCGTCGATGCCGTAACCATTCAGATGACGGGAAGTATCAAGTATGACGACGCTGCGTCGGAATCGGACTGCGGTCAGCAGCGTGAACTTTTGATGGCGTTAGGCGTGGCACTGGAATCGCCCATACTCGTCGCTGGCAGCACGCACCGTGGGGAGGAAGAAATCATTACGCGGGTCTGGCAGGGTTTACGGAAAGAGTTCCCAAATCTTTTTCTGGTGCTCGCGCCTCGCCACACCGAAAGGGCCGGCGCGATTTCTCAGATGTTGCAGAAGCGCGGGATCAACGCGTCGCTGCGCAGCACCATCAAACCTCAGGCGCCGACTGATGCGCTTATCGTTGATACGACCGGTGAGCTTCAGAAATGGTATGAGCTCGCAACCATCGTTTTTATTGGCAAAAGCCTGGCCACGAGCGGAGGACAAAATCCGGTCGAGGCGATCAACGCAGGCGCGCCGGTGATCTTTGGTCCTCACATGGAAAATTTCGCGGCTCTTTCGCGAGCGTTAGTCGAAGCAAACGGTGCGGTCCAGATAAACACTGAGTCCGAGCTCGCCTCTACCATCCGGGAATTGCTCCAAAACCCGGAGAGACGCGCCAGCATCGTGCGGAGCGGGCGAGAGGTCTTGCATGTCCACCAAGGCGCTGCCGCCCGCACCGCGCAACTACTGCAAAACCTGCCCGCACGTCCTATCGCTTAGCTTTTCGCCAAATCACTTGCGCGATTGACCTGAACTTCTGATATTCCCCGCTCTCGGACCCTATCGTCCAGTGGTTTAGGACACCGCCCTTTCACGGCGGTAACACGGGTTCAAATCCCGTTAGGGTCGCCAGTTAACATTTAATTTCCCTCGTTGCGCAATAGCTGACCAAATCCGAACCCGCGAACTGCGTTAGTGAGGAAAATCCCTACACGGCAGCAGGTTGCCAGCTGCCTCTTTCCTCGCAAATTGACTCCAACCCACCGCCCCAACCCTGCAATCGCCCCAAGTGATAATCCGGTTTAAATTTCACCCGGCTCGCTTATGGCGAAACCTTTGCTGCACCGCGTTATACGATTGAATGCAAACGCGACTGACGTCACATTAAAGAAGAACCGTAATTTTGAGTACTGAAATTCAGTCGAATCCCGAGAATTTTAGCCTGAGCGATTTCCTCATCGGCGATAGCGAGGATGCGCTTAGTCCGCCGCCGATTTTCACGCAATGGCGCGCGGCCGGGGAGTGGGGCGCGGTCTTATATGAACCCGAGCTTTTAGCGAGCGCTTCGCCTCGCACGTCGATCAATTACAACGGCAAAGCGCATAGCGTCATCAACCTTTGCTCGTACAATTACCTCGGTCTGGCTGATCACCCCGAAGTTGTGGAAGCCGCCCGGGCTGCTCTCGATCAATACGGCGTCGGAGCGTGCGGATCACCGATGTTATCTGGAATGTCCGACCTGCATCGCGACTTGGAGAGTCGCGTCGCGAAATTCCTCGGTCGTGAAGACGCAATGTTATTTAACAGCGGATTCGGTGGCGCCTTCGGCACGATCTCAGGACTGCTGCGCAAAACGGACGTAGCTGTCCTTGATAACCGGTCTCACCTAAGCCTGCGTGACGGTGCCGTGCTCGCTCGCTGCCGGATGGAGCGCTTCGAGCATAACAATCCCGAGTCACTCGACGCAGCGCTGGCTCGTAAAAAGGGGAAACGTCAGCTCGTGATCATCGAGGGAATTTATTCGATGGACGGGGACTTTGGCCGACTGCCGGAGTTGATAGATGTCGCCGAGTCGCATAACGCCGCGGTCT
Organism: Chthoniobacterales bacterium; assembly: GCA_038323965.1. Taxonomy (GTDB): domain Bacteria; phylum Verrucomicrobiota; class Verrucomicrobiia; order Chthoniobacterales; family UBA10450; genus JBBQHM01. The sequence continues at coordinate 910 of JBBQHM010000087.1, read as the reverse complement.
TCGTGGACGAAGCTCACTCCATCGGCGGTTGCGGTAAACATGGCCGTGGTGCGGCCGAACATTTCGGCGTCGAAGATCGGTTGAAGCTCATCTACGGCACCTTTTCCAAAGCCTTCGGCGCGCTGGGCGGTTTCGTCAGCGGCCCGAGCGAAACGATCGACTACCTCCGTTTTTATTCGCATCCCTACGTTTACTCCTGCGCACTTCCGCCCGTAGTCGTTGCGGCCATCATGAAATCGCTCGAGATCAGCGAGCGCGATCCCTGGCTGCGGGATCGTTTATGGGAAAATGCCGAGTATTTCCGGACGCAAGTTCAGGGGCTCGGGATCGATACCGGCGCTTCCACCACTTATGTCATGCCCCTCGTGATCGGCGATCGCATGCGCCTCTACCAGCTTGGTCACGAACTGCGGCAACGCGGTTTATTTGTCGCCCCGGTTGATTATCCGGCCGTCCCTCAGGACAAGATTTGTTTCCGCGCATGTGTGACCGCAAATCACACCCGCCAGGATCTGGACGAAGCGCTCAACATCATCGGCGACGTTCTTGTTCCGCAGCTCGCGCACGCGTAAACGCGACTCGTTAGGTAACTTCGCTGGTAGCGCAAATTCGGGCCTGATTGAAGCTGATAGCAGCACTCGTGTAACTACGGGTCACGAGGTCGGTTTCTGGGACAGCCAGTTAGCGGGCGTTAACAACTGGAATTTCGCTGATTGAAAGCCATTCCTTTTCGGCGCGAAATCTATGGATTGACGTTGGGCGGCAACGTGGTGCAGTGACACGATGAAAAATTGCAACGGCGGCATCGCCCGAGGTGTTCTTCCCGCGCTTTTGTTGTCGCTTCTCCTTAGTGGCTGCGCCTTACAGCCAAGACATCCGGCGAGTCAGACTCGTGATCACGCGTTCATTG
>JBBQHM010000086.1:0-9761 GCA_038323965.1 Chthoniobacterales bacterium | reverse complement strand
CATGTAACCAGTAACGAGATCGCGGCGCGGATTAAATTCGCCGCCGTCCGGCTTCATCACGCCAGCCGCGATCTGCAGGAATGTCGATTTTCCCGAGCCGTTGCGACCAACCAGGCCTACGCGTTCGCCTTCTAGAATAGTCAGCGTCGCCTTATCCAGCACTGCCTGATTGCCGAAGCGCACGACCAGCTCGGTCGCGCTCGCGATAGCATTTAGAACCGGCTCCGACATTCTTTTCCATAACACATCTGCGATTGGTTGAGAGATCGTTCGACTTCGCTCAGGGTGACGATTGAATGTTTGAGCTTCTCAAGAACGACGGCAAAGCGCGACGCGGTCGGCTGACTACGGCGCACGGCGTCATTGAAACGCCGGTCTTTATGCCCGTCGGCACGCAAGGCTCGGTGAAAGCGGTCTCGCCGCGCGAGCTCCATGAGCTCAAGGCGCAGATCATCCTCGGGAATACGTATCACTTATATGTACGTCCGGGATTGGAAGTGATCAGCCATTTCGGCGGACTGCATCGCTTCATGAATTGGGATGGGCCAATCCTGACCGACAGCGGCGGTTACCAGATTTTCTCGCTCGCGAAGCTACGCAAGATCACGGACGAAGGTGTCCACTTTCAAAATCATCTCGATGGCACGCCGACGTTTATTTCGCCGGAGATCGCGATGGAAATCCAAGGAACGCTCGGGAGCGACATTGCGATGGTGCTCGACGAGTGCCCGCCGTATCCATGCGAACGCGATTACGCAGCGCGAAGTTTGGAGATGACATTGAAGTGGGCGCAGCGGTGTAAGGCTCGTCATCCCGAGCGGAGCGCAGCGCAGTCGAGGGACCCCGTGGCGTTAGATACAACTGGCGCGACGGGGTCCCTCGGCTTCGCTCGGGATGACCGGGGGGGCACGCAGCTCGTCTTCGGAATAGTGCAGGGCGCGACGTTCGCCGATCTCCGCACGCAATCGGCGCAAGCGTTGGTCGAGATCGGATTTGACGGCTACGCCATCGGCGGCGTGAGCGTGGGGGAACCGGAAGAAGAGATGATGCGGGCGATCGAATCGAGCGAGCCCCATTTGCCCTCCGATAAACCGCGCTACGCGATGGGGCTCGGAACGCCTCCCCAGATGCTGGAAATGATCGCGCGCGGCGTCGACATGTTTGACTGCGTCCTGCCGACAAGGATCGCGCGGAACGGCACTGCGTTCACGACAACCGGCACCATGAACTTAAAGAACGCAGAATTCACGATGGACAGGAAGCCGATCCAAGAAAACTGCGCGTGCCCGGCCTGTCGCGAATTCTCGCGCGGTTACATCCGGCATCTGGTGAAGGCGGAGGAAATTCTCGGGCTGCGTTTAATCACACTGCACAATCTGCACTTCTATCTGGATTTGATGCGCGAAACGCGCGCGCAAATTGAGGCGGGAACCTTCGATACTTTCCGCGCTGGGTTCGTGAGCAAATACAAAGATCAGCGGAATCTTACGACGTAATACGTTTCCGGCGGGACGCGATCGATTGCCCACGGAATTGGCCCGCGCGCGCTGCTATAAAATGCCGCACCGGTCCCGCGGCCCATCGTCGTGAGGTAAGGAAAAACGCGGAAACTCCGGTCCTGCGCAGCGAGAATTTTGTCCGGACGGATGGCGGTAACGGCGGTGTTGTTCGCCGGGACAATCATCGTATCGCCGGTGGTGATCTCGGAGTCGTGGGCATTCAGCGGCGTCGATCCAAAACGCTGCATGTAATATTGGAAGCCCCAGTGGCTCTGAAACCAGAGAGTGCCGCTCGAATTGCGGAGCTGACGTGCGGCGAAACTCGCCGCATCGCGCGCGCTATCCGCTTGCACGTAATCGGCGCAGGCGATGAATAACGAAACGATCGCCGCTAAAAAAATCGGCCATGATCGCTGGACGTGACGGACGACAAGGATGGCGACAGCGGGCGCCATCGGCAGAAACGTGCGCGCGGTGATCGACCAGTTAAGGAACACGGCAAAGACGAACGTCCCAACAATCCAAATCGTCAGGAACACGCTTTGCGCCGAACGTTCCCGAGAAAGGTCAAACAGGCAGAACGCGATGGTGCCCGCGCCAATCGCAGCAAAGATTCCCCCTTCGATTTTGACCGCGACGACGTTGTTTCCAAGTTGCCAGTCCGGATTGATCGGCAGCCAAAAGTAAAACGCCGCCAGGCCGAGAACGGCAAGGAACCACGTTCGGCGTCGCCCGAAAAACGCCGGTAAAAGGATCGAGCCGCCCGCGAAAGCGAGCCCGGTAAGAAGTTGCGAGAACAAATTCGATTTCGAGCCGGAAGAAACAGTGCGCGAATAGAAAACGGCGTAGCTGAACAGGCCCTGTCCGTAGGCAGCTTTCGTCCAAAGTTCGTAACCGGCCATGGCCGCGATTGGAAAAAGTAAAAACAGCAGCCGCCAACTTTTCCTGCGACCGCAAAATAGAGTGTGCGTAGCGAGCAAGGGCAGAAGCGCGATGCCGAAATACTTTGTGAGAGATGCGGCGGTGATCAGGAACGCAGAGAGCGCGAAGTAGCACCAGCGATTTGACTCGAGTCCGGCCAGCCAGCATTCAATCGCCCAGATCCAAAGCGCCAGCAGCATGACGTCACACATGACGTTAGTAGCCGAGACGAGGAAGACGGGAGTGAAGAATGCGGCCAGCGCGACCGTGCCCGGAACGCTGCAGAAACGCCGTGCGACGGCGAACGTTCCAAGGACCGACATGACGGGCCAGATCAGGAAACCGAGATGCAGCGCAAGTTCGCTCCATCCAGCCATCGCGGATATCGCCGCTATATAATAAGCGCAGAGCGGCGGATTCTGCATCGCCTTCCACATCGGCTCCGGGAAAGAAGCCCAATTCACCGTGCAGCCGTAGGGGTCGAGCGGATGATTAGAAATCTGCTGCGCCATCCAGACGAAGAGCGGATCGTCGATATGGAACGCTTTGTTCAGGAACGGCGCCAGCGTCACCATGACGATGGCGGCGAGGATGAACCTGGTTTGACGATAATTTTGCACGGTCGATGTCGTGGCGGCGCTTGGCCTCCAACTAAAGAATTGCGGCGCGCTCTTAGATGTTTAAGCTCCCGCTCCTCAAATTTCCTTCCCGATGATCCACTTTTTTCTAGCACAAGCGCAAGCAGCGAGCCCCGCCGGCGCGACCTCCAATCCGATCGCGAGTTTTCTGCCGCTCATCCTGATCTTTGTCATTATGTATTTTGTGCTGTTTCGGCCGCAAATGCGACGCCAGAAGGAACAACAGCGCCTGGTCTCCGCATTGAAGACTGGCGATCAGGTGATTACCAGTGCCGGTATCCACGGCCTGATTACCAATGTGAAGGATTCGACCGTGACGGTGCGGATCGCGGAAAACGTGAAAGTTGAGATGGAAAAATCTGCGGTAACGACCGTAGTGGGAGCTTCGACAGCGAAGTGACGCCGGCACTCACGTTTTTTGCAGGGATCGTCCTGCTCGTCTTATTCGGCTGGTATTTCGCTACCGATTACGGCCTGCGAAAAAGGCTCCTCGCCACCGTGCTGATGGCGTTGCTGGTCGCGTTCAGCGTCGCTACGATCTGGCCACCGGAGAAGAAGATCCAGCTCGGCCTTGATATTAAAGGCGGGACGTCTTTCCTGATCCGGCTCGTCCAGACTGACAAGCAAATCACGCCCGCAATGCTGGAGCAGGCGGTCGAAGTCATTCGCAAGCGCGTCGATTATTTCGGCGGTGGCGAACCGATCATCAGTCCAGTTGGCAACGATCGAATCCTCGTGCAGATCCCGGGACTCGATACCGCGAAAGTGCAGGAGGCGCGAGATCAATTATCGCGCGTCGCGAAATTGGAATTCCGGATGGTTTACCCGGACAACGGCGATCGGTTGCGCAAGATCGACGGCGGCCAGGAAGTGATCCCACCCGAGTACCGCATCGAGAAGTACGAGATGCGCGCCGAAGAGGGCAAGAAGCCCGTCGAGGAACGTCTGCTCGTCAAAAAGAAAGCTGACCTCGGCGGCGATCGTGTCACGGAGTCGCATGCTTACTTCGGCAACGACGGCTGGACGGTGCAGCTGAAATTTGACGCTGAAGGCGGCAAGACTTTCGGGAAAATCACCGAGCAATTTAAGGGATTCCGGTTCGCCATCGTGCTCGACGATGCGATTCTATCTGCGCCGGTCATCCGCGATGCGATTTACGGCGGCGACTGTGTCATCACCGGCCGATTTGGCGAACAGGAAGCGCGCGGACTGTCGAGCGCGCTCGAGAATCCGCTGCAAACCCCGGTCAGTATTGAGGAAGAACGCAGCGTCTCTCCGACGCTTGGTCTGGACTCAATCCGCGCCAGCGTTCTGGCCGGTTTGCTCGGCTTAGCCATTACGCTTGTTTCAGTGCTCGTTTATTACCGCTTCGCGGGGCTTATCGCGTGCATCGCGTTGCTGGTGAATCTGGTGTTACTAGTCGGAGCGTTGACGATGTTCCGCTTCGTCCTGACGCTGCCAGGTATCGCGGGCATCATTCTTACGATCGGTCTCGCGGTCGATGCGAGCGTGCTGATCTACGAACGGCTCCGGGAGGAACTTGCCCTCGGGAAGTCGCTTAAAGTCGCGATGCAGGCTGCTTACGAAAAAGCTTTCAGCTCGATCTTCGACGCGAACGTCACCACGCTCATTACGGCTGCCATTCTGTTTTGGAAGGCCAGCGGACCGGTCAAAGGCTTCGCGATCTCACTGACGCTCGGTATTCTCGCTTCGCTCTTCACGGCGCTCATCGTGGGACGCAACGCATTCAGTTGGGCGGTGGACACAGATCGCGTGAAGAAAGTCTCGATGCTGCATTTAATCTCGTCGCAGCACATCAACTTCCTCGGGAAAGGCTTCCTCGCCTGTATGCTGTCGCTCGCCGTCATCATTGCGGGAGGCACCGCTTTCTATATGCGGGGTGACAAAAACTTCGGCGTCGACTTCAAGGGCGGCGATATGTTGACGCTCAGTTCACCACAAAACATCGATGTCGGTCAGGTGCGCAAAGCGCTCGAAGCCGTAAACCTCGGCGACGCGGCGATCCAGGAATCGACGCAGGGCGCGAAACATTACATGACAGTGCGCACGCCGTTGCACACCAGCGATGGCGTGCAAAAGCAGATCGCGCAATCAATGCCAACATCGCAATTCAAGGTCGAGGGTGAGGAACGCGTCGGCGCCCTGGTGGGTGGCGAGCTGGCGAAGAATTCGCTCATTGCGCTCGGGCTCGGCATTCTCGGCATTCTGATCTTCGTGACGCTGCGCTTTGAGCTTTCGTTCGCTGTCGGCGCGATTGTCGCGCTGCTGCACGACGTCCTCATTACTGTCGGAATGTTCGCGCTGCTGGGCCGAGAGCTGACGTTGACGATGGTCGGTGCCGTGCTGACGATCGCGGGATATTCGATCAACGACACGATCGTGGTGTATGACCGAATCCGCGAAGGTCTCGCCAGCGGACGTAAAGGCTCGATCGAGCAGATCATGAACGAGAGCATCAACCAGACGCTGAGCCGTACGATCCTCACGAGCACAGTCACGTTGATCCCCATCCTCTGCTTATTCTTCCTTGGGGGAGCAGTCCTCCGCGATTTCTCGCTCGCAATTATTATCGGCGTAGTTGTTGGAACCTATTCCTCCATCTTCATCGCATCACCGATTGTGCTTTGGTGGACGCGCGCGCGAAGCGGCGGCACGAGCAGTCTGCGTCGGGAGATTCGAGAGAAAGCTGCGGCAACGAAGCCGGCGGCCGCCGCATAGCTAGCCTCTTTCGAGGTCCCACGGCAGTTTTGAGCGTGCAACTTGGATCGTTAATATCTCCTGTTGTGATATTTACGACTAAAGTTGACGTCGTGCTCTCACAAGACTACCCTCGTGTCTCTCCAAAAGAGAACTTTCAAAGAATTGAGGTGAACCAATGCCAGAAGTAATCGTAAGAAAAGGCGAACCAGTCGATCGCGCGCTTAAGCGGCTGAAAAGCAAGCTTGAGGCGGAAGGCATTCTCGAAGAAGTGCGCAGACTTCGCGCTTTCGAAACTCCGACGCAAAAGACAAAGCGGAAAGCGAAAGCGAACGCCAAGAAGGGCCGCACCAGGTTCCGCTTCAATCCTTGATCAGGATTCTAATTTGAATTTCGAGACGCGGCTTCGGCCGCGTTTTTCGTTTCGCGACGACCCCACTAGTCGCTTTCACACACGATGCGGAAGCCGAGATCGTTACACGAATAGTTTGGCAGGTTCGACCCGCGCACCGTCGTCCGCAGACTATTGAAACGCGATTTCCAACTGCCGCCGCGATAAACGCGCTTGGCGCCACTCGCCGCACCGCGTGGATTCACTCGCGGCGAACCACGGTACGTTTCAAAGTAATCCAGACACCATTCCCAGACATTCCCGGCCATGTCTTCGATCCCGAAAGGGCTGGCCCCTCGCGGAAAGGCGCCTACCGGTGAGCTTTCCGGATATCCATCGTCAATCTCCCGATCGCTCCAGGCGAAAACCGTGTTGCGGTCGGCAAAATTCGCGAGGTCACCGCGGCGCTCGAGATTACCCCACGGATAACGGCGATTATCGATTCCTTTCGCCGCATATTCCCATTCGGCCTCGGTCGGCAGCCGGTATTTTTTTCGCTCGCGCGTATTCAGCCACTGGCAGAACTTCATCGCGTCAAGGCTGCTGACGTACACCACTGGATGAGTGTCGCCCGCACCTTTCGCGCGCTTCCGTTGGTGCGCGGGATCGAAGGCTTCGTACTGCGCGTTCGTGACCGGAAAGCGTGAGAGGTAAAATTGCGATAAAGTCACCCGGGTAAGTGGCCGCTCGATCGGTGCGGCATCAGCCGCCTCGCTTCCCATCACAAATTCACCCGACGGCACCACGAACATCTGCCCACCTAGCGAGTTCGTGAAATTAACAAGTCGAGCGCGATCGACGGGAACTTCTGCCGCCGAGAGCACCGGCTCCGCTACTGCGGCGGAGGATGGAGCCGCTGGCTTACGAATCGTCGCCGGGGCAGGCGTTTCCGCAGAAGCGAACTCGCTGTCGTCGTCTGCCTGTTCCAGGTAGAGATCGATCAAATCTTCCGCTTCATCGAGATCGATCGCGAGATTCTCAGCCATGTTCACGAAGGCGTCCCGCTGATCGTCCGTCATCGAGCCCGAATCGAGCGCGCTGAGTCGCAACATCCGCATGAAATCATCTTTCGGATCAACGTCACGACGCCTGCGTTCCGGACGCGGTTTTGCGGATCCGTTCGCCTGTCCATTTGCTGACGACGCATCCGGCGTCGCGGGCACTTCAGTTCTCGGTAATGGAGCGGGCGTTATCCGCTTCGCGTTACTATCGCGAAGTTCGGCCTCGATGTATTCGAGTATCTTCTCTTCCGGCAGGCCATGTTCGCTCCCGAAACGCAGGAGATTTTTTTCTTCGTCGAAAGTGAGTGTGCCGTCGGCGAGGGCGAAGGTTAGGTATTTATGGAATTCAATCGCGGCTTCCTCCTGGACCTGGGCGGCGAGTTCGTCGTCAATCTTCTGCCGACGCGCCGGATCCAGTAACTCGACCCGCGCCTCCGTCAGGAAACGCGACGATTCATCAAGGCCCGACCTCAGCAACTGCGCCAACGGATTACTCGGTTGGTTCTTGAGCGGCAACTTCTTCTGCCACCAGCGCAGAAGTTCACGGCAATGCTCTTCGATCGTATCCGCCGCCGGCTTCGCCGCGGGATCGAGGCAGAGTCGCTCGTAATAATTGGCAGAACTATACTTGCTCCAGCCGTCCCATTTATGCGGGTCGTCCGGAAGCGGAAGTGGAAACGTGATCTCGCACTTCACGAATTAGGAAACCGTCAAAGAGCCAAGACGATCCGCTGCCGCCTGGATTTCTCCGGGCGCGAGTCCGGTATTTCGCTCGATCGTCACCGTTGCCTGATTGCCACTCGCTTCGACCGCGACCTCAAGGACCTGATTCGCATTGTATTCGTAGGTCAATTCAACCGGCGAACCTTTCGGCAAAAATGCGGGCAACTCGACGTCACAAACACCCAGCGGCGTACACTCTGATGGCAGCGTGCTTTCTCCCTCCACAATTCTAACGACGGCGCGCTGCATGTTTGCCATCGCGGTCCCAAAGGAATTCTTGGCGACGGCCGGCATGGCGCTCATTTTGCGGATCATCGGGAAAACATATTCCTCCAGATGCGCCTCATCCCACAGGACAACTCCGAGCGTGTGCGAAGTAATGTTTGTGACCTGAATCAGCCCACCATCGCGCGATGAAAATTGATCGCGCGTATTTTCCGGCAGTAATGATTCGCCGGATTCATCCTCTTCCCGCAGCAGCGATAAGACTGCCTGAATGGCGGCGCCCATCGCGACCACTTCGTCCGGATTCACATCGTCGACCATGGGAGCTTCCGTGAGAGCACTGATCAACGAACGCACCATTGGCATGCGGGTCATGCCGCCGACGAGAAGAACTTTGTCGATCTGGTCCCACGTCATTTTCGCTTCCTGCATCACCATCTCGCAGATGGTTTTGCATTTCTCGACGAGGTGCCGGGAGCGTTGCTCGAAATCTTCACGCGTAAAATCTACCTTTACGCTCTTGCCATTGTGATGGTGGACGACTGATGTGTGAGCACGACTCGAAAGCTGGATTTTTGCCGACAACGCCCGCGTGTGGAGGTCCTGGTAACTCTGTAAATCCAGCAACGGATTCTCTCCGTGCATGCGATCGAACTCCTCGGCGACGGCGTTGACAATGACATCATCCCAGTCTTTCCCGCCGAGCCGATGATCGCCGTTTGTGGCCAGCATATGCAGACTGCTGCCTTCGATCTTCATGATCGTGACGTCGAAGGTGCCGCCACCGAGATCGAACACGAAAACCGTCTGGTCCTGGTTAAGTTTATCGAGCCCGTAGGCGAGCGCGGCAGCCGTCGGCTCGTTGATGACTTGTAAAACATTAAGACCTGCGAGTTGCCCAGCCGTCAGCGTGGCGGTCCGCTCGGCGTCGTTGAAATAGGCGGGAACGGTAATGACGACATCGGTCACTCCCTGCTTCAGGAATTTTTCGGCATCGTTCTTGAGCTTCTTTATAATCAGCGCGGATAATTCCTCGGCGGTGTAAATTTTGTTGCCGAATTCGCGGCTAAATTGCTCCTTGGGTTTACCCATTTCGCGTTTCACGAAATCCACAATGTGCTCCGGCTCGACCACGGCATTATTCTTCGCCACGGTGCCGACGATGGCGTGGGCACCATCGAAGAGAAGGACCGACGGAGTGATTCGCTCGCTCTCGGAATTGGGAATGATTTGCGGCTTCCCGTAGGCGTCGATGTGAGCGACGGCGGAGAAAGTGGTGCCTAGATCGATACCGACGGCTTTACGCTGATTCATTGGGAATGGAGTAACGGAGAATGGCGCTGACCCCTCATTCGGTTGCAGCTTTCGTGCCGTTTACGCCGCTGAATTTGCGGCTCTGGAAAGGCGCGAAACGGGGCGCGCTACTCGAACTTCTTCGCGATGATCTCCGCGGGCCGGAGAACCTTACCGCGCCACATGAAGCCACGCTTCAACCGCATCACGATCCGGCCCTCATCCTCGATGTATTCAGCCGGCTCGTAGCTCACGACTTTGTGCACGGAAAGATCGACGCGTTCTTTCGCTTCCACTTCCGTCACTTCGAGACGGTTTAAAATTTCGATAAGTGCATGCACCGCGTTGTCGA
>JBBQHM010000085.1:0-9872 GCA_038323965.1 Chthoniobacterales bacterium | reverse complement strand
CTCCTCCTGATGGATGAGCCGACCACTCATCTCGACATTGGCTCGATTGACGCGCTTCTAGGTGCGCTGAGCGAATATCAGGGAACGCTCATCTTCATCAGTCACGACGTTCACTTCATCCGCGCGATCGCGACCAGCGTTCTTCACATCAATGCCGGTAGACTTACCGCCTATCCCGGTGATTATCAGTATTATCTCGATAAGTCGCGCGCGACCTCCGCGCGCGTCGCCTTGACTTCCACCAATACGCTGACTAACGCGCAACCTGAGCGCGCCGAGCAAGGCCCGGCGCCGCGAGTCGGTCTGGGGATGCGCGAGCAGAAGGCACAAAAACGACTCGAAGCTGAAGCCCGCAAGGCCGTCGCGCAGGCAAAACGCGAACGGGATGCGCGTATCCACGAGCTCGAAATGCGAATCGCAACCTTGGAAGGCCGGCAGAAACAACTGGCGGCCGAACTCGAAGATCCCGCTGCCTATGAAGCTGGCGGCAACGCCGTCGGCATCAATCGTGAGTTATCCGCCGTCTCGCACGACCTTGCCCGTCTTACCGCGGACTGGGAGAAGGCGACCGCGCCGTTACTGGCTTAGTCCGTTGCGGCCGCTTCCGCGAACGCAGCTTCGCCCGCTTCGATATCCCGGGCGATTTCAGCGGGCGTTCCGAAAAGCTGCGCACGTTGGTCGTCAAACTCCCCTTCCCAGCGCGCGACCACCGCGGTAGCGAGACAATTTCCAACTAGGTTCATCGCCGAACGACCCATGTCCATGATGGCGTCGATACCCAGCACAATCGCTACTCCGCTCGCTGCGATCGCCGGCGGGATGATACTACTCAAAGTAGCCAGCAAGACTAGAATAGAAGCACGGGGAACACCGGCGAGGCCTTTGGAAGTAAGCATAAAGGCGAACATCATCGCAAGCTGCTGGCCAAATCCAAAATGTTGATGAGTCGTCGCTTCCGCTGCCTGCACGATAAACACGGAAGTGATCGCGAGGAAGATCATCGATCCATCCAGATTAAACGAATATCCGGTCGGCATCACAAACCCGACGATTCGCTTCGGCACGCCCAGCCGCTCCATGGCTTGCATTGCCTTCGGCATCGCTGATTCGCTACTTGTCGTAGCAAATGCAATCGCTGCGGGCTCGCGCACGGCACGGATAAATTGGAGCGTGGGCAAACGCGCGATCAGCACTACACTACCGAAGACAAAGATAACGAAGAGTAGTAGCGAAATATAATACGAAAGGATAAGTCCCCCCAGGCTGAGTAGGACACCGGGTCCTTGAGTTCCAATGGTGTGCGCCATAGCGGCAGCCACTCCAAATGGCGCAAATCGCATCACATAATTCGTTAACTTGAACATCACCTGTGACAAGGATTCCATCGCCACCAGCATCGGCCGTCCTTTCTCGCCAATCGCCGAAACCGCCATGGCAAAGAGAACCGCAAACGCGACTATTTGAAGGATGTCGCCGCGCACCAGCGAGTCCACCACGCTTGCCGGAAAAACGTGGACGATCGTCTCCACCAGCGTGCGGGGATGGCTCTCCCCTATCTTCTGGACTGCGTCCATCGAGCCACTAACAAGGGGCACTCCTACTCCGGGCTTAGTAATATTCACAACTGCCAGTCCCAGGAAAAGCGCCACCGTCGTAATCACTTCGAAATAAACAAGCGCCTTCACTCCCATTCGACCCACTTTCCGCAAGTCGCCACCGCCCGCGATTCCAACGACGAGCGTCGAGAAAACTAACGGCCCGATAATCGATTTGATCAGGTTCAGGAAAATATCGCGCAGAAATGAAATCGCGTTCCCCCACTCCGGCCGTAACCAGCCCAGCAAAACACCCGCCACCAACCCAATCAAGATCTGGGCAGTAAGCGCTGGGTTGTACCAGGCTCGTTTCGGGCGCGTCGACATGGTTTCGGTCGCCAGTTTAAACAGACAAACGCACTTTTAAAAACGAATCATTCGCGCGATTCTCGAGGTGAATTTCTCTGACCCTCGGATAAGACTCAACCATGTATTTGATCGACCTCGTCTGCACCTCCTGCGAACTTCATTATGACGCGGCGCGATTACAAAACCTTTGCCCGGCCTGCCAGAAACCACTCTTTCCACGCTATGACCTTGCGAGCGTCTCGCGCACACTGACTCCCGAAGTGCTCGCCAACCGGCAGGAGCGATCCCTCTGGCGTTACCGGGAAGTTCTGCCGCTGCCGTTGGAGATGGAACCGATTTCACTCGGTGAGGGCGGCACCCCGCTGCTCCACGCCAAACGTTTTGGCGCGCAGGTTGGAATGTCCAACCTTTGGATCAAAGACGAATCGCTTAATCCTACCCAAAGCTTCAAGGCGCGCGGGATGACCGTGGCAGTCTCCATGGCCAAGTTGCTGGGCGCGAAAAAGCTCGCCGTCCCGACAGCAGGCAATGCGGGAGGGGCTCTCGCAGCCTATGCCGCACGGGCCGGTTTAGAGGCCTTCATCTTCATGCCGCGTGATACGCCGCGCGCCAACATCATAGAGTGCCGGGAGCTTGGCGCTCACGTCTCGTTAGTTGATGGCTTGATTACCGACTGCGGCGCCGAGATCGCGCGGCGCAAAAATGACGAGGGTTGGTTCGACATGTCGACGTTAAAAGAGCCTTATCGAATAGAGGGAAAAAAGACGCTTGGTTACGAACTCGCGGAACAATCAGCATGGACTCTGCCTGACGCGATTCTTTATCCAACCGGTGGAGGCACTGGTTTGGTCGGCATGTGGAAAGCGTTTGCTGAAATGGAAAAGCTCGGATGGATCAGGAGCAAGCGGCCACGCATGTTCTCTGTCCAGGCCAGCGGTTGTGCCCCGATCGTTACCGCGTTCGAATCGGGTGCCACGAGCGCGCCTGAATTCCCGAATGCAAAGACCTGTGCTTCCGGTTTGCGCGTCCCGAAAGCCGTCGCTGATTTCCTAATGCTAAAAATCCTGCGCGAATCAGGGGGCGGCGCGATTACCGTTTCCGACGAAGATATGATTCGTGTCACCCGTGAAGTCGGCGCAGCGGAAGGATTATTCGTCGCTCCCGAGGGTGCGGCGTGTTTCGCCGCCGCCAAGATGTTACTCGCAAATAAAAAACTCAAACGCGACGAACGGGTGGTCATTTTCAACACGGGCTCCGGTATTAAATACCTGGAATGCTATTCGGATGAAATAACCTAACGAACGCGCCGGGTGGCATCTTTCCGGAAAAATTCGTTTAGCTCCCGAAATGATGCCGCCTGAGCAAACCCTTCAAATGTTCCGTCACGCGCGAGTTGTGTCGCTGCTTGCATGAAACCTCCCCACGCGGCCCGTGCCAGTGCGCCGCCGACACTCACCCGGCGGACGCCTAACTTCGCGGCATTATGCAGCGTCATCCCTCCCGGTCCGCTAACTAGTAGATTGACTGGCTTGGGTGTCACCGCGGCAACTACGACTGCAATGTGGTCTGCTGTTTCGATTCCCGGTGCATAAAGACACTCTGCGCCCGCTTCGGCGTAAGCGGTTAATCGGCGAATCACGTCGTCAATATCCTGTTGTCCGACGAGGAAGCACTCGGCGCGACCAACCAGCATGGCGCCGCTGAATCCGATTGCTTCCCGCGCAGCTCTTATACGCTCGACGGCATGGCTGAGCTCATACAACGGTTTCTCTTTATCACCGGTCGCGTCTTCTATCGATAATCCAGCAACGCCAGTTTCCACGCAAAGCTTCACATTATTCGTTAGCTCGTTGAGGTCATGAGAGAATCCATTTTCGAAATCTGCATTTACCGGAATATCGGTTGCGTCCACCAGCTCGCGGATATGAGCGAGCATCGCATCGAGCGCTACGGCGTTGTCAGGCAATCCGCGCGAGAATGCGAACCCTGCGGAACTGGTCGCGATAGCTTTGAAGCCAAGATGCTGCAAGTAACATGCACTGCCGATATCCCACGGATTAGGAAGAGCGAAACAACCACACTGGTGAAGTTTCCGGAACGTTTCTCTTTTCTCAGAAACGGTTGGCATTTACGTCTGGCTGCATCACTTCCATAACCTTCATCGCGGCATTGTGCCCCGGAATTCCGCTTACTGCTCCGCCGCGACGAGCGCTTGATCCACAAAGAAAGACATTCTTCCATTCCGTCTCCACTCCCCACTGTCCGACTTGTGCCTTGTCCTGGGCAAACGGGAAGGTCGGAGCGTCCTGAAAAATATTCCCGTGGTAAAGTCCGAGCGCGTCCTCGATGTCGACGGGACTTTTACTCTCAAGGCAGAGACTGCCATCGCGAGCTACGGCCAGGCAATCCTCGAGTGGCTCCTCCAACCACTGATTCATGCTCGCGAGGAATCTATCCTCCGCTTGCTTCCGCACTCTCTTGTTGTCGCCGGCAAATAAGTTCCACGGGGTGTCGATTCCAAAAAGTGTCATGGTATGGAAACCCAGCGCGCGAAGTTCGGGTGATAGGATACTGTCGTCCGTAAGCGTGTGGCAATAGACCTCACTCGGCGGCTTATCCGGCAACCTACCCTGCGCCGCCTCGCTATAGCTCACGTTCATTTGCTCGTATCCTTCGTCGGTGTGAAAGGTTCCACAGAAGGCTTCCGCCGTCGGGTAACGCGAAGCTTTAAGCTTGGGTAAACGTCGCAAAAGCATATTGATCTTGAAGACCGATCCTTCGTCGGCGCTCCGGGCTTCGTAGGGATCACCCGC
Organism: Chthoniobacterales bacterium; assembly: GCA_038323965.1. Lineage (GTDB taxonomy): Bacteria > Verrucomicrobiota > Verrucomicrobiia > Chthoniobacterales > UBA10450 > JBBQHM01. The sequence continues at coordinate 5,155 of JBBQHM010000085.1, read as the reverse complement.
ATACTTCGCGAGCACGTTGCGACCGAAATTTACAAGTAGGAATTTCGCCTCAACTGTCTGTCGAGTCCCGCTTTCTTCCAATTCGACGGTAGCGCGATCGGGACGATCGAGAGCAAGCGCATTGAGTTTCACGTGGGTACGGATATCAGCACCTGCAGCACGTGCCACTCGCTCTAATTCGCCGGCTACCGCACCCATTCCTCCGACTGGAACCTTCCACTCGCCGGTCTTGTTACCAATCAAGTGATAAAGAAAGCAACAGTTCTGAATCAACGATGGATCATGTGGGTAAGTGAAGATGCCGATCTTTGCGTCGGTCAGGACAAGGCCACGAACCAGGTCATCCTGAAGGTATCGCTCAATCGCATTACCGAGCGGCTCTGCCACCAGGCTGCGCCAGGCTTCCCGCGAGATATCGTCGGTATCAAAGAGCTCTTCTAACTCGTGTTTTGCGACAAGTGGCTCCAGCATCGCGTCCCATGTCTTCTCGGCGAAGACGCGTGCCAGGTGGTAGAAACGTTTCATCTGCTCGAACTCGCGGGTATTATCGGTAAGCTCAAACATCGATTTGCGACTTGTCTCTTCGGACACATTACTCAGGAGTAGTCCGTTGTGCTGACCATTTCTTACATACGGGGTAAACGATCCCGTCGCGCGCCGGCGAAGTTCTAACTTAAGTCCTAAATCATTGATGATTTTTTCCGGGAATAAGCTGACCAGGTAAGAGTAACGGGAAAGCCGCGCTTCGTAGTCCGGAAACACTTTCTGTGAAGTCGTCGCGCCGCCAATATAGTCGTTCTTCTCGAGCAGCAGGACACTGAGTCCGGCGCGGCCAAGATATGTTGCAGCCACGAGTCCATTGTGGCCTGCTCCCAAAATCACGACGTCATATTTGGCTTTCATTCGCTCTGGTTTGGAATTTCGCATTTTCGGACGCCTCTGCAATCAACCCGAATTGTTCTTAAGTTGAGAATGCCCGCGCGTTGCACGATGAGCTGTGAAGCATCGCCATGAAGTTCCTTGTTACCAATGACGACGGCATCGCGGCGCCTGGTTTAGAGGCCCTCGTGGCAGCAGCGAAGACATTAGGAAACCCAGTCGTCGTTGCGCCCGCAGGCCCGCAATCCGGAGTTAGTCATGCCGTCACGTGGCATAATGGCGTTCGAATTGAACCCCACGGTGAAAACAGATTTGCCATCCATGGAACGCCAGCTGATTGCACGCGACTCGGGTTACTACATTTAGTGCCGGAGGCGAATTGGGTGCTAAGCGGAGTTAATCATGGGGCAAATCTCGGCGCCGATGTCTACTACTCCGGGACTGTAGCCGCCGTGCGTGAAGCTGTTTTACACGGCTGGCCGGGAATCGCGGTCTCACACTATCGGAAAACAGGAGTCGACTTCGATTGGGTTCGGACCGCGCGGTGGATCGCTCCGGTTCTCGCCGACCTGCTGGCCAGGGAGATCGAGCCGGGCCTTTTTTACAACGTGAACCTACCGATGCTGCCGCCCGCAGCTCCTGATCCGGAAGTCGTCTGGTGCCCGCTCGACCCCAAACCATTACCTCTTAATTACCGACATGAGGAAGAAACCGGACTCTATTTCGCCGGCGACTATAATCTTCGACACCGGACAGTTGGCGCTGACGTGGACATCTGTTTCGGCGGTCGGATCGCCGTCACGGCAATACGTTTGCTCTGACTTATCCGCACCTCTAAGTAGCAATCATTATAACTCCGAAATGTCTCGCTCCAGAAAACGATCGCGCTCATGGCTGGCTCATCATTCGCTGAGCCTGGTCGCAGCCCTACTCCTATTACTCTGGATTGCAGGGTATACTTACCTCGACCCGAAGAGTCGCCTCTCGGCCTTTTGTGGCAACGCGATTGCGGATTGGAGCGGATCGCTGGTCATCATCCTGGGAACAAAATTCTTCTACGAGATTAATTCGTCGGAGAGTCGCAAGATCCGCGGCCGGTTACCCAACCCGACGCTCGAATTTCTGCGTGAGCATTCCCTGCTCATCTTTCTTTTTATTACCGCCATCGGCTGGACGGTGCTTTATCTCAAGATGAGTGCTGATGGCAAGTGGGGCCAGGTGGTAGGTAATCTCATTTCGGAGTGGGTGCAGATGGCCGGCCTCGTTTTTCTGACGAAACGGCTGGTAGAAATCGGATCGAGGTCCTAACAAGTGATAAGTGATGTCGACGAATATCTAGCCTATGAAAACAATTGTTTTTTCAGTCATGCTCCTGCTCATCGGACTGCGGGTGGCGGATGCACAATCTGCCCCCGATGCTCCTGAACTCACCAAGCTATTGAGGGAATTCCTCGACGGAGCAGGCCGCAACGACGTTGCGCTGCACGACCGTTTCTGGGCGGACGAATTGATCTACACCGCCTCGGCCGGCCGCAGAATTGGTAAGGCCGATATTATGCGCGAAGTGAAATCCGAGCCGCAGCCGAAGGCGGGCGATGAGCCAACAGTTTATTCCGCCGAAGAAATCCGAGTCCAGCAGTTCGGAGAGACTGCGATCGTGGCTTTCCGCCTCGTGGCGACGTCGAAAAAGAATGGAGCGGTTGAAATTAAAAACTATCTGAACAGCGGAACGTTCCTAAAACGGACCGGAGAATGGCGCGTAGTGAACTGGCAGGCGACGGCAATGCCCGATCCATTAAAGAAAACTCCGTAAACGGAGCACGTGTCCGAATTCTAGCGACTGAAACGAGAGCCGCGCAGGTTCGATTCCTCGTGCGAGGCACCGACCGTGATGTGGAAATGCTCGTCCCCTACTTCGCCGACGATGTATTCCTGCGAGAAATCGCCACCGTGCTTGCCAGTCGATATTCCGTATAGAAAGCCGACCTCGCCACTGACGTAAACCGGCGATGGCCGCGAGAGCTCCAGCTTGTCGTTTGCATCGCCTCCCGAAATCGCAGTCGATTGGGCACGGGGTGACGATGCTGCAGGCAAAGCCGGCAGGAAATGTTCTGTCGAATTCCCGGCGGAGGTGTAACCAGTCGAAAAAGAAAAAAGCGATCTGTCGGAAAGCGCAAGCGCAGGAAAGCCCTCCGACAAGCGATCCATCCCACGAAAAATCCCGGGTGCGCCAGAGTTTGCTGGAATCCTGATCGGCTGCTGTAAGCCGAAGGATCTATCGCGCGCGGCCTGACCTGGGAGTTGAGCGGAAACGGTAAGGCAAACGCTGAGCATCCCGACGCCAGCCAGTAACGCGTGCTTGGTCATGTGGTAATGCACAGCCAAATCGCGGTCGACGCCAATGAAATCGTCAAAAGGTGACGACGATGTTCTTGCGAGCAATCGATGTTTCCGGCGAAGGTTTACTGGTCACCCCGAAGTCGGATCATGAAAACGCGCGTTTGCGAAAACGGAACGAAATGCTGCGACTAACTTTTTTCCTCTGCGCGGTACTCTTTTCATCGGGCGCGGCAACGCCTTCGAACGCAACGGAGCCAACGCCGACCTTCGCGCCGAAAGCAGACAATGTTGTCGTTTATCAAGGGGGCACTCTGATCGACGGGTCGGCCGCTCCCGTTCGCCGCGAGATGGCAATTGTGACGCGCGGTGAACGAATCGAATCGATCATACCGACGGCGCAATTGCGAGTACCGTCTGGTGCCGAAGTGGTCGGTGTGGAGGGCCGATTCGCGCTGCCGGGATTAGTCAATTCGCACGAGCATCGTGCGACTCCGCCGGATCGAAAGTTCGCCGAAGCGATGATGCGCCGTGACCTCTGCGGCGGTGTGACCGCGGTGCGCGGAATGGGCGACGATGCGCGCGCATTAGCCGATCTCGCCCGTGCATCACTGGTCGGAGAAATCGCAGGGCCCGATATTTATTATGCTGCACTTTTCGCGGGGCCAGATTTTTTTGACGGTGCGCGCGTGCTCGCATCGAGCGTGGGTGTGACGCCCGGCACGGCTCCGTGGATGCAGGCGATCGACGATAAAACCGACATCGCGCGCGCATTCACCCTGGCGAAAGGCACCGGGGCCGTGGCGATCAAAATCTACGCAAACTTATCTGGCGTACTGGTGGCAAAGATCGCAGCGGAAGCGCATCGGCAAGGGATGCAGGTTTGGGCACACGCGATGGTTTTTCCCGCGAAGCCGCAGGAGGTGATGGATGCGAGGCCAGACACGATGTCGCACAGCGGCTACCTGGCTTATCAAGCGGTGGAGAAACGCCCGCAGCGTTATCAGGAACGGGAGGCTTTCCCGATAGATCCTGCGCCTTTCGAGCACGGCGATAACCCGGTGATGTCTGCGTTTTTCGATACGATGCGAGAACGCGGGATCATTCTGGACGCGACGAATTACGTTTTCGAAACGATCGAGCGCATGCGCGCGAAGGATCCAAAAAACTCGCCACCACCGCCCTATTGCTCTTCGAAGCTGGCGGAGTTGCTGACCGCGCGAGCTCACCAGCACGGCGTGCTGATTTCCGCTGGCACTGATAGTTTTGCGCCGGCAGAGGACGCTTTCCCGGCGCTTGATAGCGAGGTCGAAATTCTCGTGCGCAAAGTTGGAATGGCGCCGCTGGAGGCGATCCGATCGGCGACAATTATCAGCGCGATGAGCATGGGACGTCAGCAAGAGATGGGTACCCTTGAGCCCGGCAAACTCACGAATATTGTTTTTTTGACGGAAGACCCGCTGCAGGGCATTAGCGCCATCAGAAGCGTGGAGCTAACAGTGAAACGCGGGATGCGTTTTCCGCGAAAGGATTTTCGGGCGCTCACTGATGAGGAAGTGGCGGGGCGATTATGAAGTTGTCGCGGCTAACACGGGAAAGTGGATGTCCGCCAATGCGGAAACAATTTTCTAAATTGTGCAAAAACGTGTTTGACGCCTCGGTCGGCCACACTATCTTGCTCATCCCGCGACATGCGGGCCCCGGAAACATTCGGGGTGTTCTTCTCTGGCTCACAGGCGAGCCCGACTTCGTCAGTTAATCGTGATTGGTTATTTGTTCTGAGGTTGGGGCTTTCCTTTGTACCGGTGCAAAGAGCAGGTTGATCTTTGACAGCGATAATTCTGGTTTTGTCAGCACGACGGATCGCGCGGTTTTTCAAACTGGCGGTCCCGATGAATTCAGAAGGTGGAAGATAGATAGTCAGCGAAGATTGAATTGT
>JBBQHM010000084.1:0-9889 GCA_038323965.1 Chthoniobacterales bacterium | reverse complement strand
CCTGGCTTGAAGAGCACCATCATGGACGCCGCGACATCCGCTACAAACTGCGCGACTGGCTTTTTTCGCGGCAACGATATTGGGGCGAGCCGTTCCCGATTGTCTGGGAAAACGGCAAACATCGTTCCCTCGACGAGTCTGAATTGCCGCTGGTGCCGCCGGACCTCGATGATTTCAAGCCAACCGGCACCGGTGAGCCGCCGCTCGCGAAAGCAAAGGATTGGATTCGCTATTCCGAAACCGCAACGCGCGAAACCAACACGATGCCGCAGTGGGCGGGATCGTGCTGGTATTTTCTGCGCTTCTGCGATCCGCAGAACGATTCGCGCTTCGTCGGCAAGGAGGCGGAGAAATTCTGGATGGGTGGCGATCAACCGGGCGGAATCGATCTCTACGTCGGCGGCACAGAACACGCCGTGCTGCACCTTTTGTATGCGCGCTTCTGGCAAAAGGTTCTCTTTGATCTCGGGCACGTCTCAAAAGCTGAGCCGTTCCAGCGACTCGTAAATCAGGGACTGATCCTGGGCGAAGATGGCCAAAAGATGTCGAAGTCGCGCGGGAATGTGGTGAACCCGGACGAAGTGATCGAGCAATACGGAGCCGATGCACTCCGTTGCTACGAGATGTTCATGGGACCGCTCGAGCAGATGAAGCCGTGGAGCATGCGCGGCGTCGAAGGGATTTCGCGTTTCCTCGCGCGTGTCTGGCGTTTGATGATGGACGAAAATCAGGCGGGCGATTGGGAGATATCGGCGCGCGTGCAGGACGTCCCGCCCGACAAGGGGCAACTTAAGATTCTCCACGCTACCATCAAAAAAGTGACGGCTGACATCGAGTCGCTTTCGTTCAACACCGCGATTTCTCAGATGATGGTCTTCGTGAATGCATTCACGACCGCGCCTGCGATTCCGAGATCGACGATGTGCACTTTCCTCGTGCTGCTCAATCCTTTCGCGCCGCATCTCAGCTCGGAGCTTTGGGAACAAGTTTGTGAAGGAGATATTACCGCGCAGAGGTGGCCAGCTTTTGATGAATCGCTCCTGATCGAAGATGAAGTCGACATTGTCCTGCAGGTGAACGGCAAGGTTCGCGGCAAGATTCGCGTATTGCTCGATGCATCCGACGAAGAGCTTGAAGCGATTGCGCGCGCGAACGATCGCGTTTTGGAATTCATCGCCGGAAAGCAAATCCGCAAGGTCGTGGTCGTGCGGAACAAACTTGTCAACGTCGTCGCCACCTGATTAGCAGACGTCATGTGGAAAGACTTCAAAGAATTTGCAGTCAAGGGTAATGCCATGGATCTCGCCGTCGGGGTGATCATTGGCGCATCGTTCGGGGCCATCATCACGTCGCTGGTAAAGGACATTCTGATGCCTCCGATCAGCCTGCTGACCGGCGGTCTGGATTTCTCGAATAAGTTCATCGTCCTGAAGCCGGCCGCGAATGGCAGCGCCACGTTCCTCACCCCTGCGGACGCGGCCAAAGCTGGTGCTGTGACCTGGAACTACGGAAATTTCGTTACCTTGATCATCAGTTTCCTGATCGTTGCGCTGTGCATCTTTATGGTCGTTCGCGCGCTCAATAAACTGAAGCGTCCGGCACCGGTCGGCGAAAAAGTCTCCAAGGAATGCGCGGCGTGCACGATGACGATTCCGATCAAGGCGACACGTTGCCCGCATTGCACGACCGACTTCGGCGGCGCGGGAATGGCGCGCTCTTAGGCGGCGTCTTCGATTTCCTGTAGTTCGAGGACGCGTCCCGGGGTGCAGAGCCAGACCCGGCTCTGTTCACTTCGGCTCCATTCCGTGCCGCCGGCCCAGGCCGAAAACGCCGGTAAAATCCAGCATCCGTTCTCCTGCACGAACGCCGGAAATTTCAAACGCAAGCCCGCACCATCTCGCAGCGTCGCCGCGGGATGGTGATGCCCGATGACCTGGATTTCACCTTTAGTTTCCCGCGCGCAGTGGCCGTGATGAAATTCAAAGTCGCCGCTGGTCCACGAATCGACGCAGCCGATCTCACGCGCGATCTGACGATCGTGATTCCCGGCGATGAGGATGACCTCGCAGCGTTTCCCTGCTTCCGCCATGAGCTCGCGTGCGTAATTCGTGGCCGCTTTGTCGTGCACGATGTCGCCCACTACGACGAGCTGCTTTGGTGCGTAATCCGTAATCAACTTCAGCAATCTCTCCTGCGCCGATTGCATCCCCCAGAGTGGCACGAGTCGCCCGGCGGCACGTTGACTAAGCTCGAAACCGAAATGTAAATCGGCGATAGCCAACCAGCGTTCGCGCGTGTGGGAGAGCGCCAGCCGCGCATCCAGGATTACATTTTCCGCGATCAAAGCCTGGGTCGGGAGGAGAGTCGGCATCGTGAGCGGCGGAAGTTATCGCTTGCCATTCGCAGCTTCAATCGGTAATCACGCGCGCATCGTGCAACTCAATTCATGCCTGAGACTAGCGACCGTATCGGCCGCCTCACTTTTGCTCGCGAGCTGCGCCGTGGAGCAAACAAAGACGGCGGTTAAAGAGGCGAACTCCGGGCTGGGTCGCATGAATGTGCGCACCACCGCGTATTGCCGGAATGAAGCCGGCGGCGTCCCGCACAATGCGATTGGCGGCTATCTTTCGGGGCGCCACGTCATGAGTGCCGCAGCGGACTGGTCGCACTTTCCTCTGGGCACAAGATTCAAGATCGTAGGAACTAACGACGAATATGTAATCGATGATTACGGCTGGGCGATGATCGGCACGAATACTATCGACCTCTATAAACCGAGCCGGCTGGAGATGCGGCGCTGGGGCGTGCGCAAAGTCGATATTGATATCGAGCAATGGGGTTCCGATGAACAAAGCCTGAAAGTGCTCGCGCCGCGCTCCCGGCACGGCCAGATCCGGCGCATGATCGCTGCGATCAAGAAAAAGCAGTCGGTCAAGGTGGCCGACCGCTAGTTTTGCGTTCGATTCGCAGCGCGCGGAAGTTGAGCACGCGATGAAGATTCTAGTGGTGGGCGGCGCAGGTTACATTGGCAGCATCTGCACGGAATTGCTGCTCGATGAAGGACACGAGATCACGATTTTCGATAATCTCACGGAAGGTCACCGCGCTGCCATTGATGAACGCGCGATGTTTATCGAGGGCGACCTGGCTGATCGCGAATCCATCAGTTCTGCCATGCATGGCGCAAAGCCTGAAGCGGTCATGCATTTTGCGGCGAGCGCGCTTGTCGGCGAATCGATGACAAATCCGTCGAAGTATTTTCGGAACAACATTGGGAATGGGGTGAACCTGCTCGACGCGATGATTGATGCCGGCGTGCGTCGCTTCGTTTTCTCGTCAACGTGCGCGACGTTCGGCCCGCCGGAGCGTGTGCCGATCGACGAGACGCTGCCGCAGCGACCGATCAATCCGTACGGAGAATCCAAGCTCGCCTTCGAGCGAATCCTGCGTTGGTACGATGAGATTCATGGTTTGCGATTTGTGGCACTGCGGTATTTCAACGCCGCCGGTGCCTCGAAAAAATTCGGCGAAGATCACCGGACCGAGACACACCTGATCCCGAATGTGCTGAAAGTTGCGCTCGGCCAAAAAGAGAGCGTCGAAATTTACGGCACGGATTACGACACGCCTGATGGAACGTGCATCCGGGATTACATCCACATTTTCGATCTCGCCCGCGCGCACATGCTCGCGCTCGCGGCTAAGAAGAGCGATTTCTATAATCTGGGAACTGGCGGCGGATCGAGTGTCCGTGAAGTGATCGACGCCTGTCGCAAAGTGACGGGCAAAACCGTGACTGCGATTGAAAAGCCTCGTCGCCCTGGCGATCCGCCAAAGTTAATCGCAGCGTCGGAAAAAATTAAACGCGAGCTCGGCTGGCGCCCGCAGCTGGAGTCGATCGCTGCGATTGTCGAGAGCGCCTGGAAATGGCACCTGCAATTTCCAAACGGCTACGGCGATTAGAAAACAAAAAAACCCGCGGAGCTTTCGCCCCGCGGGTGTGTGAAGTGAAGTAAGCCGAAGCTTACGGTTTGACTACGGTCGTGGTCGTTGTCGTGTCGGTGGTTTTCTCAACAACTGGTTTCGTTAGCACAACATTCTTTACCACGATGCGGTCGCCCACCTTCATGTAGGTAACTTTCGCTGGCATATCAGGGCGAACGGCAGTCCATGCGACGGTGTGGCCGTCAGGATCAACGATCGTGGTGTCTTTAGTGTAGTAATACTTCGTGGGCTCCGCGCCGACGGCGGTGCGGAAGCTGAAATAATCAACGCCCGGGGTGTAGGACACGAAGCTGCCGGAGGCGTCGCTGGTCGTGGTCTCCGACACGCTAGTGCCGGTCACAGGGTTGGTTGAGGTCGTGGTCGTGCTGGTTTGTGCGAAAGCGGAAAGCGCCACCGCGCAGCTCGCTCCGACGATGGTCCGAATGATTGTAGTTTGTTTCATGTTTGTTCTTTTGATTGGTTAAACGGATGCTCTCCGCTGTGCTGAACTCCGACTCTGCTGGCGGCGAGTTTATTCAACTTCACTTCGTAAAAGGCGAAGTGCGCGGTTGCTTCGTGGTGACCGACTAGATGCAATCTCTCCCTGGGTTTCGCGATTTTCTGCCGGAAGCATGCGCCACGCGTAACTACATTTTCGCGCGCTGGCGCGCGGTGGCGCGCCGTTACGGCTTTGTGGAATGGGATGGTCCCGTGCTCGAGCCGACGGAGTTGTACAAAAAAAAGAGCGGCGACGAGATTGTCGGGCAGCTATTTAATTTCACGGACAAAGGCGACCGCGAAGTCGCGATGCGTCCCGAGCTCACGCCGACGCTGGCACGCGTGGTAGCGGCGAACGAACGCGCGTTCAAGAAACCGCTGAAGTGGTTCTCAATCCCGCAGTGTTTTCGCTACGAAAAGCAGCAGCGCGGCCGGCTGCGGGAACATTTTCAACTCAACTGCGACATCATGGGCGAGATGTCGATCGAAGCCGATATCGAGCTCATCGCCCTCGCCATCGATCTGTTGCGTGCCTTCGGATTCAAAGCTGGTGACCTTGTCGTTCGTATCAGTGATCGGGAATTCTGGACGGATTTTTTAAAGACGCGAGACGTCTCGCAGGATCGCTGGCCGGAAATTTTGCAGGCCATCGACAAGTCGGAGCGCGATCCGCGCGAGAAAACCGCCGCGCGACTGGGTGACCTCGCCGCACCGATCCTTGAGATCCTGGAGAAGGGGAGTCGGAGCGAGAGATTGGATAAAGTGATGGCAGGATTACGTGTGCGTGGACTGGCGGACTTCGCTGCCGTCGATGTGCGAATTGTGCGTGGTCTTGCCTATTACACGGGCATCGTGTTCGAAGTTTTTGATCGTGCCGGAAAATTTCGCGCGATCGCTGGCGGAGGGCGATACGACAATCTAATTGCGCAACTTAGCGATGGCGCGGTTTCGCTGCCGGCTCTGGGATTCGCCATCGGCGACGTCGTCCTGGGCGAGCTGATTCGGGAGACGCCCGCTGCGTTGGCGCAGCTTTCGGAAGCGGTTCGTCTGGAAAACTCAACCAGCATTTACGCCATCATCGCGAAAGAAGAGCGTCGTCCGGATGCACTGGCAGCGATCCAGCAGCTGCGCGATCGCGGTTTGCGCGTCGATTACTCACTGGTCGCCGCGAAGGTTGGGAAACAATTCCAGATGGCCGAGCAACTCGGCGCGCGCACTGCGGTTTTATTCGGAGATGAATGGCCAAAGGTCGCGGTGAAAAATCTGGCGACAGGCGAGCAAGAGCTTGTCGCCAGTGACGAGCTTCTTGCGCATCTCGCGATGCTGCCCAGCTTGTCATCTCGAGCGCAGCGGAGCGGAGTCGAGGGATCCCGCGGCCAAAGCGAAAGCTAATGCAACGGGGTTCCTCGACTTCGCTCGGAATGACCAGTTATCGCACCCACCACTGCAATGAGTTGCGCAAAAGCGACATAGGTCGCGCCGCGACGCTGGCCGGCTGGGTGCATGTGCGTCGAGATCACGGCGGCGTGATTTTTATCGATTTGCGCGACCGCGAAGGATTGACGCAAGTCGTCTTCCGCCCGGAAGAAAACGCGGAATTGGCGCAGCAGGCCCACGGATTGCGCAGTGAAGACGTAATCCAGGTTGTCGGAAAAGTTGCGGCGCGCGTCGCCGGAACTGAAAACGCCAATCTGGCGACCGGCGATGTCGAACTGGTCCCGGATACGCTGGTAATTTTGAATCGCGCCGAGGCGCTCCCGTTCCCTCTCGATGCCGACATCAGCAACGAAGATCTGCGGCTGACGTATCGTTATTTCGATCTGCGGCGTCCGCAGCTGGCGCGCAATCTGCGGCTGCGTCATCGCGTCACGAAAGCGGCGCGCGACTTTCTCGACGAGCAGGGATTTGTTGAAGTCGAAACCCCAATCCTGTCGAAAAGCACGCCCGAAGGCGCACGCGATTTTCTGGTGCCAAGCAGGTCGAGCCCCGGAAAGTTCTATGCGTTGCCGCAGGCACCGCAGCAATACAAGCAGCTCCTCATGGTCGCGGGGGTGGAGAAATATTTTCAAATTGCGAAATGTTTTCGCGACGAAGATCTGCGCGCAGATCGGCAACCGGAATTTTCCCAGATCGACGTCGAAGCGTCGTTCGTGCGGCCGGACGACATCTACGCGCTAACGGAAGGAATGCTGGCGGCGGTTTTCCGTGAGGCGCGCGACATCGAAATCAAAACGCCCTTCGATCGGCTGACCTACAAGGAGGCGGTCGGCACGTTCGGAAGCGACAAACCTGACCGCCGTTTCGGAATGCAGCTCGTTGATTTCGGCGACACATTTCGCGAGAGCGGCTTCAAAGTTTTTCGCGGGGCGCTCGACAATGGCGGAGTGGTAAAGGCGATCAATGCGAAAGGATTTGCCGGAATTACGATTGGCCAGATCGATGAGCTGACTGCAATTGCGAAAAATTTCGGCGCGAAGGGTCTTGCCTTCATCAAAATCGAGAATGGCGACTGGAAATCGCCCATCGTGAAGTTCTTCTCCGAGGCCGAGAAGGAAGCGCTCAGATCACGGCTTCAGCTTGAGGAAGGCGACCTGGTCTTGTTCGCGGCCGATCAATGGGATGTCGCCTGCGAAGTGCTAGGGCGGTTGCGGCTGCGCGCCGCGGAAATTCTCGGGTTAACGCCCGGCCCGGACGTGCTTGATTTTCTCTGGGTCACTGATTTTCCGCTGCTGCAGTGGAGCGGCGAGGACAACAAATGGAATGCAGTGCATCATCCGTTCACACGGCCGCAGGCCGAGGATTTATCGCTGATCGAGGAGCAGAAGTTCGCCGAGGTCCGCGCCGAAGCCTACGACGTTGTCCTGAACGGGGTGGAGATCGGCGGCGGGAGTATTCGAATTCACGAGCCGGATTTGCAGGCAAAAATGTTTGGCGTTCTCGGCATCAACGAGCAGCAGCAACAGGAAATGTTTGGCCATCTCCTGCGCGCGTTTCGACTCGGCGCGCCGCCGCACGGCGGAATCGCGTTCGGCCTCGACCGCTTGGTCATGCTGATTTGCGGCGAAGACTCGATCCGTGAAGTGATGGCGTTCCCGAAGAATAATCGCGGGCAGGATTTGATGTCGCAATCGCCGGCCAGCGTTGACGCGCGCCAGTTGCGCGATTTAAGGATCGCGGTGGCCATCGATAAATCATTGATCGCGGAGCCGCTGATCGAGTAAAACCCCAACTGATTCGTCCTTAGGTGCGCGAGTTTGGCGTCAAGCGCGCCGATGATAAGAAGAGCAGACAGGATTAACCGGATTTCAGGATGTCACCTTACCAACCCGACCCGGACGACATCGCGGCGTTGCGCGCAATGACATTGCAGCAACGACTGGAACGTGGGTTGCGTTTCACGGAAGCAGCGCGGCGATTCAAAATCGAGTCGGTGCGCGTGCGTCATCCAGGATGGAGCGAAGAGAAAGTGCAGGCAGAGGCCCGCCGCTGGGTGCGCCACGGCATGAACCCGGCAGAGTTGTACGAGTGGTGGCCGTAAATTATCGCGCGGCCGATTCTTCCACGACTTTGATTTCGTCGGCGCTCAAGCCGTAAAGCTCATAGACCAGCTTGTCGATCTGCCCATCGGTCGCATCGATCTGGCGCTGGAAGGTCGTTTGGGTGTGCGCGGTTTTGGCCGCGGCGAGTTGTTTGTGTAACGCCAGCATCCGCTCGACTAACGACACCATCCGATCATGTCGATCATCATTCGCGGGTTTAGCGGTGACTGACGAAGCAGAGCTTCGAAGGAAATGCCAGCGTGCGCAATTAAGCGGCGGACTCGCGATGGATTGCGCTGACGCATCGATTCAAGAGCTGCCGCAATGGCTCAAAATGCGTGATCCGCGCCCACACCATCCTGAGTTGCCCGTCTTTATTAAGAAAGGCTTCCTTCACTCCAATCGGAATTTGGTGTCGTGAGATGAAATATTGAAACGCAAATCGTCGAAAGACCAAAAGATAGCCGTTATGCCCGTCAAGTCGGGTGGCTCTCGGCATTGCGACGATGGTTTCAACCGGAATTTCTGGTTCCGGCAGAAGCGGAGTTATCAGACATCCGTAATCATCGGGTTCACCGGGGTTTTCTGTATGGAGCATCTCGCGCAGCCTGGCTTCGTGTGGACCAAGATCGACGCAGCGAAAGAAATCACCAGTCGCAACGCCTACGCGCCATAAAACAGACATGAGGAAGAGCTTGAGGAGGCGGTAATCATCAACCCTCAAAGTAATCATACGATCCGCCGTATTTCTAGGGGTCGGTAGGTCTACATTCAGGAGATGCTTTGCAGCGTAGGTTTCGTATTTGTTAAACTGCCCTTCACACTGCTTACAAAGCAGGCGCTCCCAGTAGCCTGTCTGTTGGCTTAAGTCTGAGATTCGACCTTCCGCTACATCACGCACAACTACCATTCTGGGATGTGACTCCCAATTAGTTACCTCGCTATACGCCATCTCTGGCAACACATGTGACTTGCAAAGGTCTCTCTCTTTCCCGCAAAGCTTGCAGAACCCGGCTGTCCCATCACTTCGTACGTTCCGTCGCGCCTGTATCATGTCGCAGCCAACTCGCGTGCGTGTGTAATTTCACGACGGCTGACCGGACGAACCTGCGTCGCCTCCAGAGTTACGACTGCCGCCGTATGGCCGTCGAGCGTTACAAATTCGACTTCGTAAGCTTCACCGTCGCGGTAAACATGAACAACTGTGCCAACATCCCCGGCCTCCAATCCTTCGGCCGGCACTGCTGATTTTAGCACCACTCGTTCGTGTTCCTTGATCTTGTTCATCTTCATTTCTCGTTGGGGTATGCTGTGACAAGCCGTGGCATTTTCTCTCCTTTATCAATGATCCAAATCGTCCGCACTTCGCACATCTTACCGCTCGGCGTCGTCATCTTACCATCGACAACATACTTGATACCGTGCGCTGATTCGACCTTTTTCGTGACAAGAAACGTTCCCGCCAACTGCTGAAAAGCGGCCGCCAGCATTTGCCAGCCTTCTCTGCTGAAACCGGCCGAGAAAAAGAATTGAGCCTTGCCGCCGTTGTCGGGATGTGCGGCATTGAGTAGATAATCGGTGATCTTCTCCTGCTCGACAATCAGCAGATCAGGATTAGCCAGCTTCATTTCGCCGCGCCCTCGACGATTTTGATTTCGTCGGCGCTCAAGCCGTAAAGCTCATAGACGAGCTCGTCGATCTGCGCATTGGTCGAATCGATTTGACGCTTGATGCTGTTGTCGTCGTGAATGGTTTTGGTCGTGGCGAGTTGTTTGTGCAATACCACCATCCGATTGGCTAACGACACCATTCGGTCGTGGCGGGCTTTGTCGTCGGTGTCACCAAAGTCGATCCTCCGAAAAGGCATG
>JBBQHM010000083.1:0-9905 GCA_038323965.1 Chthoniobacterales bacterium | reverse complement strand
TGTTCGGGAAACATCTCGCGCTGACGATTCATAATTACATGACTCGTGACGGCAGCATCCATCGCGCTCTCTGGAGAACGGGCGCCCGCTTTGCCGATGCGCGTTGGTACAACTCACAGTTTGTCTGGGACACCTGGGAGCCGCTGCGGAAACGCCGTGGCAGTCGCAAAGTGCATACGGTTTCACGGTTACCGACTGGCTGGATCGACCCGGCGGAGCGTCGCGGATTCACATTTATCGGCCGCTGGATTGCAAACAAAGGGATTGAGACCCTGGTTGATGCCTACGCAGTTGCCGACCTCGACCGAATCCGATGGCCCCTTCTTCTCATGGGAGACGGGCCGCTGCGCGCTTCCATTACGGCGCGGCTGACGCGCGATGGTATTCGCGCGGAACATCCGGGATTCGTGGATGAGGCCACGAAAATCGACAGAATTTCCCACACAAAATGGATGGTAGTGCCGCCCAGCACTAATGAAGATTTTGGCCTGACCGCAATCGAAGCACGGAGCCTCGGAGTCCCCTGCATCGTCACGCGCGATGGTGGTTTACCCGAGGCTGCTGGCAAACACGCACTGGTCTGTGAGCCGCGCGATGTTCCGGGTTTAGCGCGCCTGCTCGAGCAGGCGGCAGGCATGTCGGAGGACGAATACCGTGAGCGCGCGACTCAAACGCGCAAGGATTTAAGCGATGAACTGGAGCCGCTTTCGTTTTATCCCACGGCGTATCGGGCCATCGTTAATGGCGAAAGCGTGAACTAATGGTCGTCGTCGTTCATCCATTCGGGAATGCGAATGTGCGCGCCGTGCTCGCTGCGTTACGTGATGCTGGTTTGCTGGCGAAATTTGTCACGTCGTTGGGATATCCAGTCTCAACGGCCGCGTTAATCCCGGCGCCCTATCGGCGGCTGGCGGAACGTCGCTCGTATGACCTTGATGCTGCGCTGATCCGCGCTGCGCCGTTGCGGGAAATTGCCAGGTTGATCGCCGGCAAAGCGGGCTTGCGCGGCATCACGCGACATGAAACCGGATGGGCAAGCGTCGACGAGGTTTGGCGAGCGGTTGATTGTGATGCTGCTGCCTGCATCGAGTCGGCGCACACCGTTCCGACTGCTGTCTACGCCTACGAAGATTGCGCCGAGGCGTCGTTCATTGCCGCAAAAAACAGAAATGTGCGCCGCATCTACGATCTTCCGATCGCTTACTGGGAAACGTCGCGTGCGCTACTCACCCACGAGGCCGAGCGATATCCGGACTGGGAAAGCACCCTCGTGGGCACACAGGATTCCGAGGCGAAGCTCGCGCGGAAAACGAGAGAGATCGATCTTGCTGAATTGGTGATTTGTCCCAGCAACTTCGTCCTCGAATCCATCCCTGAAAATATGCGAGCCGCAAAAAAATGCGTCGTCGTTCCCTTCGGATCGCCCGCCGTATCGGCGGTTGGCCAATCGCCGATAAATTCAGGTCGTCCGCTGCGTGTTCTCTTCGCTGGCGCGATGACGCAGCGAAAAGGTCTCGCCGATATCTTCGCGGCGATGAAGTTATTGAACTCCGTAAACATCCAGCTCGTCGTCATGGGCTCGTTGCTTCGCCCGATGGCTTGGTACCGCTCCCAGTTTTCCGAATTTATTTATGAGCCGCCGCGACCACATGCCGAAGTATTGGAATTGATGCAAACCTGCGACGTTCTGCTCCTGCCGTCTATCGTTGAAGGTCGCGCTCTAGTACAGCAGGAAGCCATGGCGTGCGGGTTGCCTGTTATCGCGACTCGAAATGCGGGGGCGGACGACGTTATCGTCGACGGCGTAACAGGTTTTTTAGTTCCAATTCGGTCGCCTCAGGCAATCGCGGAAAAAATTAGCTGGTGCGCGGGCAATCGCGCGGCGCTTACTGGCATGGGTATTGCAGCTCAGAGTGCGGCAAGCGAGCTCACCTGGCAGCACTACGGCGAAGCGGTGGTCAGCCTCGTGCGCAATTTAACGACGGATAGAGGAACGCGATGACCGCACACGACAAAACCCTCCGCCATTTGAAGTGGCTCATTTGGACGTATTTCTGGCTTCTGATTCTGGAGGGAGCGCTACGGAAATGGATCGTGCCGCAACTCTCCAATCCTTTGCTGATCGTGCGCGATCCCGTGGTGGTAGCCATTTATATCCTGGCGATACGGGCGCGCGTTTTTCCCGGCGGCGCCTGGATGTGGTCGCTTGGAATTATCGGCGCACTTTGTTTTGGCATCACAATCCTGCAGCTGTTTCCCTATATTTCTCCGCAACAAATCGCGCTCGTCGATTTGTTCGGTTTTCGCTCAAACTTCCTGCACCTCCCGCTGATTTTTGTGATGGGCCGAGTGTTGAGCTTGGCCGACGTCCGCAAATTCGGCTGGTGGACGCTCGTCATTTTGATTCCGATGACATTGCTGCTTCTCGGTCAATTTCGCGCGGCGCCGGACGCGTTTCTAAACCGTACCGCCGGCGGCGAAGGCGAGATGATGACTGCAGCCCTCGGCAAGGTTCGCACCGCCGGGACCTTTTCGTTTGTGCTTGGTGTCGTCGCCTTTTATTCGCTCGCGACCGGTTACATCGTCTGGGCATTTCTTAAGCGGGGCGTTTACAACGGATGGCTGATCAACGTGGCGGCGGGTGCACTCGTCGTCGGCGCAGCAGTTTCGGGCAGTCGTTCCGTCATCGGCGCCTGCGCCGCGGTGATCGCGTCACTCCTTCTCGTCCTTTTCATCAGGCCCGATGCCTTAAATCGATTCGGTGCCGCGATCTTGTTGCTTGTGGTCATGGCTGCGGTGCTGAGCAGATTGCCCGTTTTCAAGGAAGGCATCGACGTTCTGTCGGCTCGATTTAACGACGTTGCAGAAGCGTCGCAAACGACGGTCGCTGGAGATATCTGGGGACGTTTCACCTCAAGTTTTAGTGACGGACTGTTCGTGATTGGCAAGGCTCCAATTTTTGGTTACGGCCTTGGCATCGGAACGAATGCCGGTGCGAGATTCCTGACAGGGCATGCCACTTTTCTGTTGTCGGAGGGCGAATGGTCGCGCGTATTTCTGGAAAGCGGGCCGATCCTCGGTCTTGCCTTCATCGTGTGGCGATGCGCGATCGCAATTCACCTCGGGTGGCTCTCCGTGCGTTCACTCAAGGCGGGCAACCTTCTCCCGCTGCTGTTGATCACGTCTGCGATCATGCCGCTGATAAGCGGGCAGTTTGGGCAGCCGACGGTGCTGGGTTTCTGTGTTTTCGTGGCTGGACTCGCGCTCGCGGCGCGAAATCCAGAAGAGATTAGCGGTGGCCAAACCACGCCTCTGCCGCGCGCAGGACGCATTCCGCCACCGCTGCGTGCGCGATCGAAATTTGCCGTTGGAGCCCATAACAACACCTCCGATTTCCCGCTGAACAATGGTGCTGCTGATCGGTAATTATTTGCCGGACCAACAGCAGAGCATGTTGCGTTTTAACGCCATGATGTTGAATGGCCTGCGCGACATCGGACAGGAGGTGGAGCTTATTCGGCCACCCGCCTTTTTTGGAACGATCGGCGCGTTGGGATCGACCATCGCGAAGTGGCTCGCTTACATCGATAAATTCATACTTTTTCGCGTGCGCTTGTGGCGGGCGCTCGCCCGCAAACCGGCCGTCGTGCACATTTGCGATCATTCCAACGCGATGTTTTCTCGCGCATGTCGAGGGTTTCCTGTCGTTGCGACCTGTCATGATCTACTGGCCGTGCGTGGCGGGCTGGGAGAATCGACCGACTGCCCGGCGTCACGAAGTGGTAAAGTGCTTCAGCGCTGGATCGTGAGCGGACTCGAGCGCGCACATGCAATTCGCTGCATTTCCGACGCCACCGCGGATGATGCGCGCCGCATCGTAAAAGTGCGGGAGGGAATTCCGGATATCGCTACCATCGAAGTCGGACTGAATTATCCCTACCAAAAATTAAGTGACGCCATCATGGGCGAACGGCTGTCGCGCATAAACGGAGTGGATGCGCAACGGCGCTATGTCATCCACGTCGGATCAAATTTACGCCGAAAAAATCGCGAAGGTGTGCTCCGTATTTTCGCGAAATGCGCAGTGGAACTGGATGCGAAGATGATTTTCGTCGGCGACGCATTAAACGAATCGCTCCGTGCCCTCGCGCGAGAATTAGGCATCACAGAACGCATCGTCGAGATACCAAAAGCGGACGACGAAACTTTGGAGGCGCTCTATAACGGGGCTTTCGCGCTTCTCTTCCCGTCCCGATTTGAAGGATTTGGCTGGCCCATAATTGAAGCTCAGGCGTGCGGTTGTCCGGTGGTGTGCAGCTCTTCCGGTCCCATGGGCCAGGTGGCGGGATCGGGTGCATTGCTTCGCCTGCCGGCGGATGAAGAAGGTTTTGCCGCAGATTTGCTGAAACTAAAAAATCCAGACGAGCATGCACGATGGTCGGAGCGTGCTTTGAAGAATTCGAAGCGGTATTCGTCAGCAGAAATGATTGCAAAATACCGGGCGCTTTATCAATCGCTCGCTCCGTCATGCTGAAGAAATTGCTAATGCTTTTGTCGATCGGACTTCCCTGGTCGATCAGACGACAAATTTTGGAGAGCCAATTTGGTTACGTGCTCCATCCGACCAGCCGAATCGGGTTGGCCTGGGTTTTTCCGAAACGATTGGTGATGGAAGAGAACGCGCGAATCGGAAATCTGACCGTATGCAAAGACATTGATCTTTTGCAGCTCGGCGCGAACGCAATCATCGGACAACTAAACTGGATCACCGGATTCCCGCTCGGAGGTGGTCGCCATTTCAGTCATCAGCCCGAGCGAAAGGCGGAACTCATCGTGGAGCGTCACGCCGGAATTAGCAGCCGGCATTTTATCGACTGCACCGCGCAAGTCAGGATCGGCGCCTTCGCCACCGTCGGTGGTTTTCGTTCACAAATTTTAACGCACAGCATCGATCTGGCCGCCAGCCGACAATCATGCGCTCCCATCGAAATTGGCGAATATTGCTTCGTCGGGACAGCCTCGGTGTTGCTCGGTGGCTCCGCCCTGCCGCATCATTCGGTCCTCGGTGCGAAATCGTTGCTGAATAAAAGTTGGAGCGAGCCATTTCGGCTTTACGCGGGCGTGCCGGCCAAGCCGATCAAGGAGTTGTCGCCGGAACTTGAGTATTTCCAGCGCTCCGAAGGCTTCGTTTGGTAATGCCCAGGTATCACCGTGAAGATATTGCGGTCTATCCATTCGCTTAATCCGGCCGTCGGCGGTCCGATCGAGTCCGTCCGACAATCTTCCGCATCGCTGGAATCGCTGGGGCACAAGATCGAAATTGTCACCCTTGATCCTCCCGATGCACCATGGCTGGGCGCTTACGATTTTAAAATTCACGCGCTCGGGCCGGGCCGCGGAAGCTACGGCTACACTTCGAAACTGACGCGTTTCCTTGAAACGACCTCGGCAGATTATGACGCAGTCGTGGTCCACGGCATCTGGCAATGGAACAGCTTTGGGGTGTGGCGCGCACTGCGTGGAAAAGCGACGCCCTACTTCGTGTTTCCTCACGGCATGCTCGATCCTTGGTTCAATCGAACTTATCCGCGCAAGCGTCTAAAGAAAAATCTGTACTGGCGCTGGGGTGAATTTCGCGTGTTGCGCGATGCCGCCGCAGTTTTGTTCACTTCGGAGGAGGAAAAGCTTCTCGCTGACAAATCGTTCACGCCCTATCGCTGCAATGGAGTGGTGGTGAATTATGGTACTGCTTCTCCCGCTTGCGATTTAGATTCGGCGCGCGAAAAATTTACGAATCGTTTTCCGGAACTGCGCGGGAAACGCGTCGTCCTTTTCCTGAGCCGGCTGCACGAGAAAAAAGGCGCCGATTTGTTGATCGAGGCCTTTGCCCAGTTCGCGCGGGATCATGATGACATACATCTCGTTATCGCCGGGCCCGCCTCGGACGAGGTTTATTCCGGAGTGTTGCGCCAGCTTGCCAGCGAGAGAGGGGCGGCGGTGACGTTTACCGGCATGCTGCGCGGCGACGAGAAATGGGGCGCATTTGCCGCGGCCGATGTTTTCGTTCTTCCTTCGCACCAGGAGAATTTCGGAATCGCCGTCGCGGAATCGCTCGCATGCGGAACTCCCGTATTGGTTTCCGACAAGGTCAATATCTGGCGTGAGATCGTGCAGGACAAAGCCGGCTTCGCCGATTCGGACGATGTCGCCGGCACACTGCGTTTGCTCACGAAGTGGTTTCAATTGCCCCCAGCTCAAGCAACGGAGATGAGAGTTCATGCCCGTCGCTGCTTCGACGCCCGTTTCGAGATTCGTAACGCAAGCGAGAGTCTGCTGGCTGTGCTCGATCGTTACGTGCCTCGCTCCCACTGATGCGCATCAACATCGTTACTGGCGCATTCCTCCCCGTCCCGCCGCTCATGGGTGGAGCCGTAGAAAAATTTTGGTTCAACGCCGGCGCTGAGTTTGCGCGCCGTGGCCACACGGTGGTGCATGTCTCACGCGCCGTGCCGAGCCTGGCGCCGAGCGAGACTATCGCGGGAGTGCATCACATGCGCGTCCGTGGATTCAACGCTCCACGCGGAATCTTCGCGCTGAAGTTTCTGGATTTTCTCTACACTATCCGGGCGATTCGCGCGTTGCCCGACGCCGACATCGTGGTCACGAATACGTTCTGGCTGCCTCTGCTGCTCAGACGTGCGCGCGCTGGAAAGATCTATGTCCACGTCGCCCGTTTCCCGAAGGGGCAAATCCGGTTTTACAGTCGTGCGGCACGACTGCAGACGCCGTCTTCTTTTGTGGCCGCGGCAATTAACGACGAAGCGCCGTTACTGCGTGACCGAATCTCAGTCATTCCCTATTCCGCTCCCGAGGTTGAAGCTCCCTCTTCAAACTTCTCGCAGCGTGAACGAATCCTGCTCTTCGTAGGGCGTGTGCATCCCGAGAAAGGCGTCCACTTGTTAGTCGAAGCCTTCGCTCGGAACACTGAGGCACTTTCCGCGTGGAAAATGGTCATCGTGGGTTCCGCTGAAGCCCGCCATGGCGGCGGCGGAAACGATTACCTCAATTCGTTGCGAACGATCGCGCATCCCGTCGCAGCGCGTGTCACCTTTCGCGGTCCGGTTTACGACGAGCGAATGTTGCAACGCGAATACCAGGGCGCGCGAATTTTTGTCTATCCGTCTCTGGCGGATCGCGGCGAAACATTTGGGCTGGCTGTCCTTGAAGCCATGTCGGCCGGGTGCGTCACGGTCACCTCGGCGCTGCGTTGTTTTGATGACTTCGTAATAGATCGCGAGAGCGGGTTCCGCTTTAACCATTGCGCCAGTAATCCTGTCGGAATCCTCGGCGCGTTACTCGTGGACATCTCCAATGACGAAGCATTGCTTGCCAGAATCGCAGCGGCGGGCATACGAAAGGCGGGCGAGTATTCGCTGCCAAATATCGCGGATCGCTTTTTAAAGGATTTTGTATCGGTGATCGCCAATGCCTAACGAACAAATCGTAAATCCAACCCAGGGATCCGCTTTCGAGTCGCCTTGGTCCAGCGGGGACCGGGCGTTGCGCGTGCTTTGGGAGTTTTGCTGGATCGTCTTCTGTATCTGGACGCCAAAGCCATTAAATCCCTGGCGCCTCTTTTGGCTGCGCACATTTGGCGCAAAGCTCGAGGGCACTCCTTTCGTCCATCAACGTGCGCGCATCGCCATTCCGGCAAATCTCACCATGCGCGATCGTGCCTGTCTCGGTGACCGCGCGAATGCCTATACGCTGGGTGAAATCGAAATCGGCGCGCGCGCGACTGTTGCCCAGGAAGCTTATCTCAGCACCGGCAGTCATGATTTTGCGCAAACAGAAATGCCGCTCACCACGGCCAAGATTACGATTGGCGAAGATGCTTTCATCGGCGCACGCGTTTTCATTCTCCCAGGAGTAACGATCGGAGCTCGTAGCGTCGTCGGCGCTTGTTCCGTCGTGACCCACGACGTCCCGCCCGATTCGGTGGCGGCGGGTAATCCGTGTCGCGTCATCCGCTCGCGATGAGCGTGCCAGTCTCGGTCTTTGTGCCGATCAAGAATGAAGCTGCGAATCTGGCGCGTTGTCTCGCCAGCGTGCGTTGGGCCGACGAGATTTTCGTGGTGGACTCACACAGCACGGATCAGTCCGCTGAGATCGCGCAACAGTTTGGTGCGCGAGTTGTCCAATTTGATTTCAGCGGGACCTGGCCGAAGAAAAAAAATTGGGCGCTCGATCATCTGCCGTTCCGTCATGAGTGGGTTTTCATTCTCGATGCGGACGAAACACTTCCGCCTGAGGCCGAGCTGGAATTTCAGGATGCCATCGCGAACGCCGGGACGCTCGCCGGTTATTGGATCAACCGTCGCTTCATGTTCATGGGGCGATGGCTTCGTCATGCGTATTATCCAAATTGGAACCTGCGGCTTTTCCGGCACGCTGCCGGGCGTTATGAGAAACTGACGGATGCCGCAACGAATAGCGGCGATAATGAAGTTCACGAACACGTGGTGGTGAACGGGCCTACCGGTCGCCTGCGTTGCCAGATGGATCACTACGCGTTTCCGACCGTGGAAGTGTTTGTCGAAAAACATAATCGCTATTCGAACTGGGAGGCGCGAGTCGCCATCGAGCGACATCTCGGGGCAAGTTCTGGCAAGCTGAAAAGCGCCACGGTCGATCGCCGCCGGAAACTAAAGCTCCTCTCTCATCGAATGCCGTTCCGTCCGCTGCTGCGTTTCCTCTACGTCTACCTATGGCAGAAGGGTTTTCTCGATGGGCGAGAAGGCTATTACTTCGCGCGGCTGCACGGCATTTATGAGTTCCTGTCAGTGGCGAAGACGTTTGAGTTGCGGAAAAAGCCGCAGCCGTAAAGCCCGATGCGGATCGTTGTCTGGGGAATCAATTACGCGCCAGAGCTGACCGGCATTTCGCCGTACAACATTTCACTTTGCGAATTCCTACAGCGGCGCGGCGACGACGTGGAAATGCTCACGACCTTTGCCTATTACCCGGCATGGAAGAAGCGGGAAGAAGATCGCGGCGACTTCTATCGCACAGACATTGTCAACGGCGTGAAAGTTCGCCGCTGCTGGCACTACGTGCCGGAACGCGTCAACGCCTGGCGCCGCATCCTGCACGAAGGGACGTTCGTTCTTACTTCAACTCTGCGGGCGCTGACCCTTCCTGCAGCTGATATCTACGTCGTCATTTCGCCCCCGTTGCTGCTCGGAGCGGCGGCGTGGTTCGTCACGGTGTTGGAGTGCAGATCGTTCGTGTTCCACGTGCAGGATCTGCAGCCGGATGCTGCTGTCGGTCTTGGCATGTTGCGTCAGGGCTGGTTCACGCGCGCGCTCTACGCGTTGGAAGCATTCGCATACCGGAAAGCGATCCGCGTCTCGAGCATCAGTCGCGGGATGCTTGACGTCTTCCGCCGCAAGGGCGTGCCGGAAGAGAAATTACTTTACGTTCCGAATAGCATACCGTTGCCCGATCCGGAAACTCTGCCGGCGCGTGGCGAATTCCGGGTGCGCTACGGAATTTCGAGCGATGAGTTCCTCGCGAGTTATGCGGGAAATCTCGGCGTAAAACAGGGACTCGATATTTTGCTCGAGACCGCTGCGCTGCTGGCCGGCACTAAAATTCGCATTCTTATCTGCGGCGACGGTGCTGAGCGCGAAAAGCTCGCCGCGGAAATTGCGCGACGAGACCTGCCAAATGTGACGATGGCGCCGCTTCAGGCCGGGCGCGATTATTCCGCGCTGCTGGTCGACAGCGATCTTTGCTTCATTACGCAACAGGCGGGCGCCGGTAACGCATTTTTCCCTAGTAAACTGCTTGGAATTCTCGCGCACGGACGCGGAGTGCTGACTGTCGCGGACAAAGAGAGCGAG
>JBBQHM010000082.1:0-10008 GCA_038323965.1 Chthoniobacterales bacterium | reverse complement strand
ATTTTCCGAAAGAATCTGTGCTAATCTGCGTAATCTGTGGACGATCGCCGTGCTCGTTCTGAAAATCGGCGAGGATTTTCTTCAGATTTTGCGCGTCGGATTGAAGCGAACCGATGAGGCGGAGATCATAATTTGTAGGGCGGGCGCTCCGCCTGCCATCGTCGCTTGGCGGCAACCGGAGCGGTTGCCCTACAATTTGGAAGAAGGGCGCGCGGGCCTGCGCAATGGATTAGAAGCGGAAGTGGTTGTACTCCTCGTGGGAGCCGATCCAGAACCAGTAGTAATCGCCGCCGCGTTCGCGGGCGATGGCGCGGTAGCTTCGTCCGATCTCGACGGTGTAAACCGCGCCCTTCTTCTGGAATCCTAGCGACGGATGCCGCGGGTTCGACTTGAACAAACCGAAGTTTTTATCTGCTACTTTGCGAACGGGTTCGGGAAGTCGGCGATAACACTTCCAAAAGGAAGGCAGCGCATGCGACGTCACGGCAAAGGCGTGAAATTTCCGGCGTCGATTTCAGCGTCGATCTCTCCGAGGAGCTTCTCGTGCTTGCCACTTGGGGAAAAATCCTTCTCGAGCTGACGATCCCACGCCAAACGATCCTGCTTCGCAATGTAGGCTGCAAGTTTCGCCAGCTCTTCGGCCGACAACGCATCGACCGCTTTCTCGATCTCGGCCAGACTCATTTTTGATATTAACCGAATTTCGGCTCCGCGCACATATACTTGTCCGTGATGTTCACAGCAATTCGTAGGACAGCACGCTCAAGCAATAGATGGCCGCGGTTTCGACGCGGAGGATGATGGGGCCGAGCGTGATGGGGAGGCAGCCCTGGGTGCGCGCGAGGTTTAGCTCGGCGGGGGTGAAGTCGCCTTCGGGGCCGATGAGCATGAGGACGGAGCGCGGACGGTTGGGCCTTGTTTTTATCCGCAGATTTTCGGCGCCCTGGATCCCCGCAGATTTTCCGAAAGAATCTGTGCTAATCTGCGTAATCTGTGGACGATCGCCGTGCTCGTTCTGAAAATCGGCGAGGATTTTCTTCAGATGTTGCGCGTCGGATTGAAGCGAGCCGATGAGGCGCAGATCATGTTGTAGCGGCGCTCCGTGAGCGTCGACGCCAACGGGCCGGCGGTCATAGACCGCCGCTACAGAAGAGAAAAAATCGCGCATGGTTTGCGGCCGATGCACGCGCGGGAGCCAGTTTTGTCCACATTGCTTGGCGGCTTCGATCGCGACCTGCTGCCATTTTATCTGTTTCGCGGCGGCATCGTCGGCAGCGAGCTTCACAACGGTGCGATCCGAGATGAGCGGCGCAATTTCCGAGGCACCGATCTCAACCGCTTTCTGGACGATGAGATCCATGTTTTTCCCTTTCGGAATGGCCTGCGCCAGAGTGATGTGACAGCTCAGCGGCGCACTCTGCGCTTCGTGCAATTTTCGAAATCGGACTGCGCCGGACTCAATGGCGACGACTTCGCCGGTGACTTCGCGTCCTTCGCCATTGAACAGCACCGCCTTAGCACCGGGCTGAAGGCGTAGAACATTACGCGCGTGATGCGCTTCGGTGCCGCCGAGCGCTAACGCGTCGGAATTCCAGTGCTCCGGAGCGAGGTAAAAGCGGTGCATAACGATTCGCGAGAAGAGATCGCACGAAGTTCACAAAGGTCGCAAAGCCTTTGTGTGCGACCGGTGCGGAATCGTGAAGTCATCGCCGTTTTTCGTTTACGTCTCGACCGCGCGCGATCTTCTGTGGCAGTTTGATGCGGTGACTCTTTCGCATGCGCTGACTTCATCGACACCGTTTTTGTTCAACGTCGCGACCCTTCTTCTGCGCGTGACGTTCGGTGCCTGCTTCATCGTGCACGGACTTGGAAAACTCGGAATCGTGGGGCCAGGAAACATGGCGGGTTTCGCGGGATGGCTGAAATCGCTCGGCGTTCCCTTCCCGGCGCTGCAGGCGCGGATGGCAATGTTCTCGGAATTGATGGGAGGGACGTTGCTGATACTCGGATTAGGAACGCGAGTGGCGGCGGCGTTGATCTTTGTGACGATGCTGGTGGCCGCGCTGCTGGGACATAAAGGCGGCGGTTATTTGATTACAAACAATCCCCCGGGGAATGAATACGCGCTGAACCTGGCGATTTTGATGCTCGTGCTGATCCTGCTGGGGCCGGGGATTTACTCGATCGATTATCGTTTGTTCGCGGGACGCTAGATCGCGCCAGCCAATACGGTCATCCCGAGCGGAGTCGAGGGACCCCGCGGAATAACTGGCAACGTCATTCGCAGGGCAACGGGGTCCCTCGACTTTGCTCGGGATGACTGGGAACCGTTCAACTCATGAATTCTGCGACCGGCTCCAGCGGTTCGACGTAGGAGCAAAAAATCTTGAACGCAGCGAGAATCGGAACCGCCAGGATGACGCCCGCGATTCCCCACATCCAGCCCCAGAACGTGATCGAGAGCAGGATAAGCACTGGGTTTAGCGTAAGCGATTTTCCCATCACCCCAAAGCGCTGCACTCGATCGCTCGCGATGGAGGAAGTGTTCACCGCGAAGGTGCAAAGCAGGTAAACTCCACGCCGGATTTTCGCGTCCCGTAACGGGCGTCCAGCACAGAAATTGCTCTTTCTGTGCTCGTGCTACTTGCCCCAAAACAAGACCTATCCCCAACTACCCGCTCTCAACCGGCTGATCTCCCCTCCCGGGAAGCTGCCGAGGAAATTCATGCCTACATCGCGATTCGCGATGGTCTGATGGAGGAAGCCGAGAAGTTTACTACCGTCGACAAGCTGAAGGCCGCGTCCATCGCAAACGATTGCGTCACGGCAGCGCTCCGGCCCGCTCGATCTCCCTATGGCGCCCAATGCCTGCCGGAGGGTGAAGCCGTCGGCGAACGTCGTAAATGCGAAGGTGTCCGCCGACGCATCGCGGAGTGCCGCTCCATCCTGACACTACCCGCTGCGCGTCGTGCCGCTTAGTTCCGTCCCCACACCATCGCGACGGAGGTCGTGAGACTTCCGCCCATGTTGAAGGTCAGGAATTTCTTTGCTCCCGCGATCTGACGCGGACCCGACTGCTCGGTTAGCTGCTGATACGCGTCGAGCACCTGCCGGACACCGGTCGCGCCGACCGGATGACCGTCGCCGATCAATCCGCCGCCGGTGTTCACCGGGATTTCCCACGCGACTTTGCCTTTAATGTGTTCGCCGCGGACCTGCGGCAGCGCGGTCGCGCCGCTCATCGCGAGCTCGGCGCCTTTGCCCGGCTCAGCCAGGCCGAGGATTTCGTAGGCGCAAATTTCTGTGATCGAGAAACAATCGTGGACTTCCACGCCGTGCATATCGCGCGGCTTGAGATTCGCCATGCCGAACGCTTTTTCCGCAGCTTTACGCGCGGTCGAAAAGGTCGGTGCATCCTTCTTCGCGAGCGCGAGATAATCAGTGGTGCTGCCGAAGCCAAGCAGTTGCGGCAGCTTCGACTTATCGATGCCGTGTTTGTCGCAATATTTTCCTGAAACCAGAACGACCGATGCGGCTCCGTCGGTGATCTGCGAACAGTCCGAAACCTTGAGCGGCGGTGCGACGCTGGGATTTTTATCCGAGACCTGTGAAGCGCAGTCGTAGGTCAAGTCCGCATCACGCATTTGCGCGAGCGGATTCAGTTTGGCGTGGGCGTAATTTTTGTAAGCAACCCAGGCGAATTGCTCCGGCGTGGCACCAAATTTATCGATGTAAATCTGCGCGATGCGTCCGAACAATTTCGGGAACATGAAATCGCCGTATTCCGGACGCTCAACGTCGAAGTCGGCCGCCGCACCCAGCACGTCCGAGCCATCGCGCGAGGACATCGTTTTTTGCTGCTCGGCACCAACCACGAGCACGGCATCGTGGAATCCGCCCATGATCCACTGCGCGCCCAGAAGCACGGCGAGTGAACCAGAAGCGCAGGCTGCTTCGGTGTGCATCGTGGGAATGCCGTGCAGCTTGGGATCGATCTCCGGAATGAACGCGCCGAGATGAAGCTGCTTGGTAAACTGGCCAGCGTTAAAATTTCCGACCGCTGCCGCCTGAATTTCCGCGGGATCGATCTTCGCATCGGCGAGCGCTTGCTGGCCCGCTTCAATAATGAGATCGCGCAGCGCCTTCCCTTCTTTTTTAAGATTACGCTTAAAATCAGTGCGACCGCCGCCAAGAATATAAACTGGTTCCATAAAGGTGCAGACTACCTACGCTAGGAGAACAGCGCTGTCATCACTGTAGCTGCGGCGCCCCCGCCGCAGGAAGTGCCAGCGGCGCCCTCGCCGAGAAGGAGGTGCGATACGACACGGCGGCCAGGTCGCAGCCGACACTGACTGCGACGAGGGCGTCGCAGCTACGACTGATTCCGCGGATCAGTTTCAGCGATAATGATACTGACCGCGTGCTGATTGAATCCCTTGAAACCGCCTTTGCGCTGCAAGTTTTCCAGATGACTCCCAATCGCGCCGTGCTTTGTGAACTCATCAAATTGAGCGTCCGTGATTGACTCGTTTTTCCGCAAACGTTCTGCGCGATCGCGACTCACCGGCCAGCGCTCGCCCTCCGTGAACGCCTGTTTCAAAAACGGAAAGTCCGAGAAAGCCTTCATCGTATTGATGCCTTCCTGCGCCAATTGTTCCCGCAGCAGCGCGTGATCGAACCGGCACTCCAGATGGTGCATGCCGGCTTCTAGAAAACTCTCGCCGTGCAGCCCGCACCAAAGTCCAATTGTTCCCATTTTCGGCTGCGAAGGCAGCGGCATGCGCGAAAAATCGACGTCCACTTCGTCTGGGTTTAAATCGACATCGTTAAAGATGATAATCCCTTCAACCGGTTGCTCGACAATTTGTGCTCCCCAACCGGCTTCCTTGCCCGCGTAATAACGTTCGCGGCGATGGAAACCGAGCAACTCCCACGCTTTGATCAGATCGACAAAACACTCACGCGAGGAGCGGTAGGTGTGATGATCGTGGTTCGCCCAGCCCAGGCCTAACGAATCCTGGCGACGCTTCTGTTCCGTGCCCGCGCCATTCCTTTTTTGCCAATAACGGCGTTCTTCCTCGAACACGAGATGACACGCCAAATCCTGGCCGACCAGGGCAACCATTCGCGTAATGCGATCAAGCCCATCTTTCATCCCCTCGCTGTCGTTATCCCACTTCCGTCTCCGCGCCTGCCAAAGATCGCGCGCCGCGAGATAGGCTTCCAAATCCGGCTCCGCGCAAACGTAACCGCGATACGCGCGCCGTTCGATCACCTCGAACCGCGCACCATTCGCTTCGCTCACCAGCATTCGCCGAAAACGTGAAAGCGGCGCGCCTTCGATCTCGTTTGTAATTCCGTGCAGGCCAGCGAATTGCGCGATGTCTTCCGCGCGAATGCCGAGCCCGAGCGGATATTTCGCGTTGGTCGGTGCGATCAGCACGCGCGGCAACATCGCCTGAGGATGCCAAAGTTGTTTTTGCGAATCCGGCGCGTCCGCGAGCGGATCTTCGGTATACCCGGTTTCGCGAACCGCCTTCTCGTCCGACGCAGGCAATAAAAGGTAGTCTGTCCAATCCAGAATCAGCGTTCCAGTCTCATCGCGCATGCGGGTCGCGAGCGTGCGAGCAAAGCTGTTTTGCCGCATGAAATCATCGATCCGATTGAGCATGAAATTCTCCGCATCGTAACAGAGCGGCCATTCGAAGTTTGTTTCCGCCGCGTTCGTTTTCGCTTCATCGAGAGTTGCTGTTGTCATGGCTTAACAGTTTTGCGCGAATTTATCCCTCTGTCATCCTGAGCGAAGTCGAAGGACCCCGCCGCGATACCCATCGTACGGCGACGGGGTTCCTCGGCTTCGCTCGGAATGACTGCCGCAACCTGCACGATGTCACGCCGTCGCGCTTCCCTCATCCGCTCCGAATTCGATGCCCTGCGCAAGCGGAAGCTCTGTGGAAAAATTAACCGTGTTGGTCTGCCGGCGCATGTAGCTTTTCCAGGCATCGCTACCGCTTTCGCGGCCGCCGCCGGTCTGCTTCTCGCCACCAAACGCGCCACCAATTTCCGCACCGCTCGTGCCCGTATTCACATTGGCAATCCCGCAGTCGCTGCCGACCACACTCAGAAACTTTTCCGCTTCACGCATGTCATTGGTGAAAATCGACGAGCTCAAGCCCTGCGGCACATCGTTG
This sequence comes from Chthoniobacterales bacterium, assembly GCA_038323965.1. Classification (GTDB taxonomy): domain Bacteria; phylum Verrucomicrobiota; class Verrucomicrobiia; order Chthoniobacterales; family UBA10450; genus JBBQHM01. The sequence goes on along the minus strand of JBBQHM010000082.1, from coordinate 3,817 downwards.
TGCATCGCGAGCGCTTCATCGAAATCATCGTAGGTCATCAGGTAAAGCAGCGGACCAAAAGTTTCGTGTTTCACGATCTCGAAGGAATGCCGCGCCGTCGCCAGCGCGGGCCGCATATAGCAGCCGCCGGCGAACGCATCGCCTTCAAGTTTTTCGCCACCGTGAAGAATTTCGCCGCCTTCGTTTTTCACCTTCGCGATCGATTGCTGAACATTCTCGACTGAACCCGGATCAATGAGCGGCCCAACCAGCGTCTTGCGGTCCAGCGGATTGCCAATGCGCATCGATCGGTAGGCGCCGAGCAGTTGCTCGCGCAATTTGTCCGCGATTGCCTGATGGGCAATGACACGCCGCGTGGAAGTGCAACGCTGACCCGCCGTCCCGACCGCGCCGAAGAAAATCGAGCTCACCGCCATTTTGAGATCGGCGCTTTTTGAAACGATGAGAGCGTTGTTGCCGCCGAGTTCGAGAATGCTTTTGCCGAGTCGCGCGTGCACCGTTTTTCCAACTTCGAAGCCCATACGGGTCGAGCCGGTTGCCGAAACCAACGGAATCCTTTTATCGGCGGCGAGCTTTTGCCCGATCGATGGGCCGTTGCCGACCAGAAGCGAGAAAATGGCGGGATCGACGCCGGTGTTCCTGCAAACGCGCTCGGCGATTTTGATGACGGCGATGGCGGTTAGCGGAGTTTTTTCCGACGGTTTCCAAATCGTCGCGTCGCCACAGACTGCCGCCAGCGCTGCGTTCCAGGACCAGACCGCGACCGGAAAATTGAAGGCAGAGATCACTGCGATGACCCCGAGCGGATGCCACTGCTCCATCAGGCGATGGCTGGGGCGTTCCGATTGAATGGTGAGGCCATAAAGCATCCGCGACTGACCAACCGCGAAGTCGCAGATATCGATCATCTCCTGCACCTCGCCTTCGCCTTCCGCGATGATTTTGCCCATCTCCATCGTAACCATCTGCGCGAGATCAGACTTCGCTGCGCGCAATGCATTCCCCAGCTGCCGCACCGTCTCGCCGCGTACCGGCGCGGGCGTGGTGCGCCATTTCAGAAATGCTTCCTGCGCGCGCGTGACAATGCGCTCGTAATCTTCGTCCGAGGCCGTCCGCACGTGGGCGAGTAGTTTGCCATCGATCGGAGAAAGTTTTTCGATGACTTCACCGCCACCCGACCATTCGCCGGAAAATGCACCGGCATTCTCCTCGGTCAGGCCTAGCTTCTCGAGAACGTCGCGCATTAGAACCTGGGGAGCGCACGTGGCTCGCGTGCAGGCGAAGGCGGCCCGTCTTCGCGAACTTTTAAATACCGGCAGACTGTTTCAGCGAGGCCGCTGAAACCAGCACGCGAGCCGCGTGCGCTCCCCGGACAGGACAGCTCGCGCAGCATCATGAGCGCGGGCAATGCTGCCGCAGGATCGCGATCGTTTCGTCGATCACTTCTTTGGTGATGTCGAGCGCCGGGCGGAAGCGGATGGCGCGTTCGCCTGACTTCAGCACGAGCACGCCCGCATCAAAAAGTTCGCGCCACAATTGATCGCGGCTTTTCGCGTCCGCCATGTCGAAGGCGATGAATAAACCCCGGCCGCGAACCGCGGAGATCGCACCGGACTCGGACTGCAGCGCGCGCAGCTCCTCCACGAAATACGCGCCGACCGTCGCGGCGTTTTCGATCAGCCCCTCGGCCTCGATGATCTGCAAATAGTGTTTCGACCGAACCATGTCGGTAAAATTGCCGCCCCACGTTGAGTTTAATCGCGACGGCATCCGAAAGGCGTTGTCCTTCACTTCGTCGAGGCGCGGACCTGCCATGACACCGCAGACCTGCACCTTTTTTCCGAATGCCATCAGGTCCGGCGCAACGTCGAAATGCTGGCAGCACCAAGCTTTGCCGGTGGTGCCGAGCCCGCATTGGACTTCGTCGAAAATAAGGAGCATCTCGTTCTCATCGCAGATCGAGCGCAGTTTCTTGAGCCACTCTGCGCGGAAGTGATTATCTCCTCCCTCGCCCTGAATGGGCTCGATGATGATGGCACAGATGTCGGTGCCGCGTTCGGCCACGACCTGGCGGATTTCAGCCTCAGACTTCTTCTCCCGCTCCACCACATCACGCTCGCGTTCGTCTTCGCCTAAGGAGTAATCGATTGAAGGATTCGAAACGCGCGGCCAGTTGAACTTCGCAAACAAATCCGTCTTCTTCGGGTCAGTGTTGGTGAGGCTCATGGTGTAGCCGCTGCGGCCATGAAACGCCTGGCGGAAATGCAGAATTTCCGTCCCGCGTTCGCCACGACCGGCCGCCATGTTTTTGCGAACTTTCCAATCCATCGCGGCCTTCAGGCAGTTCTCGATCGCGAGTGCTCCACCTTCGATAAAAAGATAGCGGCTTAACGGCGGCATCGGCGCGACCCGCGCAAAAGTCTCGACGAATTCGGCGTAGTCTTCCGAGTAAACATCCGAGTTCGCGATCTTGGTTTTGGCTGCACGCGCGAGTTCAGCTTTCACTTCGGGCTGATCGAAATGCGGATGATTAAAACCGACCGGCATCGAACCGAAGAAGCCATACATATCGATCAGGCGATGACCGGTGACGGCGTCGTACAAATACGAACCGCGGCTTTTCTCGAGATCGATCACGATCTTGAAGCCGTCCATAAGGATGTGCTGCTCAAGCTCCTGCAACACATGCGGCGCATCGATGCGGCGCGATTTATTTGTCTCAGTCGAGAGGCGTCCCGAGGAGCGCGCCGGCTCGGTGAGCATGGAATTCATACTCATTCGTGACGGTAGCTGGGAGGAGTGGAGTGGTCAAACGGGCGGCCTCAACTCAGTCATCCTCAGCGGAGCGCCCTCTCCTCGGTTATCCTGAGCGGAGCGCAGCGGAGCCGAAGGACCCCGCGGAGTAACGAACGCCGTCGCTACTGACGCGGCGGGGTCCCTCGACTTCGCTCGGGATGACGGTGGATGTTACACGATTCCCGTCCGTAGCGACTCGTGTTTGCCGGCCAGCAATTCCTGCGTGAGGTCGTAACCGCGCTTGTCGGCGTTCTCGGAAACGCCGGCGAAATGATGGTCAATCCGCATCCTGGCCGATCGGCAGAAATAGTCGGCGACGGAAAGCACTTCGGCGGCGGATTCGCCGTTGTCGATTTTATGCTGCGCGAAGGAGCAGGTCGCGCTCATGGCAAAGAGTTCGGTGGCAATGCCGCAGAAGCGCGAGAGCAACAGTTGCTCGCGATCGAGCTTCGGACCGAACCGCATCATGGCGTGGAATAATCCCCGCGCCAGCCGCTTGCTCGTGCGTGCGCCGTATTGCATGTGCGGCCGCAAATCGGCGTGCAGTTTGGAGAGGTCGCCCGGGTTCGCCCTGGTGTATTGCTTTGGATACCAGCGCGAATAAAACGAGCCGGAGCCAAACATCGACTTGATGCGCGTGGACATCGGCAGCGTGGTATTGAAAATCGCGCCGCCGACCTTGAGATGCGGATCGAGCGCTTCACGCGCGATGAACAGGCGCATGATCTCACTCGATCCTTCGAAGATCATATTGATGCGGCAATCGCGGAGGAAACGCTCCACCGCGATCGGCTCTTCGCCGCGGCCCGCGAGCGACTCGGCGGTTTCGTAGCCGCGTCCGCCGCGCACCTGCATCGCTTCATCGGCAATGCGCCAGGTCGCTTCGGTCGCCCACATTTTGCACATCGCGGTTTCGATGCGCAGATCGCCCGCTTTTTTATCGACCAGCGCACTAGTCAAAAAGGTGATCGCTTCCATCGCGAACACGTTTCCAGCCATCTCGGCAATCTTCCCGGCGATC
>JBBQHM010000081.1:0-10367 GCA_038323965.1 Chthoniobacterales bacterium | reverse complement strand
CAGATTCGGAGAAGCGAAAATATGTCTGTGGGAAAAGGCCAACGTCCGCCGCCGCCTCATTGCTCGGCGGAATTAGGATTACCTCGGAATGCAAAAATTTACGCCACGCCAAGCGCAACTCGACGTGCTACGTCTCGCGATTTGGCGCTTACAGCACCTGCGTCAGCGCTGGATCAAGGGATCGGGCGGTTCAAAACCCCGCGAGGTCCCGTGCTCTGCCCGCCGCCGCTATGGTGGTGTGCGCCGCCGCCTTTCGCGTCTGTCTTAGTGTCCAGGTCGCGCACGTTCACATTTTTGCTCTTATCGGAGCTGCTCTTCTTTGTTGCCATGGCATCTGTCTATTCCTTCGCGGGCTATGCGTAAAGCCTTTTGGATGGACTCGGGCATAAGCAACACGCTGCCGCGCTCTACGAGAGCCAATGGGCTAGGTCAGCAAGTCGCAAGGCGCTTAGACCGAAAGCCCACACACCAAGCCAAACTGGTGATGTGGCATTTGGTCAACCGGGTGTCGCTGGACTTCGCGGGCAGCAGCTGCAAACACCACCTTGGAATGGAACAGAGTTCAGAGAATCAGAGAATCAGAGAATGACGGCTACTATTGAAAACATCTGCTAATGCAGAGAGCGTTGCGCGCGGGAGCTAACGGGAGACCACGCAGTAACGAGAGGCTGGTAAAGCGAACCAGGGGTTATTTTCGACGACGAAGAGCGATTTCGCCCCCAGCGAAAGATCTTAAACCGTCAGCCGTTTGCGGCCGCAGAGGGCGCAGGCGGCGGCAGCGCCTAGTATCAATACGGATGTCGAAGGTTCGGGAACCACCTGGTTCAAGGTCAGGTCGTCCATCGGTAGCGAAGGGACCCCTGCAAAACCGCCTCCGTTGGCCGTGATCTGCAAGGAAGTTATGCCGGAACTGCTACCAGCGAATAGCGAATAGGTCTGCGCAGGCTCTGTGCCGCTAAAGAAGTTCTCGCTTACGCTACCCAGTGCGGTAACGCCTGCGAAAGCGGTCGCTGTCCATTGCGCAACTGCATTAGGAGAGGTTTGGGCAATGCGAACGAAACTCAAGCTAGTGAGTGCGGTGCTGAAGTTCAGCGTGTATGTTAATCCATTTGGTGCGCCAGCTCCATTTTGCATTAAGAAATTGTGCGGTGAGGAGGCACCCTCATAGGTAATGAATGTGTCAGAATAGATTTCAACCGCACCGGAGGGGCCAGCAGTGACGTTGGAAAGCGTTATGCCGAACGTGGCGAGGTAGGCCGTTGCGTCCACGCCGGCGCCAGATGAGACCGGGACGCTGTCAAAGTTTAAGATAGTAGACGCAGTGGACGTGAGCGCTACTGCAAACATAAGCGAGCCGGCGAGTAATGTAGTCTTGGTAGTGGTCATATTTTTGTAGCTTTTAATTTGTTATTTTCACGGCGATCCAGCTCCGCGTAAGCGATGAAACAGACTGATGGACTGATTAAGAGATGCGATGGAATTTTCGACTGAGTCGGTTTCGCTTAAATGCGGAGGTCGTCGTCGTTTTTGAATAGATGTTTAAAGAATGTCAAGTTTTATTTTTTTTGAGCCATCGGTGCCTGGCAGCCGCACCAATTTCAAGATTGGCCGCCCTAAGAGCACGGCTGCGATGACAGCATGTATCCATGAGGCCGCTCAATGTCGAACAAGCCAACTGCGGAGCTTCCGCAAGCAAAAGCAGTTCGAGTAACCGACGATGTCGATGAAAAGGACATGGGCGATCTCCAGACCAATCTCTCTTTTTAATTTCGGCGGCCATATCTCTACTTCGGAGAAGCCTCGGGCTTTGCAGCAACGAGCTCCTGAAACCGCGGATCATTCCGCAGCGGATCGAACATGGGATCGAGCCGGAGTAGCGCAGGAGTGAGCGGCACCCCTCCAGCCATGGGACCCTCATACGGTATCGAGAGTAATTTCTGTAAAGCGGCGATGGCGCGGTCGGCTTCGCCCATTTGCGCGGCCACCCGGGCAAGGACCTCGACCGGACTGGGGCCGTCCAATGCATCTTTCGCGAGCGTGATCGCGGCGATGGTGCGCTCGGCCAGAGTCAACGCAGCGGTTTTATCACCGAGGCCCATATAAGTCAGCGAGAGATCTCCAAGGAGCCTGTAATTTTCCGGCTGTTCCCTGAGAAAAGATTCCAGTTCGCTGCGCGCCTGTCGCCAACTTTCCTCGGCGGCCGCATGGTCGCCGGCGAGTTCTTGCGCCCAGCCTAACCAAAAGCGGAGTTCGCCGTTGGCATAACCTATCGCTGGATCAGGCTTGGCCAACAGATCCTTCAGGCGGGGGATGACAAGTGCAGGACGACGCTCCAGGATCGCTTGATAAAATTGTGTTTCCAACGCCACGGGATTGTCGGCGGGCGGATGCAACGGCGTGAGGATCGCCGAAGCCCGCGGCAAGTCGCCTTCGGCTTGAGCAACACCCGCCTTGCTCACGGCGGTATCGAGGTCGTCCGGTGTGATAGCTAGAACCTCATCAAATTTCCGCAGCGCTTCTGGGAAACGACGAAGCGCAACATAGGAAAGCGCATGCTGGGTGAGTAGGAACACGTTGCGCGGGTCGAGCCGCTCGGCGCGATTGAAGTGCGATTCGCTCTGGTCCCACTGACCTTGCCTACGCGCGATATAGGCCAGTGATTCAGGAATGCGGCTACTATTCGGCAGGAACTGACGTGCTTGCTCCGAGTAGCGCACGGCCGTGTCGTAATCCTTTAGGCAAAAGTAGTGGTATTGGCCTTTGGCTAATATGGCCTCGCCGAGATTGGGCTGAAGAGTGAGCGCGGTTTCGGCGGCTTGCCGTGCCTCTTCCCGGAGCGCGGGCGTTGGTTGAAGGTTCGCTGTGATATAGCCGCGGGCTTCCACGAATGACAGCAGCGCCCAACTGAGGGCGAACTTCGGGTCAAGTCGCACCGCTTCCCTCAGATATTTTTGCGCGCCAAGGGCGTTGGCGGGAATGTTTGCCGTTTTCAGCGTATAAGCCAGCCCATGCAGATAGGCATCATAAGCGTCAGGATTGCTTGTCGGTTTAGCGGCAATGACTTCCTCTTCCTGACCGGTCAGTTTCGCCCGCAACTGCTCAGCGATCGTCTTCGCTACTTCACTCTCGACCGCAAAAATGTCAGTCAGTTTGCGATCGAAGGTATCGGCCCAAAGATGCGAATCATTCGCCGCTTTGATCAACTGCACGTTCACGCGCACGGCGTCGGCGCTCTTCTGCACGCTTCCTTCCAGGATGTGGGCGACGCCAAGCTGTTTTGCTATCTCGGGCAGGTTTTCCGGCGCGCTTTTGTAATGCTGCGTCGAAGTGCGCGAGATCACCTTCAAGTCGGCGATTTTCGATAAGCGCGTCAGGATTTCGTCCTGGATGCCGTCGGCAAAGTAAGCATTGTCGGGATCATGGCTCAGGTTTTGGAAGGGAAGGACAGCGATGCTTTTTTCGGGTGCGGTAACCGGTGCCGCCGCCTTCGTCTCTCGCAGCATGGCCCGATGGAAAAAGAGGATCGCGCCGCCGATAACTCCCGGGATGAGCAGAAGCCCGATGACGAGTCCACGCCACGGAATATGCGTTGGTTTTGGGAGGATCGCTGCGACCGGCGCCGGCGGCTCTTGTTTGACCTTGAACTTGACCGGTACCTCCGGATTGCCCAGCTCGTCGGTATAAAGATTGACCACGGAAATGCGGACGCCATGCTTCACTTCGCATTCACCGAGATCGTGCAGGTGCTCGCGCCACTGGCGGTATTGCTCAAGGTCGTCAGCAACACGTTTGGAGAGCAGTATGTGAGCGGCGTCTCCGCAGTCCATCACTCGCTGCGCCATGTTGATGCCAGCGCCAGCGATGTTCGCGCGTTCGCTTACATCCACCACACCACTCACCGGTCCACTGTGGATGCCCATGCGCACGCATAGATTCGGATGATTCTTTAACGCTTGGGCGATTTGCAGGGCGCATACAACCGGCGCATCCGGCGCACTGGCAAAAACCAGCGCCATGCCATCACCAGTCGGCAGCGTGGTCAGCTTGCCGGCAGCGTCAGCCGCGCGAAATGCATCCGTTGCCCGCACAACTTCATTGAGCGTGTGCAAGCAATCGCGTTGTTCGTCGATCAGCAGCTTGGAATAACCGACGATGTCAATGAAGAGAACATGCGCGATCTCCAGCTCGATCTCTTTTTTAACTTCAGCCATCGCGGACTACTTTTCCGTTTCCTTCGGCGCGAGAGAGGCCAAGTGCGATGGTTATCAACGTGCAGCCGAGGCCGCGGGAAAGGTGTTTCACACCTCATTTGACGAAAAACGGAATAGTGAAGCAAGCTTGTGTTACGGGACGTTAATACCTCGAAGCCCGCACCGCGGAGATTGTGGCGGGCAACAACTTGTCACAACTAACCTGATGCGCGCGCGCGCGAGCGGTTGCGAGACACTTGGCAAAAAAACTTCGTTTCTGTTCGCATCACAGACGCGTCAATACAAAGCAGAACATCAGCGGATTTCTTTGGATCTGTGCCCCGTCAATTATTCGCACTTTACCTATGAAAAGAGGCGGGGGCGGGAATCGAACCCGCGAATAGGGGTTTTGCAGACCCCGACCTTACCACTTGGCTACCCCGCCGAACTGCGAGTGATTATCGGGTGCGGCTTCGGTGTGTCAACGCACGCGCTTGTCGCAAATGTTCAGGACAAATTTTTACCGCCCGGCGCTCCCGCGCCTGGAGAGCCCGAGTTTCGCGCAGATGGACTTTGAGCTTGAGTGACAGAAAACTAGGAATTCTTCTCTGTGAAGCTCGGGCATTCGAGCGGCGGGAGCCGCGGGTGGTAAAAACTACCCTGCGCCGGCACGCTGGTCGCGTAAGGTCGGCGGGATGTCGAAGTCATCTGAGCTTTTTGCGCGCGCCCTGGCCCACATTCCCGGCGGCGTGAATTCGCCGGTGCGCGCTTTTCGCCAGGTGGGTCGCGATCCATTTTTTGTGGACCGGGCCGAGGGCGCAAAGATTTGGGATGTCGATGGTAACGAATACATCGACTACGTCTGCACCTGGGGACCTGCGATCCTGGGACACGCGCCGCAGGTGGTGGTCGATGCCGTGCGCGAGGCAGCGAGACGGGGCACGAGTTTCGGAATTCCGAATCCGCTCGAGGTCGAGATGGCGGAGCTGATCTGTTCCTGGATGCCGTCGATCGAGAAAGTGCGGATGGTCAATAGCGGGACGGAAGCGACGATGTCGTGCGTGCGGCTGGCGCGTGGATTTACCGGTCGCGACAAGATCATTAAGTTCGCCGGTTGCTATCACGGGCATGTCGACTCGTTGCTGGTGAGTGCAGGCAGCGGCGCGCTCACGCATGGGCAACCGGAGAGTGCGGGTGTGCCGGCTGCGCTCGCTGCGCTCACCATCGTGCTGCCATTCAACAACAGTGACGCGGTGCGAGCCGCGTTTCGCGAAAATAAAAACGAAATTGCGGGGCTGATCGTGGAACCGGTTCCCGCTAACGCCGGGTTGTATCTCCCGGAACCAGGATTCCTCGAATTGCTACGGGCTGAATGCAGTGCAGCAGGTGCGTTGCTGATTTTCGATGAGGTGATGACTGGATTTCGCGTCGCGCGTGGGGGCGTGCAGGAACGTTACGGGGTGCAACCGGATCTCACTGCGCTTGGCAAGGTGATCGGCGGGGGGTTGCCGGTGGGCGCGTTCGGCGGTCGCGCGGACATCATGGATTGGTTGTCGCCGGATGGGCCGGTCTACCAGGCGGGTACGCTCTCAGGAAATCCGCTGGCGCTGGCGGCCGGGCTCGCACAACTGCGCGAACTCGAGCGCACGAACGGCTGGCAAGAGCTGGAAGAACTCGGCGACGAGATGGAGTCGCGGACGCGCGCCGCGATCAGGAAACATTCGGCGCCGTGCTGCTATCATCGCATCGGGTCCATGTTTTGCCTCTATTTCAGCGCTGGTCCGATCCGCAATCTGGAGGATGCAAAACGAAGCGATCTGGCGGCCTTCGCGAAATTTTTTGGGAGTTGCCTGGAGCAGGGAGTTTACTTCGCGCCGTCGCAGTTTGAAGCCGGGTTTATCTCGACGGCGCACACGACGCGAGTCGTGCAAGAGACAGGGCGCGTCATCGAGCGCGCTCTCGTCGCAGCGGCCCGCTAAAGCCGGGTTCACAGCCATCGCGCGGGCGAAAAACGATTGGAGTTTGTCTAATATCGTTATATGATCTGTCTAACATATGTCTAATGTTAACTCCATCTCCGCATTTGACGACGTAGCTCTTCTCCAGCGCACCAGCCACGGCGACCAGGAATCGTTGCGCGAACTTCACCGCCGCTACGCCGGTATCCTGAAGTCGACCGCGTATCGCGTGCTCAACAATGCCACTGACGCTGAAGATGTGTTGCAGGACGTGTTTGTCCAGATCTGGGACAAGGCAAAAACTTATGATGTGCGACGCGGCAAACCGCTGACCTGGGCGATGACTCTCACGCGGAACAAGGCGATCGACCGTTTACGGCGGCTGCAGCGTCGGAGTCGCTTGCGCGACGATCTCGAGCACAATGCGTTGGCGGATGCGACTGCGGTGGAAGTGGATTCTTCGGATTACGCGCAGGTGCACGAAACCCAGGCCATCGTGCGGAGCGCCGTCATGCAGTTATCCGATGAACAGCGGCGCGCGATCGAGATGGCGTTTTTCTCCGGCTTAACTCAAACCGAGATCGCCCAAAAACTGCACGAGCCACTCGGGACAGTGAAGGCGCGCATCCGCCGCGGCATGATTAAACTCCGGCAGATCCTCGTGCGCCAGTTGTAAAAGCTTTGCGTCCGCGGTTCCCATGCTCTAGGGAACTGCCGCTTGAGCGTTAGCCCTGCGCAACCCATCCGACCCGTCGCGAAGTTCTTCTTCGAGGGCGATCGGAAGTTTTTTGTTAAGGGCGTCACCTACGGACCGTTCGCGCCGGACGCCAGCGGCGATTTCCTGGGGACGCCGGTGCAAGCGGAGCGCGATCTGGCGCAGATGCGTTCGCTCGGACTGAACGTCGTTCGCGTTTACCACCCGCCGCCGCGCTGGTTTCTCGATGCCTGTCTGGCGGTGAAGATGCGTGTTCTGATCACGCTGCCGTGGGCCAAGCACATCGAGTTCCTGCGCACGGCCTCGGTCCGGCGTGAGATCGAGAATTCCGTAACAAAAGCGGTGCGCGCGAATGTCGGACACCCCGCTCTCTTTGGCTATCTCATCGGCAACGAGATCCCTCCGAACATGATTCGCTGGCTGGGCGTGCGCCGGGTCACGGAATTCGTCGAGCGACTGGTCACCATCGCGCGCGCGATCGATCCGGCGGTTCTCTACTCCTACGCCACTTATCCGCCGACGGAATTTCTCCTGCCGCAGAATCTCGATTTCGTTTGCTTCAACGTCTACCTCCACGATCAGCTGAGCTTTGAGCGCTATCTGCTGCGCCTGCAAAATCTGGTCGAAGAACAGCCGCTCGTCCTCGGCGAGTTCGGGATGGATACCATTCGTCACACCGAGGATGAGCAGGCCGAAATGCTCAGCTGGCACGTCGATAGCGTGGTCCGCTGCGGATTGGCGGGGACGGTGTTTTTCGCGTGGACGGATGAATGGTTCACCGGCGGCCAGGAAGTCACGGATTGGGCATTTGGTCTGGTCACGCGAGATCGCAGGCCCAAAAAAGTATTCCACGCGCTGGAGAACAAACTCGGCCACGACGATGCGGAACTGCCGCATCGCGAGCTTCCGACCACGCCCACGGTGTCGGTCATCGTTTGTTCCTACAACGGTGGCGCGACGCTGCGCGACTGTCTGGAGTCGTTAGGCAGACTCAATTATCCAAATTACGAAGTGGTGCTGGTGGATGACGGGTCGAACGATAACACCCGTGAGATCGCGGCTGAATTCCCGAACGTCCGATATATTCATCAGTCGAATCATGGACTGAGCCACGCGCGCAATACCGGTGCGCACGCCGCGACGGGCGAGGTGCTGGCCTACACCGACTCCGACTGCATGGCGGATGTCGACTGGCTCTATTATTTAATAGGAACACTGGTGAGCGGCGAGTTTGCGGGCGTCGGGGGTCCGAACGTTCCGCCGCCAGCGCAGGGCGCGGTGCAGGCCGCAGTCGCCGCGGCACCCGGCGGACCCAGTCACGTGCTGCTGACCGACACCATCGCCGAGCATATCCCCGGCTGTAACATGGCGTTCTACCGCTGGGCGTTCGATCATGTCGGTGGATTCGATGTCGAGTACCACGCTGCTGGTGACGACGTCGACTTTTGCTGGCGGCTCCAGCAATGCGGCTACCTGATCGGCTTTAGCCCGGCCGCAATCGTCTGGCATTATCGGCGCTTCACCATTCGCGCATTTCTAAAACAGCAGCGCGGTTATGGCGAAGCGGAGTCGTTGCTTCGTTTTAAGCATCTCATTTTCTTCGGACCCACCGGCACCGCGAAATGGCGCGGCCAGATCTACGGAACACCACGCTTTAGCTGGTTTCTCGGGAGCCCAATCATCTACCACGGAGTTTTCGGTGAAGGATTTTTCCAGTCGATTTATCCGACGCCGCAATCGGAGGTCGCGGCGTATCTGGGCAGCGTCGAGTGGTTCGTCCTCACCCTTTTCCTTTTCGGTCTCGGCATCTTTTTACCCAGCCTGCGCATCCTCCCGTATCTGATGTTTGGCGGCACCTTTTGCGTGGCGCTCTCCTACATGGTGCGCGCGAGGATTGAGCCGCGCTTTGACACGGTGCGAGCGCGGATTCTGGTCATGTTCCTGGCCTTCGTGCAGCCGTTGGTTCGCGGCTGGTCGCGTTATTTCACCTGGCTGCAATTCAAGCGCACGCCCGACAGCGTCATCGCTACCCATGAGGATTTGCCGCCTTCCTCGCGCGTCGGAGGTCGGGGCGGCGACCGTGTTTTCTGGAGTGAAAATGGCCAGGACCGTCATCAGCTGCTGGCCGAGATTTTTTCACTGCTCGAGAACGAAGGCTGGCGCTACTCGTCCGACACCGGCTGGCAGGATTGGGACGTGCAAATCTATGGGAATTTCTGGTGGAGCATCACCCTGCAGACGGTGACGGAATACCATGGCGGTCCGAAATGCCTCACGCGTTCCCGTTCGCGCTTCCGCTTCGTTGCCACCACCGCCATTCTTAACGGAATCGCCATCAGCGCGTTTCTTTACCGTTATCTAAACGCGGGTCAGATCGACCTCTGGTTCGTCGTGCCGTATGCGGCCATTGTCGCCTTCCTCATTTTCCGCGCGCGGCGGTTGGAGCGGCGCATCAACGAACTGATCGATCTGGCCGCCCACAAACTCGGCCTGGCTCGCATGTTGAAAACAGGACTGCAGAAAAGCGACCTGCGCAGCACCAGCCCCGCTTCTCCGTAACCGCTCATGCCACGCGGAGTGATGCTTCGATTTTCCATTGCGCTAGCGGCGTTAATCGCTTGCGCCGCGGCGCTGAATTTTTTTGGCGATTGGACGCTGGAAATGATGCCGAGCAAATTTGTCGGCGTCGCGCTCTGCGGCGGGTTCGCCTACCTCTTCGCTGTCTCGAACTTTCCCGCGTTAAGTCAGCGCCAGGCGGCGCTGTCTTTCTGGGCGGTCGCGATCGTCCTCCGCCTCCTCGTTTTTTCGCTGCCGCCGTCGGACGAACTTTGGCGCTTCATTTGGGATGGGAAAGTCCAATCCATCGGCGCCAATCCGTATGAAATCGCGCCGGACAACGCACAGCTCGCCGCCCTGCACGCGAGCGAAGAAAATTGGTCGCGCCTTCGCCATGCGAACGAGCCGACGCACTTCGCGCCCGGCACAGAAATCATGTTCCGCGTCCTGGCCGCGGCTTCGACTTCGCCGCTGCTCTGGAAAAGTGTTTTTGCTCTGGCAGATTTGGGGGTCGCGGGACTCCTGCTCCTTATTTTCCGGGGCGGTGATCGCTTCGAGCGGGCCGCGTGGTATGCCTGGAATCCTCTCGGCATCTACAGTTTTGCGGGCGCCGCTCATTGCGACAGCGTTTTCCTTCTCGCTCTGACCGCAACGATTCTATGTCTCGTTAGAAACGACAGCCGTCCGAGCTGGAAGCTCGCGGCTGGCGCGGCCATCACTTTCGGCCTCGCGCTTTCCCTCAACTTCGTCGCGGCGCTTTTGCTGCTGCCGGTCGCCTTCGCGCTCCGCCGCCGCGCCTTTCTCCTGCTGCTGGCGGCAGGGATTCCTCTTATTTTCGCCATGCTCTTTGGCTTTCCCACCATCGAGCTCTGGCGCTTCGCCGGCGACCTCCGATTTAATGGCCGGCTCAACGATCTTTTTTGGTGGATGATCGAGGAAACCGGGTGG